>VGDZ01000085.1 GCA_016869515.1 Alphaproteobacteria bacterium | reverse complement strand
GGCCCTCGCGCGGCGAGCGCGAGAACCCGCTGCCGGGGCGGATCGTCGAACTGGTGCGGCTGGGCGACGAGGCCGAGATCGCGCTGGCGCCGGAGGGCGCGGGCGACCGTCCGCTGCGCTTCGCGGTCTCGGACCACGTCGCCCGTCGCAACGGCCTCGCCCCCGGGGTCGAGGCCGCGGTCTCGCTGCTGGCCGACGCCGTCCACGTCATCCCGGCCGAGGAGGGCCTGCGCTGAACCGCGCCCTTGCCAGGACGCGCGCGCAGGCGAGAATCCGACCATGGATCGCAAGACCAGCTTCAACCTCTGGTACTGGATCGCAGCCGTGCTGGGCATCCTGGCGCTGCAATACGTCTGGACTTCCAGCCGCACGATCGAGCAGCTCGGCTATTCCGATTTCCGCGCTTTGGTGCGCGAGGGCAAGATCGCCGAGGTCGAGATCGGCGCCGAGATCCTCGATCCGGCGCTGCTGCGGGCGGGACGGTTCGACCGCCAGGTGCTGGTCGACCGGCCCGACAAGAAGGGCCGCATCGACATCCTGGCGGTGCATCTGAAGAAGGTGGTGCTGGACGCCGACGTCGACCGCGCCCAGGTGGCGGCGCTGACGCCGGGCTTCACCGGCGCCGATCTCGCCAACCTGGTCAACGAGGCGGCGCTGCTGGCGACGCGGCGCGGCGCCGACAAGGTGGCGCTGCAGGACTTCACCCATGCCGTCGAACGCATCGTCGCCGGCCTGGAAAAGCGCAACCGCGTCCTCACCCCGGCCGAGCGCAGGGTGATCGCCCATCACGAGATGGGCCACGCGCTGGTGGCGCTGGCGCTGCCGGGCGCCGATCCGGTGCACAAGGTGTCGATCATCCCGCGCGGCGTCAGCGCGCTGGGCTACACCATCCAGCGGCCGACCGAGGATCGCTACTTGATGGACCAAGGCGAGCTCGAAACCAAGATGGCGGTGCTGCTGGGCGGGCGCGCCGCCGAGCGGCTGGCCTTCGGGCGGCTGTCGACCGGCGCCGCCGACGACCTGCAAAAGGCCACCGACATCGCCCGCGCCATGGCGATGCGCTTCGGCATGGCCGAGGAGTTGGGCGAGGTGGCCTATGCCCGCGAGGGCCGCAACGCCTATCTCGGCGCCGACCGTCCGATCACGCTGTTCGAGCGCGAATTCGGCGAGGCCACCGCCGCAGCCATCGATCGCGCCGTGCGCCGCCAGGTCGATGCCGCGCTGGCGCGGGCGATGGCTGTGCTGACCGAGCGGCGGGCGGCGCTCGAACGCGGCGCGGCGCTGCTGCTCGAACGCGAGACGCTGGGCGAGGCCGAACTCAAGGCGCTGCTGGGGCTGGATCGCGGCGTCCCCGACCGCGCGGCCCGAGACGGAGTCTGAGCCGTGCCTCCGCGCCGCCCGATCCGTTCAATCGGCCAGGCCGAGTTCGATCCAGAACTTGGTGCCGAGGCCGAGCTGGCTTTCGAACCCGATCGAGCCGCCATGGGCGTCGATGATCGCTTTCGAGATCGCAAGCCCGAGGCCGGTGCCGCCGAACTTGCGGGTGTCGGAGGAATCGGCCTGGGCGAAGCGATTGAACACTTGGCCGTGGAATTCGGGCGGGATGCCCTGGCCATGGTCAGTCACGGCGACCCTTGCCTGCGCGCCCTTGCAGGCGACGGCGATTTCGACCGTCTGGCCCGGGTTGGAGAACTTGGCGGCGTTGGAAAGCAGGTTGTTGAGCACCTGGATGATGCGCTCGGCATCGGCCTTGACCTTGAGCCCGGGCGCGTTTTCGGTGACGACATAACCGACGTTGAACTGGCGGCCGTAATCGGCCGCGCCCTCGACCGCCTGGCGCACCAGCGAATCGAGGTCGATCGGCGTCGGCGAGAAGTCGAACTGGCCGGCCTCGATCTTCTGCAGATCGAGGATGTCGTTGACCAGGGTCGAGAGCCGGGAGGCGTTGCGGCTGGCGACTTCGACCATCTGCTTGAGGCGCGGCTCGAGCGCGCCGGCAGTGCCGCCGGCGATCAGGCCCAGCGCGCCGCGGATCGAGGTCAGGGGGGTACGCAGCTCGTGGCTGACGGTGGAGATGAATTCGGACTTGGCGCGGCTGGCCGCCTGGGCGGCCTCCATCGCCGTGCGCAGCTGTGCCTCCGAAGCCTTGAGGTCGGCGGTCATTTCGTTGGCCAGCGCCAGCGCGCGCGTGCGCGCCTGCGCCATCGCCCAGACGAACGCCGCCAGCAACAGGCTTGCCAACGAGCCCGCCAGCAGGGCCAGCACCTCGGCGGTTCGGTCGATCGAGCGGTCGAAGGCGGCGGTGCTGCGGAATTCGACCGTCCAAAGCCGGTCCGCCAGCTGGATCGATTCCACCCGGCGATGGGTCGTGGTCACGGTATCGGGCGCGGCCTTGCGGTGCGAATCGTACATCAGGTTGTCGTCGGTCATGACCGCGCCGTCGAAAATGCGCAGCGCGGCAGTGCCGGCATAGGAGCCGAGGATGCCTTCCATCAGATCGTTCATGCGGAACGGGCTGTAGACGTAGCCGACGATCGAATCGCGCCGCTCGGCAACGCCGCTGACGACAGCCCCCTTGCGATAGACCGGCAGGTACATCAGGAAACCGGCCTGGCGGTCGGCGTCGATTTCCTGCACCAGCGTGACCTTGCCCGAAGCCGTCGTGCGGCCGGTGTCGCGCGCCAGCGCCATGGCGCTGCGGCGGGTTTGTTCGGAGAGCATGTCGTAGCCGAACGCCGCCAAATTGCGGCCGCCGAACGGTTCGAGATAGACGATCGCGGAATAGACCTCGCGCCGGCCTTCGGGACGGACGCTGTAGGCCGGAAAGCCCTCGGCCTTGACCGCGGCGACATGGGCCGCCAAATCCTCGGGCTTGATCAGCACCGACCAGCCGACGCCCTGGATGCCGGGAAAGGCGACGGTGACGCGCAAGCCCTCGACGAAGTCGCGCCAGCGGACACGCGTCACCTCGACCCCGGTGTCGAACAGCGCCACGCCGCTGCGCAGCACCTGTGCGTAGTTCGCCATCCGGCCGACGATCGCCTGGCGCGACTCGACGATTTGGGTTTGGAAACGCTGGGCGGCGCGCTCGTCGTTGTCGTGCCGGGCACTCTGGTAGACCGCAAAGGTCAACCCGAGGCCGACGATCAACGCGCCGATGCTGGGCAGCAGGACCCTGGACCGGGTCCACGGCGAATCGGCCTGCGGCAGGTCGGTGGCGGTGATATCGGTCATGATAGAGACCGCCATGATAGTGGATCGCTCCTATGGCAACGACCTATCCAAACGGACTAGCCGGGCGGCTTGGGAGATGGCACGGGGCAGCCGGCTATCGTCCTAAAAATCCGACCTAAACAGTTGAAATCCAAAGGAAGTTCTTGACGGATCCGATGCATGAGCGTAGATTTTTCCATCCCGAAAACCCTTGGACCCGCGTCACCAAGCGCTGCGCCATGACTTCGATCGCGCCCATCTCCCAGCAGGTCTGGGACATGAAGTACCGCCTCAAGGGTGCCGACGGCGTCGTCGCCGATCGCACCGTCGAGGACACCTGGCGGCGCGTGGCGCGGGCAGCCGCGCAGGCCGAACGCGACCCGGCGGCGTGGGAAGAGCGCTTCTACGACGCGATGGCCGATTTCCGTTTCCTGCCGGCGGGACGCATCTTGGCCGGGGCCGAAACCGGACGCGCGGTGACGCTTTTCAACTGCTTCGTCATGGGGACGATTCCCGACGACATGTCCGGCATCTTTCAGAATCTGAAGGAAGCCGCGCTGACCATGCAGCAAGGCGGCGGCATCGGCTACGACTTCTCGACGCTGCGGCCCAAGGGCGCCCCGGTCAAGGGCGTCGGCGCCGACGCCTCGGGGCCGCTCAGCTTCATGGACGTGTGGGACGCGATGTGCCGCACCATCATGTCGGCCGGCCACCGGCGCGGGGCGATGATGGCGACCTTGCGCTGCGATCATCCCGACATCGAGGCCTTCATCGCCGCCAAGCGCACGCCCGGCCGGCTCAGCATGTTCAATCTTTCGGTGCTGGCGAGCGACGCCTTCATGCGCGCGGTCGAGGAGGACCAGCCTTGGACGCTGGGTTTCGAGGGCACCGCCTACAAGACGCTGGCGGCGCGCGAGCTGTGGGACCAGATCATGCGGGCGACCTACGCCTACGCCGAGCCGGGCGTGATCTTCATCGACCGCATCAACCGCCGCAACAACCTGGGCTATTGCGAGACCATCGCCGCCACCAATCCCTGCGGCGAACAGCCGCTGCCGCCCTATGGCGCCTGCCTGCTGGGATCGATCAACCTGGCGCGGCTGGTGGCGCGGCCCTTCGCCGAGGACGCGGCGCTGGACCTCGATGCGCTGGATCGGCTGACGCGGACCGCGGTGCGCCTGCTCGACAACGTCATCGAGGTGTCGCGCTTCCCCTTGCCCGAACAGGCCGAGGAGGCGCGCGCCAAGCGCCGCATCGGCCTGGGCGTGACCGGCCTGGCCGATGCGCTGATCATGTGCCGGGCGCGTTACGGCGCCGACCGCGCCATCGCCCTGACCGAGGAATGGATGCGCTGCCTGCGCCGCGCGGCCTATCTGGCGTCATGCGAGATCGCGGCCGAGAAGGGCGCCTTCCCGCGCTTCGATCGCGACGCTTTCCTGGCCGGCGAGAACGCCGCCACGCTCGAGCCCGAACTGCGCGAGGCCATCGCCCGCCACGGCCTGCGCAACGGGCTTTTGACCTCGATCGCGCCCACCGGCACGATCTCGCTTCTGGCCGACAATGTCTCCTCGGGCCTCGAGCCGGTGTTCAGCTTCGGCTATGCGCGCTACGTGCTGATGCCCGACGGCATGCGCAAGGAGGAGCGGGTCGAGGACTACGCCGCCCGGCTCTATCGCCGGACCATGGGCGAGCACACGCCGTTGCCCGAGTATTTCGTCGATGCCCAGGCGCTGTCGCCGATCGACCATCTGCGCGTCCAGGCGGCGGCGCAGAAATACGTCGATGCCTCGATCTCCAAGACCATCAACTGTCCCGAGGCGATCGATTTCGCCGCCTTCAAGGACGTCTATCGCCTGGCCTACGACATGGGCTGCAAAGGTTGCACCACCTACCGCCCCAACGACATCACCGGCGCGGTATTGAAGGTCGAAGACGGCCGCGCCAAGCCCGCCCAGGCCGAACTGCCGCTCGAGCCGCCGCGGGCCGATGCGGCGCGGATCAAGCCCAAGGACATCTACGAAGCCGGCGGCGTGGTCTACATGACCCAGCCGCTGGAACGGCCCGAGGAACTGCCCGGCAAGACCTACAAGCTGAAATGGCCGGAAAGCGATCACGCCATCTACATCACCATCACCGACATCGTCCAGGACGGCCGCCGCCGCCCGTTCGAGATCTTCATCAACTCGAAGAACATGGAGCACTACGCCTGGACGGTGGCGCTGACCCGCATGATCAGCGCCGTGTTCCGCCGCGGCGGCGACGTCAGCTTCGTGGTCGAGGAGCTGAAGGCGGTGTTCGATCCGCGCGGCGGGCAGTGGCTGCAAGGCCGCTACGTGCCTTCGCTGTTGGCGGCGATCGGCGAGGTCATCGACCGCCATCTGATCGACATCGGCTTCGTCTCGCCGCGCGCCGAGGCGCGGCCGCAGGTGCAGCCGATGGCGATCGCCGTCGGCCAGAGCGAGGCCGCGGGCACCGGCACGGGCGAGGCGCGGCTGCGGGGCTGTCCGCGCTGCGGCGAGCGTGGGCTGATCCGCATCGAAGGCTGCGACACCTGCCAAAGCTGCGGCTATTCCAAATGCGCCTGACGGTGCCGCTCAGTCGATCGCCAAACCCACCAGCGCGATCGCCGCCAGCAGCCACAGCATCGCTGTCGCCATGAGCCAGGCCGCTGGAATCAGATCCCGCGCCTCGGCCCGCGCGCGGCCATCGGCCGGGCCGATCCAGCCGCCGCCGGGCGCCCCGGCCTGAAACCGCCGCGGCCCGCCCAGCACCAACCCCAGCGCCCCGCCCATCGCCGCCATCGAAAGTCCCAAAGCGTGCGAAGGATGGCGCCGCGCGCTGGCCAGGCCGCGCCACACCCCAAGCGTGCTGGCGCGCCCCACCAACGGCGCAGACAGGGCCAAGAGCGGCACTGCCACCAGCGCTGCCGGCATCGCCAGCACGCCATGTGCGCGCCGCACGACCGTACCGAAGGCACGGTTGTGCGGGCCCTCGGCCAAACGGCGATGCAGGCCGCAGACCGCGACGAAGACCAGCGCCCCCGGCAGGCCAGCCATCAGGAACCACAGTGCCGGCCCGACCGCGGCTTCGACCAGTCCATCGGCCAAGCGCTCGACCCCATGGCGAGCGACGTCATGCTCGTCGACCAAGCTGCCCTGCCGCCCGCCGCCGACCTTGGCCAGATCGATCGCCGCCTGCCGGCCGCGCCGCCTGAGCGCCAAGCCGAGCGCCACGGCCTGTGCAAAGCCTTGCCGCAGGCCGAAGGTCGACCACAGCGCCAGCGCCGGCAGCAGCCACAGGAAGTCGCCCCGCCCGGGCAAGCCTGCCAATATCCAACCAAGCGCCCCGGCCGCCAAAGCGGCCGCCAACCACAACACGCCGCCGCGCCAGCGCCGCGTCGCCTCGCTGCGCAAGGAACGGTTCAGCCGCCAAGCGGCCGCGGCACTGATCTGCCCGATCAGCCAGTCCAGGCCGTGCCGCGGCCGCCAGCCCGCCGGCCACGCCATCTCCAGCACCAACACCAAGCCAAGCGTCGCAAGCGGCGCAGCGATGCGTTCCGACAGCGGATCCCAAGCCAGCCACAGCGGCCAATAGGCTTCGCCGCCGGTCAGCGTCGTGAACGCCGCCAGCAGCGATTCCAGCGCGCGATCGGCCAATTGCCGCAATTCCGAATCCATCGCCGCAAGCTTGCGCCCGGCATTGACAGCCGGCAACGCCTTCCGCATGGTCCGGCCGATTTCGGGAAGCGGAGCCCATCATGAGTCTGGCCGATCTTGAGAAGACCGTCGAAACCGCCTGGGAGGGACGCGATCGAGTCAACGCCGCGACCCAGGGCGAGGTGCGCCAGGCGGTCGAGGCGGCGCTGGATGCGCTCGATTCCGGACGCGCCCGCGTGGCCGAGAAGAAGGACGGCGCCTGGACGGTCAATCAGTGGCTGAAGAAGGCGGTGCTGCTGTCGTTCCGGCTCAACGATTCCGCACCGATGCCGGGCGGGCCGGGAGGGACGTCGTGGTACGACAAGGTGCCGTCCAAGTTCCAGGGCTGGGACGCGGCGCGCTTCCGCCAGGCCGGCTTCCGCGCCGTGCCCGGCAGCATCGTCCGCCGCGGCTCGTTCATCGCCCCGGGCGTGATCCTGATGCCGAGCTTCGTCAACCTCGGCGCCTATGTCGATTCCGGCACCATGGTCGACACCTGGGCCACGGTCGGCTCCTGCGCCCAGATCGGCAAGAACTGCCACATCTCGGGCGGCGCAGGCATCGGCGGCGTGCTCGAACCCTTGCAGGCCGGGCCGGTGGTGGTCGAGGACAATTGCTTTATCGGCGCGCGCTCGGAAGTGGTCGAGGGCGTGGTGGTCGAGACCGGCGCGGTGCTGTCGATGGGGGTCTTCATCGGCGCCACCACCAAGATCGTCGACCGTGCCAGCGGCCGCATCCAATACGGCCGCGTGCCGGCCTATTCGGTGGTGGTGCCGGGATCGCTGCCCGGATCGGCCGGCGGCCCCGGCCTCTATTGCGCGGTGATCATCAAGCAGGTCGATGCCGGTACCCGCGCCAAGACCTCGATCAACGACCTGCTGCGGGATTGATTTGACAGCGGCGGCCGAAGCGCTCGATCTCGCCCGCGCCCTGATCCGCTGCCCGAGCGTGACGCCCGACGAGGGCGGGACGCTGGGCGTGCTGGAATCGGCGCTGAAGCCGCTCGGCTTCGACTGCCACCGCCTGCCGTTCAGCACGGCGGGCACGCCCGATGTCGACAATCTCTATGCCCGCGCCGGCTCGGGCGGAAAGCATCTCTGCTTCGCCGGCCATGTCGACGTGGTGCCGGTCGGCGACCGACGCGGCTGGACGGTCGATCCGTTCGCCGCCGAGATCGTCGACGGCGTGCTTTACGGCCGCGGCGCGGCCGACATGAAATCGGCCATTGCCGCCATGGTGACGGCGATGGCGCAAGTCCGGGCCGCGCGCGGCGGCTGGCCCGGGCGGCTCAGCCTGCTGTTGACCGGGGACGAGGAAGGACCCGCCATCAACGGCACGACGCGGATGCTGGATTGGATGGAAGCCAAGGGCGAGCGCGCCGATGTCTGCGTGGTCGGCGAGCCGACCTGCCAGAAACGTCTCGGCGACATGATCAAGATCGGCCGGCGCGGTTCGCTCAACGCCGTCGTCACCGTCAAGGGCGCGCAAGGACATGTGGCCTATCCGCACCTGGCCGACAATCCGATCCCGCGCCTGATCGAGACCGCGCGCGCGCTCGACGGCCGGGTGCTGGATGAAGGCAATGCCTGGTTTCAGCCCTCCAATCTGGAAATCACCTCGATCGATGTCGGCAACCCCGCCACCAACCTGATCCCGGGTTTGGCCAGCCTGCGGCTCAACATCCGCTTCAACGACCGGCATAGCGGCGCCGCGCTGTCGCGCTGGATCGCCGAGACTTGCGCGCAGCACGCCGGCGCCCACGAACTCGACATCGCCATCTCGGGCGAGAGCTTCCTGACCCAGCCCGGTGCGCTGTCGGATCTGGTGGCAAGCGCGATCCGCAAGGTGACCGGCATCGCGGCCGAACTTTCGACCACCGGCGGCACCTCGGATGCGCGCTTCATCCGTCGCCACTGTCCGGTGGTCGAATTCGGCCTGGTCGGCCAGACCATGCACAAGGTCGACGAACGCTGCGCGGTCGAGGACATCGCCGCGCTGACCCGCATCTACCGGACGCTGATCGAGGATTACTTCGCGCCGTGATCGCATCGCCGGCCGAGATCCGGGCGGGGCTGCGCGGGGCGTGGCGGCTGATGCGGCGCGATGCCGGGGGCTTGGGCGACCTCAATCTGACGGTCGACGGATTCTGGCGTTCCTTCACCGCCATCCTGGTCGCGGCGCCGCTCGATCTGATCTACGAGATTTTGCCGCGTCAGGCCGGCGGCGAGGGGCCGGACGACGCGCTCGGTTGGCTGGTGGCGGCAATCGTGTACCTCGCGCGCTGGTTGGCCTTGCCGGTGGTGTTGGCGCTGGTGGCGACGCCGCTGGGCTGGGCCGCGCGCTATCCGACTTTCGTCATCGCCTACAATTGGACCGCAGTCTTGCAGCTGGCGCTGCTGGTGCCGGCGGCGGCGCTGGCGCGCTACGGGCTGCTGCCCGGGGTGTGGGGTCAAGGCTTCGTGCTGGGGGTGACGCTGGGACTGCTGTTGTTCGCGGTCAATGTCTCCCGCATCGCGCTCGGCGTCGGCGCCGGGGCGGCGGTCGGCGTGGTGATGCTCGATCTGGTGCTGGGTCTCGGCATCGAGGGCCTGGCGCGACTGGCCGATCAGGCGCTGGGATAAAGCACGGCGACGAGGTAGAGCCCCTCGGGCGACGCGGTCGGGCCGGCAGCGCCGCGATCGCGCGCCGCCAGCGCCCGGGCGACGTCGTCCGCGCTCCACTTGCCCTCGCCCACCAGCCGCAGCGTCCCGACCATGTTGCGCACCTGATGGTGCAGGAACGACCGCGCGCGAGCGAAGATCTCGACCTCGTCTCCGCGTCGCCATACGCTCAATTCGTCGAGGGTCTTGAGCGGCGACTTGGCCTGGCATTCGGCGGCACGGAAGGACGAGAAATCGTGCCGCCCGACCAATCCTTGCGCGGCCGCGTGCATGGCGGCGTGATCGAGCGGCGTCGTGACATGACAGACCCGGCCCGCCTCCAACGCCGGCGGCGCGCGGCGGTTGAGGATGCGATAGCGATAGCGCCGCTCGATGGCCGAGAACCGGGCATGGAAATCGGCCGGCGCCACCGCCGCCTCCAGCACCACGATCGGCCGCGGCTTGAGGAAATGGTTGATCGCGCCCATCACGCGCTCGGGCGGGAACTCGCGGGCGAGGTCGAAATGCGCGACTTGTCCCAGCGCGTGCACGCCGGCATCGGTGCGTCCGGCGCCCACCACCTCGACGCTCTCGCCCGAAAAGGCGGCGACGGCCTCGACCAGCGCCGCCTGCACCGAGGGGCCGTTGTCCTGGCGCTGCCAGCCGACCAAGTCGCGGCCATCGTATTCCAGCGTCAGCCGATAGCGCGTCACGCCAGCACCGTGCCCGGCGGCATCGGCCGGCCGCGCAGGAAATCGGCAGCCGCCAGCGCGCCGCGACCCTGGCGCTGAAGTTCGATCAGGCGCAACGCACCGGTGCCGCAAGCCACGGTCGGAGCCTGGTCCAGCACCGTGCCGGGCGGGCCTTCGCCCGCGGCCAGGACGGCGCGGCGCAGCCGCACGCGTTCGCCGCCAAGCGCGAACCAGGCGGCCGGAAACAGCGCCCGCACCTGGCGCTCGATCTCGACCGCGGGGCGGCCCCAATCGATCCGGGTTTCGGTCTTGTCGATCTTCTTGGCGTAGGTTGCGCCCGCGGCGGCTTGGGGCACCGGCACAGGATCGCGGGCGATGGTTTCGACCAGCAGCTTGGCGCCGAGCGCGGCCAGGCGATCGTGCAGCCGCTCGGCGTCGTCCTCGGGACCGATCGGCGTGCGCGCGCTGGCCAGCACCGGGCCGGTGTCGAGGCCTTCCTCCATGCGCATGATGCAGACCCCGGTCTCGGCATCGCCGGCGAGGATGGCGCGCTGGATCGGCGCCGCACCGCGCCAGCGTGGCAAGAGCGAGGCATGGACGTTGAGGCAGCCGCGGCGCGGCGCCTCCAGCACCGGGCGCGGCAGGATCAGCCCATAGGCCACCACCACGGCCAGGTCGAGATCGAGCGCGCGGATCGCGTCCTGGATCGCGGGATCCTTGAGGCTGCGCGGCGTCGCCACCGCAATGCCCTTGGCTTCGGCCAATTCATGCACCGCCGAGCGCTTGGGTTTCTGGCCGCGGTCGGCCGGGCGTGGCGGCTGGGAATAGACTTGGACGACGGCATGGCTGGCGCCGAGCAGCGCGTCCAGGCAAATCGCGGCGAAGGCCGGCGTACCGAATAATGCCAGCCGCGCCATGGCTCGATCTAGCCGGCGGCCTTGGACCGGCGCGCCTTGAGAAGCTTGCGCAGCAGCATGTCGCGCTTGACCGGCGAGACCAGGTCGAGCAGCAGGGTTCCGGTCAGGTGGTCCATCTCGTGCTGGACGCAGACCGCCAGCAGGCCTTCGGCGGTGAATTCGCGCTCGGCGCCGGCGTAATCGAGATGGCGGACGGTGATCTGGCGCGGGCGCTCGATGTCGACGAACTGATCGGGCAAGGAGAGACATCCCTCCTGGCCGACCACCAGGTCTTCGGACGCGGCGACGATGCGTGGGTTGACCAAATAGAGCGGCTGACGCGGCGTGTCCTTGGGCGCAATATCGATCACGATCGCCTGCTTGGCGACGCCAACCTGGATCGCCGCCAGACCGTAGCCCGGCGCGTCGTACATGGTCTCGAGCATGTCGTCCAACAGCTTGCGCAGGGCGGCATCGACCCGCTCCACCGGCTCGGATTTGCGCTTCAGCCGCGGATCGGGCGCGGTGATGATCGACAGGATCGCCATGCGGCGTCAGATAGGCGAGCGCCCGGGGCAGGTCAAGCCGGGGTTGTGCTAGGCTTGCGGCATGGAGATCGCCTTCTATCTCGCGCTTGCCGGCATCGCGGCGCTGGCGGCGTTGGCCTTGGTGCAGCACCGTTCCGGTCGCGCCGAGGCCGAGGCCAGAATCCGCGCCGAGGCCGAGCTTGCCGCGGCGCGCGCGGCACTGGAAACGATGCGGGCCGAACGCGACGGCGCGCGGGTCGAGCGCGAAGCCGCCGAGACCAAGCGAATCGAGGCCGAGCGCGATGCCGCGCTGGCTCGCCAAGAGGTGACCGCCGCCGAAAAGCGCATGGCGGATTGGGATGCGACGCGCGGCGAGATGCTGCAAGGCGCCAAGGCGGCGGTGAGCGCGACCGCGGCCGATCTGTCGAACAAGCTTTTGGCCGACCACAAGCGCGAATCCGAGGCAGCCCGGACCGAGCGAGAGACCGCGATCAAGCGGGCAAGCGAGGATTTTCTCAAGCAGGTACAGGCTCTGGCCGGTTCGGTCAGCGCGCTGGGCGAACGGGTTACGCGCAACGACGCGGCCGTGGCCACCGTGCATCGCGCGCTTTCGACCCCGGGCGAGGCCGGCTCGATGGGCGAGACCGTCCTGGCCAATACGCTCAAGGCCATGGGACTGGCCGAAGGCCGGGACTATGTCGTCCAGGCGACGTTGGCGGGAGAGGATGGCCGGCGTAAGCCCGACGCCCTCGTATTCCTTCCCGGCGACGCGCTGCTGGTGATCGACATGAAGGCCTCCAAGCATCTGTTGGAAATGGCCACGGCCGAGGGCGAAGCGGCGGTTCTGGCGGCGCGCAAAAGGCTGGCCGAGCGGATGAACCAGAACCTGGCCGATCTCAAGACCCGCGACTATCGCGGAGCCGTGCTGGCCGAGCATCGCCGCGCCGGCCGGTCGGGCGAGGTCGCCCAGGTCTTCACCGTCATGGCGCTGCCCAACGAAGGCGCCGTCGAACGGTTGCGCGAAGCCGATCCCGAGTTCATGCGCAAGGCGGTCGAGGCCCGCATCGTGCCCTTGGGGCCGGCCGGCCTGACCGGCGTGCTGGTGATGGCCCAGGCGCTGGTCGAGCGCGGTCGCCAAGCCGAGAACCAGAAAGCCATCGTCGAGGCCGCGTCGCGGCTGCTCGGCAATCTGGCGGTGGTGACCGAGCACGCCGAGCGCGCGGGCGAGGCGCTGCGCAAGGCGGCGACCGCGTTCAAGGGTTTCTCGGCATCGTTCAACCGCAGCCTGCTGCCGCCCGCGCGGCACATGATCAAGCTGGGGGTGCGCCCCGACAAGGGCCGGGAGCTGCCCGTGGCGCTTCCCAGCTTCGAGGTCCATGAACACGAGACCGGGATCATTGACGTCGATGTCGAAGAGGTCACGCCGCCTCCCGCTCTGCCGGATGGGCGCGCGTGAGCGGGCAGGCATGAGCGAATGGCGGGCCTGGGCGGCGTCGGTCGATTTCGGCCGCACCGCCTCCGATTACGCCAGCCATCGCGCCGGATTCCCCGAGCCGATGTTCGATCGGCTGATGACCGCCGGCATCGCCCGGCCGGGCGATCAATTGCTCGATCTCGGCACCGGCACCGGCAGCCTGGCGCGCGGCTTCGCCCGTCGCGGACTTTCGGTCACGGGTCTCGACCCCGCCGAAAATATGCTGGCCGAGGCGCGGCGCCTCGACCGCGAGGCGGGCGTCACGGTGGATCACAGGCTCGGCCGCGCCGAGGCCACGGGATTCGATGCCGGCGCGTTCGATGTTGTTGCCGCCGGGCAATGCTGGCATTGGTTCGACCGCGCCAAGGCGGCGGCCGAAGCGCGGCGTGTTCTGGTCTCGGGCGGAAAACTGGTGGTTGCGCATTTCGATTGGCTGCCCTTGCCGGGTAGCGTCGCCGCCGCCAGCGAGACCCTGATCCTGGAATTCAATCCGCGCTGGATCGGCGCCGGTGGCACCGGCGTGCATCCGCGGACGATGACCGATGCCGCCATTGCGGGCTTTCGTCAAATCGAAAGTTTTTCGTTCGATCATGATGTGTTTTACACCCATGAAGGCTGGGCCGGCCGCATCCGCGCCAGCGCCGGGGTTGCCGCAACGCTCGATCCACAGGCGGTCGCGACCTTCGATCAACGCCACCGCGCCTTGCTGGCCGAGCGATTCCCGGTCCCGAAACTGGCCGTGCCGCATCGCGTCTGGGTGATGACTGCCAAATCGACGTCATAGAACGCTGTTGCGTAGTTGCAACAGTACTTCGGTGGGTAGGTCAAGGCTGCTGTAATATCAGGCAAACAGCTTGATTCGCCGCCAAGCGGATTTTATATTGCGACAGCGAGCGCGCGCTTTGGCGCTGTCATGAAGTTTTGGTGGTGCCGATCCAGGATGGGTCGGTGCCGTTCAGGTATCTGGGCTCGACAAAGGACGGGTCCACTGCCGCAAAGGAGAAACCATACAATGCGTCTCAAGATCGTCAGCCTGGTGTCGGCCGTCATGTTGGTGGCTGCCTGCGCCTCCGATGACAAGGGTGCCGGCACGGCCACAG
>VGDZ01000084.1 GCA_016869515.1 Alphaproteobacteria bacterium | reverse complement strand
CGTGCCCCAGGGTGGCGCGGCCGCGCCGCCGGCCCAGGCGCCGACGCCGCCCGCCGCCGGTCGCCCTTCCGTGGTCGAAGTGGCTTCGATCCCGATCGCGCCCCAGGTCGCCCGCCCGCGCCGCGAACCGGGCGCCCAGATCAAAGTCGGCATGCTGCTCAGCCTGAGCGGCCGCGCCGCCGCCATCGGCCGCGACATGCAGGACGCGGCGCAGATGGCGCTGTTCGACAATGCCGATGCCAAGTTCGAATTGCTGATGCGCGACGATGGCGGCACGGTCGAGGGCGCGCGCGAGGCCGCTTCCCAGGTCCTGGCCGAGGGCGCGCAGATCCTGCTCGGCCCCTTGACCCGCGCCCAGGTCCAGGCGGTGGCGCCGCTGGCCCGCCAGCGCGGCGTCGCCGTGGTGTCGTTTTCCAACGACCGCGGCGTCGCCGGCGACGGCGTGCTGATCCTGGGCTATACGCCCGAGGAGCAGATCGAGCGCGTGGTGCGGCACGCCGCGGCCGCGGGCGTTCGCGCCTTCGGGGCGCTGGCTCCGGACGGCGCGTTCGGCCAGGCGGTGGCGCTGGCGATGGACCGCAACGTCATCCGCGCCGGCGGCCAATTGGTCCGCCGCCAGGGCTATGCCGCCGACAGCGAGGGCGATGCGCTCAAGCCGGCGGTCGACCGCGCGCTGTCGGCCGGCCCGAGCGGGCGGCCCTATGACGCGCTGTTGATCGCCGAGGGCGGGGCACGGCTGCGCGCCATCGCCCAGCACGTCGCCGCGCACAGGCTCGAACAGGGCGCGGTGCGCTTTCTCGGCACGCGCGATTGGCAGCAAATCGCCTGCCGCGAGCCGGCGCTGGCCGGGGCCTGGTTCCCGGCCGCGCCGCCGCAGGTGCTGGAGACCTTCCAGCGGCGCTTCGCCACGCTCTATCGCCGCCAGCCCGATCCTTTGGTTGCGACCTTGGCCTACGATGCGGTGGCGCTGGCGGCGGTGATCGCGCGCGATCCGGCCGGCGCCGATTTCTCGCTCGAACACCTGGCCGATCCCGACGGCTTCGCCGGCACCGCCGGCATCTTCCGCTTCGGCGTCGACGGCGTCGCCCAGCGCGGCCTCGCGATTCTCGAAGTGCAGCGCAGCGGTTGCCGCGTGGTCAGTCCCGCGCCCGAGACCTTCCAGTCGCTCGGCAACTAGGGCATGATCGATCTGTCTTGAACCATAGAGTTCAAGACAGATCGTGAATCATGCCCTCGTATCCCGCTCTGGACCGCGATTCACGGTTCATAGGGAATCGCGGCCGTGATTCCCTATGAACCGATCGCGGTCTAGACCAGGAGCTTCGCCAGCAGGCGGTCGAGCACGGCGCGGCCCGCGGCGGTCGCGGCGATGCGGTCGTCCTGGTACGTCAAGAGCCCGCGCCCGGACAAATCGCGCGCCGCATCCGGATCGACGAAATCTTCCAGCGGCGCGCCGATCCGCGCGGCGAAGCGATCGCGCGCCACCCCCTCGCTCAGCCGCAATCCCATCATCAGCATTTCGGTCGCGGCCTCGCGGCGATCGAGCGCCTCGCGCGCCTCCTCGCCGCTGCCCGCGCCTTCGACCTGGTCCAACCAAGCTTCGGGCGAGCGCGCGCGGCGGATGGCGGCGATGGCGCCGTCGCGGCCGCGTTCGCGACCGTGCGCGCCCGGGCCGATGCCGAGATAATCGGCATAGCGCCAATAGACCAGGTTGTGCCGGCTTTCGCCGCCGCGCCGGGCATGGTTCGAGACCTCGTAGGCGGCGAAGCCGTGCGCGGCGGCGATCTCGCGCGTCGCCTCGAACATCGCCGCCTGGGTGTCCTCGTCGGGCGGACGAATCTCGCCGCGCTTGAGCCGGGCGTGGAAGGGCGTGCCGGGCTCGAAGGTCAGGGCATAGGCCGAGAGATGGTCGCCCGCCAGCGCCAGCGCCTCGCTCAACTCGGTCCGCCACGCCGCCGGATCCTGGCCTGGCCGGGCATAGATCAGATCGAAGGAAAAGCGCGGGAACAGCGATCGCGCCAGCCCGAGCGCCGCCCGCGCCTCGCTGGCGCCATGGGCGCGGCCGAGCTGAACCAGCGCCGCATCGTCCAGCGCCTGCACCCCGAGCGACAGCCGGTTGACCCCGGCGCGGGCATAGGCCTCGAACGCCGCCGCCTCGGCCGAATTGGGATTGGCCTCGAGCGTGATTTCGATGTCGGGCGCGAAGGCGAACAGCGCGCGGGCGCGCGCGAGCAGCGCCGCCACCGTCTCGGCATCCATCAGCGACGGCGTGCCGCCGCCGAAGAAGATCGAATCCAGCCGGCGGCCCTCATGGCCGCGCGCGGCGGCGTCCAGGTCCTTGAGCAGCGCCGCCCGCCAGCGCCGCTGGTCGATGGCGTCGCGGACATGGCTGTTGAAGTCGCAATAGGGACATTTCGAGCGGCAGAACGGCCAATGCACGTAGAGGCCGATTCCGCCGGCCTCAGCGGAAGCAGGCATCGACCAGGCGCACGAAGGCGCGGGCGCGGTGGCTGAGCCGGTTCTTGCGCGCGGCCGCCATTTCGCCGAAGGTCTCGCTCTCGCCCGTGGGCAGGAACATCGGATCGTAGCCGAAGCCGCCGGTGCCCCGCGGCGGCCATACCAGCGTGCCGTCGATCCGGCCTTCGACCGTCTCGGCATGGCCGTCGGGCCAGGCCAAGGCCAGCACCGAGACGAAATGCCCGCCGCGGCGTTCGGGCGCGGCCGCGCCCGTGGCTGCGAGTTCGGCTTCGACCCGCGCCATGGCAACGCCGAAATCCTTGCCCGGACCCGCCCAGCGTGCCGAATGGATGCCGGGCGCGCCGCCCAGCGCATCGACGCACAGCCCGGAATCGTCGGCCAAGGCCGGCAGCTTCGCGCCGCGCGCGGAGGCATGGGCCTTGATCAGCGCGTTGGCGACGAAGCTGTCGCCGTCCTCGACCGGCTCGGGCAAGCCGAGGTCGCCGGCCGAGACCACGCTCACTCCGAACGGCGCCAGGAACTCCCGCAGCTCGGCCAGCTTGCCGGGGTTGTGGCTGGCCATCACCAGCCGATCGCCGGCGAAGCGCCGCCTCACGGCCCGAGCGCCGCGCGCTGCAGCGCCATCAACTCGGCCGTGCCGCTGCGCGCCAAGCCGAGCAGCGCCTGGAACTGGGCCTCATCGAACGTGGCGCGCTCGGCGGTGGCCTGGATCTCGACCAAGCCGCCCGCGCCGGTGATGACGAAATTGGCGTCGGCCTCGGCGGTCGAATCCTCGGCATAGTCGAGATCGAGCACGGCGGTGCCCTTGACCAGGCCGCAGGAAATCGCCGCCACCTGGCCGCTCAGCGGCAGCGCCTTCAGCGTCCCCGCCGCCATCAGCCGCCCCAGCGCCTGGCGCAGCGCCACCCAGGAACCGGTGATGGCGGCGGTGCGCGTGCCGCCATCGGCCTGCAGCACGTCGCAATCGAGCTTGATCTGGCGCTCGCCCAGCGCCCGCAAATCGATCACCGCCCGCAGGCTGCGGCCGATCAGGCGCTGGATCTCCTGGGTGCGGCCGCTCTGGCGCCCGCGCGCGGCCTCGCGATCGGTGCGCTCCTGGGTGGCGCGCGGCAGCATGCCGTATTCGGCCGTGACCCAGCCCTGGCCGGAGTTGCGCAGGAAGGGCGGCACGCGGTCCTCGATCGAGGCGGTGCACAGCACGTGGGTATCGCCGAACCGCGCCAGGCACGAGCCCTCGGCGTATTTGGCGAAACCGGCCTCGAGCCTGACGGCGCGCAACTGATCGGGGCGGCGGCCAGAGGGACGCATGGGCGATTCCTTTCGAAGAACGGCGCGGGTTGTAGCCGAGGCCAGCGCGGCGGTCAAAGCGCCGATGCCGCGGCCTCAATCCGCCTCGATCCGGTCGCGTCCCGCCGCCTTGGCGGCGTAAAGCGCCTTGTCGGCTCGCGCGATCAGTGCGGCGCCGCTGTCGTCGGGCCGCGAGATGGTGATGCCGAAGCTGGCGGTGACGGCGACGGTTTCGCCGCTTTCGAGCGCGAACGGCGTTTCGGCCATGGCCTTGCGCAGGCGCTCGGCCACGATCATCGCCCCGCCCAGATCGGTGTCGGGCAGCACCACCACGAACTCCTCGCCGCCATAGCGCGCCGCCAGGTCGACGCCGCGGATCCCCATCCCCAGCCGGCGCGCGAATTCGGTCAGCACGCGATCGCCGGCCTGATGGCCGTGGCGGTCGTTGATCGCCTTGAAGCGGTCGATGTCGCACATCGCCACCGCCACCGGCCGCCCGGCGCCGATGGCGCGCGCGATCGCCTTGTCGAGATGGGTCACCAGATAGCGGCGATTGAACAGGCCGGTGAGCGAATCCGTCACCGCCATCTCGACCGCGCGGCCATAGGAGGCGCGCAGGCCCTCCTGGTAGCGCTTGCGGCGGATCTGGGTGCGGACGCGGCCGATGATCTCGGAGGGATCGAGTGGCCGCAGCACGTAGTCGGCGACGCCGAATTCGAGCGCCCGCACCACCCGTTCGCGGGCATCGGCATCGCCGATCGCCAGGATCGGCAGGCTGCGGGTCTCGGCCGCGGCGCGCAAGGCCGAACACACCCTGAGCCCGTCCGACGAGCCGAGCGCGAGGTCGACCACCGCCAGGTCGAACGCGCCGCTCTTGGCCCACTCCACCGCCCGCGCCGCGTCGGACTCGACCGACAGGCGCTGGTTCGAGGCCAGCGCCTCGACGAGCCGGCGCCGGGCGATCGGATCGTCGACCACCGCCAGCACGCGCCCGGGTCCGGTATCGACCGCGGCACCCTCGCCCACGCCCAGCTCGGCCCCGGTCTTGGCGCGCAGCCGCAATTCGTCGGTCAGGGTCTTGAGCCGCACCAGCGAGCGCACCCGCGCGAACAGCGCCACGTCGTCGATCGGCTTGGTCAGGAAATCGTCGGCGCCGCATTCGAGGCCGCGCCGTCGGTCGGCCGGATCCGACAGCGCCGTCACCATCACGATCGGAATCTCGGCGGTGGCGGGATCGGCGCGCAGCCGCCGGCAGACCTCGAAGTCGTCGATGTCGGGCATCATGATGTCCAGCAGCACGATGTCGGGGTGCTGCTTCGCCGCCATCTCCAACGCCTGCAGGCCGCCGGTGGCGACGATCGGCTCGAAATACTCGGCCGCCAACCGGGCGACCAGCAGCTTGACGTTGAGCGGCGTGTCGTCGACTACCAATACCCGAGCGGGCATGGCCTCAGGCGCCGATGAACTTCTTCACCGTCTGGATGAACGGCACGACCGATATCGGCTTGGCGATGTAACCGTCGCAGCCGCCCTGCATCACCCATTCCTCGTCGCCCTTCATGGCGAAGGCGGTGACGGCGATGACCGGAATCGCCTTCAGCGTCGGGTCGGCCTTGAGCCGCTTGGTGACTTCGAGCCCCGAAATCTCGGGCAGCTGGATGTCCATGATGATCAAGTCGGGCCGGTGCTGGCGCGCCAGGTCGACCGCCTCGCGGCCGTCCCGGGTTTCCACCGTCTTGTAGCCGTGCGCGTCGAGAAGATCGCGAAACAGCTTCATGTTGAGTTCGTTGTCTTCGACGATCAGGATGGTCTTTGCCATCGATGCCTTACCCCTGCTGACCCGATTACAATAGCCGAATACGTGACGACACCGAACTGCTAATTTGCGGCCCCCGACAATATTCGCTTGACCATGGCCGCAAACCTGCATCCCGAAGTCGTGGCCCAGATCGAGGCCCTGGCGCTGACGCCGGGGCGGCCCTTGGTGCTGTGCGATGCCGACGAGGTGCTGGTGGCGTTCATGGCCGATTTCGAGCTTTGGCTGGCCGGCCGCGACCTCGAATTCGCCTGGGGCACGTTCGCGTTGACCGGCAACGTAAGAACGCGGGCGGACCGACGCGCCTTGGACCAGATCGAGGTCCACGCGCTGTTGGAAAACTATTTCGCCGAACGCGCCGAACACGTGCCGCCGGTGGCGGGCGCGGCCGAGACCCTGGCCGAGCTCTCGTCAATTGCCCAGATCGTGGTGCTATCCAACGTGCCGCCGGCCCATCGCCACAAGCGCATCGCCGGCCTCAAGCGCCACGGCATCGCCTATCCGGTGATCGCCAATGTCGGATCGAAAGGCCCGGTGGTGGCGCAGCTTGCGGCCAGGGTCGGGGCGCCGACCGCCTTCATCGACGATTCGCCGCGCCATCACGCCGCCGTCGCGGCGGTGGCCGAGCAGGTGCTGCGGATTTATTACATCGCCGATCCGCGCCTGGCGGCGATCGCGCCCGCGGCCGGACCCGGCACCCATCGCGCCCAGGATTGGCCGGAAATCGGCACTGTGATCCGCCGCGCCTTCGCAGGCTAGACATGCGCATCGGCGTCGACCTCGGCGGCACCAAGATCGAAGCCATCGCCTTGGCCGATGACGGCGCGATCGCCTTCCGCCGCCGCATCGACACCCCGCGCGCCTACCGGCCGACCATCGAGGCGATTGCCGCCTTGGTGGCCGAAGCCGATGGCGCGATCGGCCATCGCGTCCCGATCGGGGTCGGCATTCCCGGCACGCTGTCGCCCGCGACCGGGCTGGTGAAGAACGCCAACTCGACCTGGCTTAACGGCCAGGCGCTGGATCGCGACTTGGCGGCGGCGCTGGGCCGGCAAGTGCGGCTGGCCAACGACGCCAATTGCTTCGCCCTGTCCGAAGCCAGCGACGGCGCCGGTGCGGGCGCCCGCATCGTCTTCGGGGTCATCATCGGCACCGGCTGCGGCGGCGGTATCGTCGTCGACGGCAAGATCCTGACCGGACCGCATGCGGTCGCCGGCGAATGGGGCCATACGCCCTTGCCCTGGATGACGCCCGAGGAATATCCGGGACCGCAATGCTGGTGCGGCAAGCGCGGCTGCATCGAGACCTTCGTTTCGGGCACCGGACTGGGCCGCGACCACGGCCATGGCCTTTCGGCCCAGGAGATCGTGGCGCGGGCCGATTCCGGCGATGTCGCCGCCAGTGCCGCGCTCGATCGCTATGTCGACCGGCTGGGGCGAGGCTTGGCCGTGATCGCCGATATCCTCGATCCCGACGCCATCGTGCTGGGCGGCGGCATGTCCAAGCTGGATAGGCTCTATCGCGACCTGCCGCCGGCCATGGCCCGCCATGTGGTCGGCGGCGGATACCAGGCCCGCATCCTGCCGCCGCGGCACGGCGATGCTTCGGGCGTGCGCGGCGCGGCTTGGCTATGGCCGATATCGGGACCCTGATCGCGCTTTGCCGCGATTGCTTGTGGCTGGCGGAGAAAAAGCCGGCCAAGGCGCGCTGTCCGCGCTGCGCCTCGCCCCGGCTGGTGGTGCATGCCGAACTCGGTCGGTTGACCATCGCCCACGCCGACTGCGATGCGTTCTACGCCAGCGTCGAAAAGCGCGATCGGCCCGAGCTGGCCGACCTGCCGGTGATCGTCGGCGGCGGCAGGCGGGGCGTGGTGTCGGCCGCCTGCTACGTCGCCCGCACCTATGGCGTGCGCTCGGCCATGCCGATGTTCAAGGCGCTGGCCGCCTGCCCGGACGCGGTGGTGATCCGGCCCGACATGGACAAGTACGCCGCCGTCAGCCGCGAGGTGCGGGCGCTGATGCTGGCGGTGACGCCGCTGGTCGAGCCTTTGTCGCTGGACGAGGCCTTTCTCGATCTCGCCGGCACCGAGGCGCTGCACGGCCTGCCGCCGGCGGCCAGCCTGGCCAGGCTGGCGCGCGAGGTCGAAAGCAAAATCGGCATCTCGCTGTCGATCGGGCTGGCGCCCAACAAGTTCCTGGCCAAGATCGCCTCCGATCTCGACAAGCCGCGCGGCTTCGCCGTGATCGGCGCAAGCGAGGCCGAAGCGTTCCTGGCCGAGCGGCCGGTCGAGCTGATCTTCGGCGTCGGCCAGGCGATGCGGGCGCGGCTGGCGGCCGACGGGTTGAGACGCATCGGCCAGCTGCGCGATTTGTCGGAGAAGGAACTGACCCGTCGCTACGGCGCCATCGGCCACCGCCTGGCACGGTTCGCGCGCGGCGAGGACGAACGCAAGGTCGAACCCGAGCGCGAGACCAAGTCGATCTCGGCCGAAACCACCTTCAGCCGCGATTTGTCCGATCCGGCCGAACTGGAGCGCGAACTCTGGTCGCTGTGCGAAAACGTGGCCGGCCGGGTCAAACGCTCCGGGCTTGCCGGCGGCGCCGCCATGCTCAAGCTCAAGACCAGGCGTTTCAAGCTGGTCACCCGGCGACGCAAGCTGGCGCGGCCGACCCCGCTTGCCGGCGTGTTGTTCGAGGCCTTGCGGCCATTGCTGGCCGAGCTGGCGGACGGCGCCGAATTCCGGCTGATCGGCGCCGGCTTCGAAGAGCTGGTGCCGGTCGAGGCGGCCGCGGCGCCCGATCTGTTCGAACGCGAAGCCCAAACCCGCAAACGCCAGGAAGACGCGATCGATGCGGTGCGGGCGCGCTTCGGCGGCGATGCCATCGCCACCGGCCGGGGCTTTGTCGCCAAACCCAAACGGAAGTAGAGTCGGACCATGCGCAAGCTCGGACTGGCATTCGTCTTTCTGATCACCGCCTGCGCGTCCGATTCCGGTCCCGCGGGTGTCGAGGGCGTGTCCTGGGTGCAGCTTGCCACGCCCAGCGACGGGGTCTTGCGCGCGGCCTACGCCAAGCCGCCGGGGCCGGGACCCTTTCCGGCGGTGGTGTTCAATCACGGCACCGGGGTAAGGGCGCGCGGCCATGAAGGCGGCATCGCTCGCGGCGAGACCGATGTCCGTCGGTTCGTGCGCGCATTGGCCGATGCCGGCTATGTCGGCTTGGCGCCGCTGCGCACGGTCAATGCCACCTCGGCCTATCCCGATCGCGGCCGATTCGCCGGGACCGAAGCGCAATGGAGCGAGGTCATCGCCTCCGGCATTCGTACCGTCGACGCGGCGCTGACCTGGCTTGCCGGCCAGCCCGAGGTCGACCGGACGCGGTTGGCGGCGATCGGCTTTTCCGAGGGCGGCAACGTCACGCTATGGTCGATGCTGGATCGAAGCGACGTGCGCGGCGCGGTGCTGATCTCGCCGGCGACGATCGAGATGGCGCCGCGCTATGCCTTGCGCGAAGCCGCCGCCGCCGAGGCCGTGGCGCGATTGCGGGCTCCGGTCATGCTGACGGTGGGGGATTCCGATTTGCCCTCGATCCGCGGCGTGGCCGCAAGCCGGCTGGGACCCAATCTGACGCGGCACGAGGCGCGTTCGCGGGTCAAGCTCGACTACCCGGGCGACCATGCCTCGTTTTATGCCCCGCGCGCCGACCACTGGCCGGACGTGCTCGACTTTCTCCGCCCGCTCTTGACCCGGTGATCGCGGTCTAGCCCGAGCGGCCGTGGCAGTGCTTGTACTTCTTGCCCGAGCCGCAGGGACATTGGGCGTTGCGCGGCGAGCGCGACCAGGTCGAGGGATCGGCGCGGTCGACGCCGCGGCGAGCGGCGGCGATCGTCGTCTGCGGGGCGGCCGCCGCGTCGTCGGCCTCGATCGCCCCGCCCGCATTGGGATCGGGATGCAGCTCGCGTAGGCCGCTGGGCGGCGCCGGCTCGGCCGGCGGCGATTCGATCCGCAGCTCGATCCGTGCCAGCGCCGAGGTCACCGTCTCGCGCAGATTGGCCAGCAGCGAGTCGAACAGCACGAAGGCCTCGCGCTTGTATTCGTTGAGCGGGTCCTTCTGGCCGTAGGCGCGCAATCCGATGCCCTGGCGCAGGTGATCGAGCGTCAGCAGGTGGTCCTTCCAGTGCTGGTCGAGGATCTGCAGCAAGAGGCTCTTCTCGACCATGCGCATGACCGAAGGACCGTAGTTGGCGGCCTTCTCCGCCATGCGGCGGTCGACCGCGTCCTTGACGCGGCGCACGATCTCGGTCTCGGCGATGCCTTCTTCCTTGGCCCAGTCCTCGATCGGCAGGTCGAGTCCGAACAGCCGCTCGATCTCGGTCTTGAGCTCGGCCGCGCGCCACTGCTCGGCATAGGCCTTCTCGGGGATGTGCTCGCGCACCCGCGCCTCGATCACCTCGCCGCGCATCTCGGTCACCGTGTCCGAGACGTCGGCGGTGCGCATCAGCTCGATGCGCTGCTCGTAGATCACCTTGCGCTGGTCGTTCATGACGTCGTCGAACCGCAGCAGGTTCTTGCGGATCTCGAAGTTGCGGGCCTCGACCTTCTGCTGCGCCTTCTCCAGCGCCTTGTTGATCCAGGGATGGATGATGGCCTCGCCGTCCTTCAGCCCCAGCCGGCGCAGCATGGTGTCCATGCGCTCCGAGCCGAAGATGCGCATCAGGTCGTCCTCCAGGCTGACGAAGAACTTGGAGGCGCCGGGATCGCCCTGGCGGCCCGAGCGGCCGCGCAGCTGGTTGTCGATGCGGCGGCTTTCGTGGCGCTCGGTGCCGACGACGTAGAGGCCGCCGGCGGCGATGACCTTGGCCTTTTCCTCGGCGACCTCGGCCAGGATGCGGCCGCGCGCCGCCGCGCGCGCGTCCTCAGCCAGTTCGCGGGTCTCGTCGGCGATCCGCATCTCGGGATTGCCGCCGAGCTGGATGTCGGTGCCGCGGCCGGCCATGTTGGTGGCGATGGTAACGGTGCCGTAGCGGCCGGCCTGGGCGATGATGTGGGCCTCGAGTTCGTGATAGCGCGCGTTCAGCACTTGGTGCGCGACGCCCTTCTTCTTCAATACCGCCGACAGCGTCTCGGACTTCTCGATCGAGACCGTGCCGACCAGCACCGGCTGGCCGCGCTTGCGGCAGTCCTCGATCAGCGCCACCACCGCGTCGGTCTTCTCGCGCAGCGTGCGGTAGACCTCGTCGTCGTTGTCCTTGCGCACGCAGGTCTTGTTGGTCGGCACGGTGACGACGTCCAGCTTGTAGATGTCGCCGAACTCGGCCGCCTCGGTGGCAGCGGTGCCGGTCATGCCCGCCAGCTTGGCGTAGCCGCGGAACAGGTTCTGGTAAGTGATCGAGGCCATGGTCTGGTTCTCGGCCTGGATCGAGACCCGCTCCTTGGCCTCCAGCGCCTGGTGCAGGCCGTCGGAATAGCGCCGGCCTTCCATCATGCGGCCGGTGAACTCGTCGACCAGCACCAGCTTGTCGGATTTGACGATGTAGTCGACGTCGCGGCGGAACAGCTTGTGGGCCCGCAGCGCCTGGTTGACGTGGTGCACCACCGAGACGTTCTCGATGTCATAGAGGCTGCCGCCCTTGATCAGCTCGGCCGTGCGCAGCATCTCCTCGACCGCCTCGACCCCGGCCTCGGTCAGCGTCGCCGAGCGCATCTTCTCGTCGATCTCGAAATGGCCCTTGTCCAATTTGGGGATCAGGGCGTCGACCTTGATGTACTGCTCGGAGGAATCCTCGGTCGGGCCGGAGATGATCAGCGGCGTGCGCGCCTCGTCGACCAGGATCGAGTCGACCTCGTCGACGATGGCGTAGTTGAAGCCGCGATGCACCATCGCCTCGAGCCGGTACTTCATGTTGTCGCGCAGGTAGTCGAAGCCGAGCTCGGAATTGGTGGCGTAGGTGATGTCGCAGGCATAGGCGGCGCGGCGCTCGTCGTCCTCGAGGCCGTGGACGATGCAGCCCACCGTCAACCCGAGCCGGCGGTGGATGCGGCCCATCCATTCGGCGTCGCGCCGGGCGAGGTAGTCGTTGACGGTGACGATGTGCACGCCCTTGCCGGCCAGGGCGTTGAGGTAGGACGGCAATGTCGCCACCAGGGTCTTGCCTTCGCCGGTGGCCATTTCGGCGATGCTACCCTTGTGCAGCACCATGCCGCCCATCAGCTGGACGTCGAAATGGCGCTGGCCGAGGGCACGCTTGGCCGCCTCGCGCACGGTGGCGAAGGCCTCGACCAGGAGCTGGTCGAGCGTGGCGCCCTCGGCCAGGCGCTGGCGCAGCGCCGGCGTGCGTGCTTCCAATTGCGCGTCGTCGAGCTTGGCGAGGTCCGCCTCGATCGCGTTGATGCGTTCGACCTGCGGCCGCAGGCCGCGCAGGACGCGGTCGTTGGCGCTTCCGAACACGCGCTTGGCCAGCGCTTCGAGACCCAGCATGTACGTCCTTGGATGCCGGCGGAAAACAAGGCCCGCGGCCGGATCGCCGGGCGCGGGGCCGCACACACATAGGGAGGGCGCGGCGCGAAGTCAACGCAGGCCTCGCCCGCGCTGCCTCTTGCTTTCCGGCCGGCTCCGCCTATCTTCGCCCCGCCCAATCATCCCGCGAGCCCGCCATGGACGACCGCACCCGCACCGAACTCGAAGCCGCCGCTTTCCGCACGCTGGTGGCCCATCTCAGGAAGCGCACCGACGTGCAGAACATCGACCTGATGAACCTGGCCGGCTTCTGCCGCAACTGCCTCTCGAAATGGTACCGCGCCGAGGCCGAGAGCCGGGGTCTCGCGCTGAGCGACGAGGCGGCGCGCGAGATCGTCTACGGCATGCCCTATGCCGAATGGAAAAGGCGCCATCAGACCGAGACCACGCCCGAGAAGCTGGCCGCGCACGCCAAGCACGTCGCCGCCGAGCCGCATTAGTGCGGATCGATCATCAGGCGCTTGGCCGGCGGTTCCTCGAACAGGGCTGGGTCAAGGTCGACCTGCCGCGGCCCGGGATCGTGGCCGAGACCGCGCGCGCGGCGCTGGCCTATCTCAATCGGCGCTTTCGGGTCCGGCTCAAGCGGCTGGAGGACTACCACACCGTCTTCGCCGACGATGCCGCCCATCTCGAAGCCCAGGCGGCGGTGGCCGAGCACTACTGGCAACAGAAGATGGGACCGGCGATCCTGGCCGAACAATTGGAGCTACTGCGCGGACTGATCGGGCTCGACCTGCACGTCCAGCACTATCCCTATCTGCGCATCGCCCGCCCGGCCAAGCCCCAGGACAACATCGCCTTGCATCGCGACACCCATTACGGCGCCACCGCGCACGAGGTCTCGGTGTGGGTGCCGCTGGTCGACGTCGGCCCCGCCGGCGCGCTGTCGGTGGTGCCCGGCAGCCATCTCGAAAGCGACGCCGCCTATCCGCATCGCCGGATCGATTCGGCCGAGGTCGCCAAGGGCTCGGTCCGCCACAAGCTGGGCGTGCCCTACGCCCCGCACCGCATCCTGACCGATCTTTCGGGCCGCACCCGCGCCGTGCCCGCTCGCCGCGGCCAGGCGCTGGTGATCGCGCTGTCGCTGATCCACGGCCAGGCGGTCAACCGCGCCCGCACCACCCGCTTCTCGACCGACATCCGGGTGGTCAACTCGCAGGCGCCGATCCCCTGGTCGCGCAACGTCCGCGCCGATTTCTACGTGCCGCTGTGCACCTCGCCGGTGCTGGCCCAGGCGCAGGCCTACGAGGCCGCCAACCGCGCCGCCGGCAGAAGCGGCGAACAGCCCCCGCCCAACGCCTGAGACCGAAGTTCCAAGGAGCGAACATGGCCAAGCAGGACGCGATCGCGGTCGATCGCCTGAAGTCGTTCATCGAGCGCATCGAGCGGCTGGAGACCGAGCGCAAGGCGCTGTCGGACGACATCAAGGAAGTCTACGCCGAGGCCAAGGGCTCGGGCTTCGATGCCAAGGTCATGCGCCAGGTGATCCGGCTGCGCAAGATGGACAGCGCCAAGCTGCAAGAGGAACAGGCGCTGCTCGAGCTCTACAAGGACGCGGTCGGCCTGCCCTGACCTAATACCAATTTGCGTCGACCGTGCCGGTCAACGCGCCCTCAGGGCAGGGTGGCATCGCCCGGGCCGAGCGCGCGCTGCATCAGCACCGAATCGACCCAGCGCCCGAACTTGAACCCGATCGCCGGCAGCGTCCCGATGCGGACGAAGCCGAAGCCGGCATGCAGCCCGATCGAGGCGCGGTTGGCGCTGTCGCCGATCACCGCGATCATCTGCCGGAGGCCGCGGCGCTCGCATTCCGCGATCAGCGCCGGCAGCAGCGCCCGGCCGACGCCCTGCCCGGTCATGGAAGGATCGACGTAGATCGAATCCTCGACCGCGAAGCGATAGGCCGGGCGCGAGCGATAGGGCCCGGCATAGGCGTAGCCGGCCAGGCGCTCGTCCAGCATCGCCGCCAGATAGGGCAGGCCGCGGCCGAGGATTTCGGCCTGGCGCCGCGCCAGCTCGGCTTCGTCGGGCGGATCGAGTTCGAACGAGGCCAGGCCGTGGCGGACATGGTGGCCATAGATCGCGGCGATGGCGGGAATGTCGGCCGGCGTGGCGGGTCGGATCGAAAGCGCGCGCATGGCTTGCCTTGGCTCGGGTTTCGGGCGCAGTCTAGTACCAAGCTGCGATGAACGTGTCTCATCGCAGCTTGGAGCGGCCATTGAGGCCGCGCGCCTTTCGGCGCGTGAGCCAAGGGCGCGGATGCGCCCGCCCGGCGCTTGAGGGCGCGTTGACCGGTTACGGTCAACGCAGATAGGTATAAGACAGCACAGCACGGGGAGGCGAGGCGGCGATGGCGATCGCATTCGTCGGCAAGGGCACGCCGCTGAGCGCGGCCGGGCTGAACGCCGCGGCCGAGCGCCTGGGCACGGGCGCGGCCGAGATCTGGACCGTGATCCGGGTCGAGACCTCGGGCTGCGGCTTCCTGGCCGACCGCCGGCCCAAGATCCTGTTCGAGCGTCACGCCTTCAGCCGCGCCAGCGGCGGGCGGTTCGACGCCGAGCATCCCGATCTGTCCAATCGCCAGCCGGGCGGCTATGGCACGGGCGGCGCGGCGCAATACGCCAGGCTGGAACGCGCCATGGCGCTGGACGAACGCGCCGCGCTGGAAAGCTGCTCCTGGGGCCTCGGCCAGGTGATGGGCTATCACGCCGGGCGGCTGGGCTATCGCGATGCGGCCGAGATGGCGCGGGCGATGGTGACGGGCGAGGACGCGCAGCTTGGCGCCATGGCCGGCTTCATCGCCGCCTTCGACATCGGCCGCTGGCTCAAGGCCCATGACTGGACCAATTTCGCCCGCGCCTATAACGGCCCGGCCTTCGAGCGCAACCAGTACGACCGCAAGCTGAAAGCCGCGTTCGAGGCGCTGGGCCGCGGCCGGCTGCCCGGTCTCGACTTGCGCGCGGCCCAGATCGGGCTGACCTATCGCGGGCTCGATCCGGGGCCGATCGACGGCCAGATGGGCAGCCAGACCGGCCAGGCGCTGCGGGCGTTCCAGGCCCGCGCCGGCCTGGCCGAAAGCGGCCGGCTCGACGCCGCCACCAAGGCGGCTTTGGAGCGCGACTGAGACCAAGCAGAGATGAGCCAGGCTCATCGCTGCTTGGAGCGGCCATTGAGGCCGCGCGCCTTTCGGCGCGTGAGCCAAGGGCGCGGATGCGCCCGCCCGGCGCCTGAGGGCACGTTGACCAATATGGTCAACGCAGACAAGGCGTATTGGCGCGGATCGGGGCCCGATCGGGGCCGGTTGGGG
>VGDZ01000083.1 GCA_016869515.1 Alphaproteobacteria bacterium | reverse complement strand
GGCTTCGCCGGCGGGCGCACCGGCGTGCGCACGCTCGACCAGGGCCGTGCCGTGGCGCGCGCGGTCAAGGCGGCCGAACCGTTCCTGGCTCTGCGCGGGGTCGAGGGCTTCGAGGGCCTGATGGCGGGGCAGGATCGCGCCCTGCGCGCCGGCCAGTTCATCGCCTTCCTGGCCGAGATGGCGCGCATGGTCGATGGCGAGGATCTGGCGGCGCCGGGCGCCCTGATCCTGACCGCCGGCGGCTCGGCCTATTACGACATCGTGGTCGAGAAGTTCCGCGCCCTGCAATTGCGGCGGCCGACCCAGGTGCTGACCCGCAGCGGCTGCTACCTGACCCACGATTCCGGCATGTATGTCGATCATTTCGCCGGCATCCGCGAGCGCTCGCCGGCCATGGCCGGGCTGGGCGTGCCCGAGGCGGCGCTGGAGGTCTGGGCCTATGTCCAGTCGCGACCCGAGCCGACGCGCGCGCTGGTGACCATGGGCAAGCGCGACGCCTCGGCCGATGCGCAGTTGCCGGTGCCGCTGAAATGGTTCCGGCCGGGCAGCAACGCGGCGCGGCCCGCGGCCATGCCGCCCGGCCATCGCATCACGGCGATGAACGACCAGCACGGCTATCTCGACGGGCCGGCGGATTCGCCCTTGCAGGTCGGCGACATGATCGGCTTCGGGATCTCGCATCCCTGCCTGACCTTCGATCGCTGGCAGTTGATCTATCTGGTCGACGACGACTATGCCGTCACCGGCGCGATCCGGACCTATTTCTGATCCATCAGCAGCGGCGCGACCTCGCGCGCCAGCGCCAGCGGCACCTCGTCCCGGCCGCGACGGCCGACCAGCTGCACGCCGATCGGCATGCCGGCGGGGCCTTGGCCGCAGGGAATGCTGATACAGGGCGGGCCGAGCAGCGAGAGGTAGAGGCTGAACGAGGCATCGCCGGTCGATTCGAGACCGAGCGGCGCCTCTCCGGTCGCGGCCGGCAGGATCAGCGCGTCGTAGCGCGTCATCAGGTCGTCGAAGCGCGCGCGGAATGCGCTTGTCAGTTCCTGAGCCTCGGCATAGCCCGGCTCGTTGGCGCGGCCGAGGGCGACGAACTCCCGCAATTTCGGACTGAGGCCGCTTTCCGGATAGCGCGCGAAGGCGCGCGCCGCCTCGGTCGAGACGATGCGCTGATGCAGCGCGTTGAGCGCCCCGAAATCGGCCGGCAGCGAGATGGCGTCCGCGCCTAGGATTCGCCCCGCGCGCTCGACCGCCGCCAGCGCTTCGGGCGTGGCCAGGGAATCGTATGGCGTCCGCGCCCAGGCCAGGCGCGGACGGCCGATCTTGGTCGCCTTGAAATCGCACAGCAGCACGGGGCCAAGCGCGGCCAGGTCTTCGGCGCCGCGCGCGAACCAGCCGACCGTGTCCAGCGAGCGCGCGAGTTCGTGCACGCCCGCGGTGTCGGTGCGGCCGATGCTCGACTTGAAGCCGAACACGCCGCAATAGGAGGCGGGGCGGATGACCGAGCCGCCGGTCTGGGTTCCCAGCGCCAGCGGCACCATGCCCGCCGCCACCGCCGCCGCCGAGCCCGAGGACGAACCGCCCGGGCTGCGGCGCGGGTCGCGCGGATTGCGCGTCGCCTGCGGCGTGACATGGGCGAATTCGGTGGTCACGGTCTTGCCGATCACGGCATAGCCGGCGCGCTTCAGCCGGGCGACGCAGTCGGCGTCCTCTTGCGGGACATGGCCGCGGCAGATCGGCGAGCCGTATTCCGTGCCCAGGCCCGCAGTGTCGATGATGTCCTTGACGGCGATCGCCGGCGCCATGTCCGGCGCCTCGGGCGCAAGCCGGACGAAGGCGCCGATGGCGCCGTCTCGCTCTGCGATACGCGCCCGGCACTCGGCCACCGTTCGCGCTTCGTCGGGCTTGGCAGATCGAGTCATGACCGGCTTATATGCCATGTCTTCGAGGGGAACCATCCGCCATGCGTCTGTTCGCCGCCACCATCGCCACCGAAACCAACACCTTTTCGCCCATGCCGACCAGCCTGGACGGATACAAGCAAGGCGTGTTCCTGCGGCCGGGCGAGCATCCCGCCGACACGCCGCTGATGTGCACCGCGCCCTTGTGGGTGGCGCGGCGCCGGGCCAAGGCCGAGGGCTTCACCCTGATCGAAGGCAGCTGCTTCGCCGCCAGTCCGGCCGGCACCACCAACCGCAAGGACTACGAGTTCATGCGCGACGAGATCCTGGGCCAGCTCAAGGCGACGATGCCGGTCGACGGCATCCTGTTCGGGCTGCACGGGGCGATGGTGGCGCATGGCTACGACGACGTCGAGGGCGACATCCTCGAACGCGCCCGCGCCATCGTCGGACCGAAATGCGTCATCGGCGTCGAGCTTGACCCGCATTGCCACCTGACCGAGAAGCGCGTCAAGCTGGCCGACATCACCATCCTCTACAAGGAATTCCCGCACACCGACGTGGTCGAGCGCGCGGAAGAAGTGCTGACGCTGGTGCTGCGCACCATTCGCGGCGAGATCAAGCCGGTGAGCTCGGTCTACGACTGCCGCCAGATTTCCAGCTACCCGACCACGCTGCCGCTGATGCGCGCTTTCGTCGACAAATGCTCGGCGATGGAGGGCAAGGACGGCGTGCTGTCGGTCTCGATCGGGCATTGCTTCCCTTATGCCGACGTGCCGGAACTGGGTGGGCGGATACTGGTCATCATGGACCGCGACAAGGCCAAGGGCGACGCCCTGGTGACCAAGATCGGCCAGGAATTCGTGTCGATGCGCGGCAAGACCATGCCGCCCTATCTCGGCGTCGACGAGGCCATCACCGCCGGGCTGGCGTTCAACCAGTCGCCGGTGGTGATGGCCGATCCGGCCGACAACGCCGGCGGCGGCGCGCCGTCGGACAACACCTCGATCCTGCGCCAGCTGATCGAGCGCAAGGTCGAGCAGGCCGCGGTCGGCCCGATCTGGGATCCGATCGCGGTGCGGCTTAGTTTCGATGCCGGGCTCGATGCCGAGTTTCCCTTGCGCTTCGGCGGCAAGATCGGGCCGCGCTCGGGCCAGCCGGTCGACGCCATGGTCAAGGTGACGGCGCTCAAGCGCGATTGCTGGCAGAGCTTCGGGCCGACCCGGGTACCGCTGGGCGATTGCGCCGCGATCCGCATCGGCGGGGTCGAGGTGGTGCTGATCTCGAACCGCACCCAGGCGCTGGGGCTCGAGCTGTTCCGCAATCTCGGCATCGAGCCGACCGCGCGCAAGCTGGTGATCGTCAAATCGACCAACCATTTCATGGCCGCCTTCGGGCCGATCGCCAAGAAGGTGATCTACGTCGATTCCGACGGCCCGATCAGCCGCGACCACCGCAAGGTGCCCTACACCAGGGTGTTGCGGCCGATCTGGCCCTTGGACGAACACACCGAGCCGCGGCTGATCGTCTGAGCGCGGTTGCGGCGCCCGCCGCGCCGTGCCTAAATGCATTTCAAGCACTATGACGAAACGGTGGCCGCCGGCCGCCCTGGGGACGGAGGACAGCATGAGCAAGATCACCCGACGCAGCCTGGTCAAGGGCGCGCTGACCGCGGGCGCCGCGGCGGCGCTGCCGACCGGCATCGCCATCCACAGCGGCCGGGCCAGCGCCCAGGCGGCGCGCACCGTGCGCATGGTGCCGCATGGCGATCTGCGCGTGCTGGATCCGATCTGGACCACCGCCAACATGTCGGCCTATCACGGCGCCATGATCTACGACACGCTGTTCGGCTACGACGGCAACCTGGCGCCGCAGCCGCAGATGGTCGGGCGCCACGGTATCTCGGACGACAAGAAGACCTACACCTTCGAGCTGCGCGACGGCCTCAAATGGCATGACGGCACCGACGTCACCGCGCGCGACTGCGTCGCCTCGCTGCGGCGCTGGGCGGCGCGCGACGGCGCCGGCCAGCACATGATGAAGAGCGTTGTCGACATCTCGGCCGCCGACGCCAAAACCGTCAAGATCGCGCTCAAGGAGCCCTACGGCCTGGTCTACGAGGCGCTGGCCAAGACCTCGACCCCGCTCTGCTACATGATGCAGGAGAAGATCGCCGAAACCGATCCCAACCAGCAGATCACCAAGCATGTCGGCTCGGGCCCGTTCAAGTTCGTCGACGGCGAATACGTTCCCGGCAGCAAGGTGGTCTACGACCGCAACCCGGCCTACGTGCCGCGCGCCGAACCGGCCAGCGGCATCGCCGGCGGCAAGCGGGTGATGCTGGACCGCGTCATCTGGAACATCATGCCCGACGCCCAGACCGCGGCGGCGGCGCTGATGAGCGGCGAGATCGAGTTCTTCGAGGTGCCGCCGATCGACATCCTCGGCACGCTCGAGACCGCGCGCGGGGTCAAGCTCGAAGTGCTCAACAAGCTGGGCAATGTCGGCTATTGCCGGCTCAACCACCTGCATCCGCCGTTCAACAACGTCAAGGCGCGCAAGGCGGCGCAGCTGGCGGTCAACCAGGAGGACTTCCTGCGCGCCGCGATCGGCAACGCCAAGTACTACCAGACCTGCGGCTCGCACTTCACTTGCGGCTCGCCGATGGGAGTCGAGGACGGCAGCGACTTCCTCAAGCTGCCGATGGCCCAGCGCCAGGCGATGGCGCGCGAGCTGCTCAAGGAATCGGGCTATGACGGCAAGCCGTTGGTGGTGCTGCACGCCACCGACATCCACGTCATGAACCAGGCGGCGCAAGTCATCGCCCAGAACCTGCGCCAGGTCGGCTTCCAGGTGACGCTGGCCTCCTCCGACTGGGGCGGGGTGGTGACGCGGCGCTCGAACAAGAACGCGCCCGATCAGGGCGGCTGGAACGTGTTCTTCACCTGGGGCGGCGGCAACGCCACCTCCAGCCCGATCAACCTGTTCGGCCACGCCGCCAACGGCCAGAACGCCTGGTTCGGTTGGCCCGAGAACGCGTTGCACGAACAGCTGCGCACCGAATGGGCGGGGGCGCCGACGCTCGAGGCGCGGCGCGCGGTGATCGCGCGCATGAACCGCAACATGATCGACTACGTCCACGACATCAAGACCGGCCAATGGGTCGGCCCGGTGGCCTACCGCGCCGATCGCATGAAGGGCATGCTGGCCGTGCCCGAGGTCGTGCCGTGGTGGAACGTGGAACGCGTCTGATCCGAACTGTCCCGCGCCCCGGGCGGCAACGCCCGGGGCTGCTCTTTTCCCGAACCCACCGCCGATGACCGCCTATATCGTGCGCCGCCTGCTGGCGACCATTCCGGTGATGGCGATCGTCGGCGTGTTCGTGTTCATGCTGCTGCACCTGACGCCGGGCGATCCGGCGGCGATCATCGCCGGCGACAACGCCACCGAACAGAACATCGCCGCCATCCGCACCCGCCTCGGCCTCGACCGCCCGCTCTACGAGCAGTTCGTAACCTGGGCCTGGAACACGCTGCGCGGCGATCTCGGCATCTCGATGTTCTCCAACATGTCGGTGACCAAGCTGGTGCTGCAGCGCGCCGAGCCGACCATCGCGCTGACCATCACCACCCTGATCGTCGCCATCACCATCGCCGTCAGCATCGGCGTGCTGGCGGCGGCGCGGGCCGGCACGCTGGTCGACCGCGCGGTGATGGGCTTCGCGGTGATGGGCTTCTCGGTGCCGGTGTTCGTGGTCGGCTACCTGCTGGTCTATCTGTTCGCCATGAAGCTGCGCTGGCTGCCGGTGCAGGGCTACGTGCCGATCGAGCAGGGGCTGTGGCCCTGCCTGCGCAACCTGATCCTGCCCTCGGTGGCGCTGGGCCTGGCCTACGTCGCGCTAATCGCGCGCATCACCCGCGCCTCGATGCTGGAAGTGCTGGCCGAGGACTACATCCGCACCGCCAACGCCAAGGGCGTGGCGCCGCCGGGCGTGCTGCTGCGGCACGCGCTCAAGAACGCGGCGGTGCCGATCGTCACCGTCATCGGCATCGGCGTGGCGCTGTTGATCAGCGGCGTCGTCATCACCGAAAGCGTGTTCAACATCCCGGGGGTCGGGCGGCTGGTGGTCGACGCCATTGCCCGCCGCGACTATCCCATCATCCAGGGGGTGATGATCATCTTTTCCGGCATCTACGTGCTGGTGAACCTGGCGGTCGACATCGTCTATACGTTTCTCGATCCCCGCATCCGGTATTGAACCATGACCGTCCTGGCCGAGACCGTGCCCGTCCTGCCCGCCTTCGGCGAGCGCTTGCGCGTCTTCGCCCGGCGCAATCCGACCATCGTCATCGGCGGCGTGCTGCTGGCGGCGGTCGCCGGCGCGGCCGTATTCGCCCCCGTCATCGCCGGCGATCCGATCGTGTTCAATCCGATCAACCGACTGCGTCCGCCATCCGAGGAATTCCTGCTCGGCACCGACAGCCTCGGCCGCGACGTCTATGCCCGCACCGTCTACGGCGCGCGCATCTCGCTCTTGGTCGGCCTGACCGTCGCCGCCGTCGCCATGGTAATCGGCTTGGTGGTGGGCCTGGCTTGCGGCTATTACCGTCAGCTCGATGCCGTGGTGATGCGGCTGATGGACGGCATCATGGCGATTCCGGCCATCCTGCTGGCGATCGCGCTGGTGTCGGTGATGGGCGCCAGCGTCAAGGTGGTGATCGTCGCCATTGCCATCCCCGAAGTGCCGCGGGTCGCGCGGCTGGTGCGCTCGGTGGTGCTGACGGTGCGCGAGCTGCCCTATGTCGAGGCGGCGCGCGCCAACGGGTCGCGGGTGCGCAAGATCCTGTGGCGCCACATCCTGCCTTCGACCATTCCGCCGCTGATCGTACAGGCGACTTACATCTGCGCTTCGGCCATATTGGTCGAGGCCGGGCTGAGCTTCCTCGGCGCCGGCACGCCGCCCGAATTCCCGACCTGGGGCAACATGATCGCGCAAAGCCGGCTCTATCTTGCCACCGCGCCCTGGACGATCTTCGTCCCCGGCACCTGCCTGGCGCTGGTGGTGCTGGCGATCAACCTTCTGGGCGACGGACTGCGCGATCGGCTCGATCCGCGCCTCGCCCGGCGGATGTAGGCCATGAGCCAGGCCAACGCCCCGGTGCTGGAGGTCGCGGACCTGCGCACCCATTTCTTCACCCAGGACGGCGTCACCCGCGCCGTCGACGGCGTCAGCTTCACCGTCGGCGCCGGCGAGACCGTCGGCATCGTCGGCGAATCCGGCTGCGGCAAGAGCGTCACCGCGCTGTCGATCCTGCGGCTCTTACCGCCGCGCATCGGCCGCACCGTCGGCGGCGCGGTGCGCTTCGACGGGCGCGATCTGCTCGAGCTCGACGAAGCGGCGATGCGCGACATTCGCGGCAATCGCATCGCCATGATCTTCCAGGAGCCGATGACCAGCCTCAATCCGGTGCTGACCATCGGCGACCAGATCGCCGAAAGCGTCATCATCCACCAGGGCGCCAGCCGCGCCCAGGCGCTGGCCCGAGCCGCCGAAATGCTCAAGCTGGTGCGGATTCCCGATGCCGAGCGCCGGCTCAAGGACTACCCGCACCAGTTCTCGGGCGGCATGCGCCAGCGCGCCATGATCGCCATGGCGCTGGCCTGCAATCCGCGGCTGCTGATCGCCGACGAGCCGACCACCGCCCTCGACGTCACCATCCAGGCCCAGATCCTCAAGCTGATGCTCGAACTCAAGGGTCGACTGGGCGCTGCCATCATGCTGATCACCCACGACCTCGGCGTGGTGGCCGAGACCTGCCAGCGGGTGATCGTGATGTATGCCGGACGCAAGGTCGAGGAGGCCGAGGTCGGCGAGCTGTTCGAGCGCCCGCTGCATCCCTATACCCGCGGCCTGATGGCCTCGATCCCGCGGCTCAAGCGCGAAGGCCAGAAGCGGCTGTCGGAGATTCCCGGCATCGTGCCGACGCTGCGCGAGCCGATCCCAGGCTGCGCTTTCGCCCCGCGCTGCGGCTTCGCCGGTCCGCGCTGCGCCAGCGAACTGCCGCCGCTGGAACAGGCCGCGCCCAGTCACCTCGTCGCTTGCTGGGAGCGGGCGCGGATGGCGGCATCATGAGCGCGCTGCTGGAAGTCCAGGGCCTGGTCAAGCATTTCCCGATCCTGCGCGGGGTGCTGCAGCGGGTCTCGGGCCATGTCCACGCCGTCGACGGCGTCGACTTCGCCATCGCCCCCGGCGAGACGCTGTGCCTGGTCGGCGAATCCGGTTGCGGCAAGTCGACCGTCGGCAAGCTGATCCTGCGCCTGATCGAACCGACCGCCGGCAGCATTCGGCTCGGCGGCCGCGACATCACCGCGCTCGGCGCCGAGGCGATGCGCACCGAACGGCGGCATGTGCAGATGGTGTTCCAGGATCCCTATGCCTCGCTCAATCCCCGCCTGACCGCGGGCGCGATCGTGGCCGAGCCGCTGGAAAACTACGGCGAGGTCTCGGCGGCCGATCGCCAGGACCGCGTCGTCAAGCTGCTGGAGCGCGTCGGCCTGCGCGCCGAGGCGATGCGACGCTATCCGTTCGAGTTCTCGGGCGGCCAGCGCCAACGCCTCGGCATCGCGCGCGCGCTGGCGCTCAATCCCAAGCTGATCGTCGCCGACGAGCCGGTCTCGGCGCTCGACGTCTCGGTCCAGGCCCAGGTGCTGAATCTGCTGATGGACCTGCAGGAGGAATACGGCCTGGCCTATCTGTTCGTCAGCCACGATCTGGGCGTGGTCGAGCATATCGGCCATCGCATCGCGGTGATGTATCTCGGCCGCATCGTCGAACTGGCCGACAAGGCGACGCTGTTCCGCGCGCCGCAGCACCCTTACACCCAGGCCCTGATCGCCGCCGCGCCCCTGCCCGATCCGCGCCGCAAGCGCGACAAGCTGGTGATCGAGGGCGACGTCCCCAGCCCGATCAATCCGCCCTCGGGCTGCCATTTCCACACCCGCTGCCCGCACGCCGCGCCGCGTTGCCGCCAGGAAGCGCCCAAGTTGAAGCCGATCGCCACCGGTCACGTCGTCTCCTGCCATTTGCACGATCGGCCGTGAGCGGCGCGATTTACGCCCGCTTCGGAGTCAAGCGCTGCATCAACGCCGCCGGGCCGGTGACGCGGCTGGGCGGCGCGCCGATGGCGCCCGAAGTGCTGGCGGCGATGGCCGATGCCGCCGGGGCCTCGGTCGACATGGCCGAGCTGCAGGCCGCCGCCGGGCGGGCGATCGCCTCCGCCACCGGCGCCGCCTCGGGCATGGTGACCTCGGGCGCGGCCGCGGCCCTGACCCTGGCCGCCGCTGCTTGCCTCGCCGGTGGCGACAAGGCACGCATGGCGCGCCTGCCCGATGCGCGCGGCATGCCCAATCGCGTGCTGATGCCGCGCACCCATCGCACCCAGTACGCTCGCGCGCTGTCGGCGGCGGGCGCGGTGCTGGTCGATATCGGCCACAACGACCGCGGCACCGGGGCCGGCGTGCGCGGCCTCGAAGCCTGGGAGATCGAGGCTGCGATCGATGCCGAGACGGTGGCGTTCGCTTTTACCGCCACGCCCGAGACCGCGCCCGATCTGCCCCGCGTGGCCGAGATCTGCCGCCGCCATCGTCTGCCGGTGATCGTCGACGCCGCGGCGCGGTTGCCGCCGCGGTCGAACCTGCGCGCCTACCTTGCCGCCGGCGCCGACCTGGTCGCGTTTTCGGGCGGCAAGGCGATCGGCGGACCCCAGGCCAGCGGCATCCTCGCCGGCCGCGCCGACCTGATCGAATCGGCGCTGATGCAGCAGCTCGACATGGACTTCCGCGAGGCCGGCGTGGCGCGGCCGCATCACGGCATCGGCCGCGGCTTCAAGGCAGGGAAAGAAGAGATCGTCGGCCTGCTGGTGGCCTTGGAGCGCTTCGCCGCCGGCGACGACGCGGCGGCCGAAGGCGCGCTTGTTGCTCGGCTCGAAAGTATCGCCCGCCGCGTCCCCGGGCGTATCGTTCGCACCGCGCGGACGCCGATGCTGGAGCTGAACGTGGCCAATGCTGACGCCACCATCGGCCGGCTGGCTGCCGGCGACCCGCCGATCCATCTCGGCGAAGGCCGCGCGGCGGAGGGCGTGCTGACGGTCGATCTGAGCGCGGTGCGCGTCGAGGACGATGCGCGCCTGGTCGAGGGCTTGGCGAAGGCCCTAAAGCCTTAATCCCACCAGGCGCCGTTCAGCACGACGCCTTTGCAGGTCAGTCTCTCGGTTCCGGTCATTTCCTTGTCGATCACGTCGACGAAGCGGAACTTGCCTTTCTCCAGCGCCAGCACGCTGGCATCGCCCAGCAGGCCCGGCTTGAGGCTGCCGCGATCCGCGAGGCCGACCGCGCGCGCGGCGTTGACGGTGGCGGCGCGGATCGCCTCGACCAGCGGCAGGCCCAGCGCCAGGAACTTGGACAGCGTGGTCGGCAGGTCGTAGACCGGTCCGTCGATCGACAGGCTGTGCACGTCGCTGGAGATGACGTCGGGCAGGAAGCCGTTCTTGAGCATGGCGGCGGCGGTGTCGAAGCCGAACGATCCCTTGCCGTGGCCGATGTCGAAGATCACCCCTCGTGCCCGCGCCGCCAGCACGTCCGCGTGCACGCGGCCGTCAGCTTGCGCCGGGCTGTTGGGGAAGGGCCGGAAGCAATGGGTCAGGATGTCGCCCTTGCCCAGCCGCGCCATGACGTCGGGCCGATAGGGCGGCGGATGATCGAGATGCGCCATCAGCGGCAAGCCTGCCGCCTCGGCCACGTCGCGGGCCATGTCGAGCGGCGCCAGCCCGGCCGAGCCCGAGGCCGAGCGGCCGACCCGCACCTTGACGCCCTTGATCAGATCGGCATGCGCGCGGATCGCCGCCAGGCATTCGCGCGGGTCCAGCAGCCGGACATCCTCGCTCTCGCCCACCATCACCGTCTTGGAAAAGGCGAAGATGCCGGCGAAGGAAAGGTTGATGAAGGGCACGATCCGCGAGCGCGCCGGTTCGATGACGTGGCGGCGGAAGCCCATGATGTTGCCGGGCCCCGCCGTGCCGGCATCCACCAGCGTGGTCGCGCCCGAGCGCTTGGCGTAGTCGTCGGGATCGATGCCGATCGAAGTGCCGCCCCAATAGACATGGGTGTGCAGGTCGATCAGGCCGGGCGTGACGATTCGTCCGCTGACGTCGCGAATGTCGCGCGCGGCGCCGAGGTCGCGGCCGACCGCCGCCACCATGCCGCCGGCGAAGCCGATGTCGAGCGGCGCATCGATGCCTTGCGCCGGGTCGATCAACCGGCCGCCCTTCAAGATCAGGTCGAGCATGGAGTCTCCTTTCGCCACTATGGCTGGCCGCGGCCCGGCTTCGCAAGCCCGCCGGCGCGTGTCATCATGTCGCCATGCCGCTCGATCTGTTCGTCAATCCGCGCCTCGACCGCGGCGGCCCTTATCCCGCCCGCCTGTGCGCCGTGCAAAGTCTCGAAGCCTTTGCCCAAGCCCAGGCCGAAATCGCGCGCTGGCCGGGCTTCGCGCCGACGCCGCTGCGGACCTTGCCGGGCCTGGCGGCGGCGCATGGCCTGGCATCGGTGCATTACAAGGACGAGGGCGGACGCTTCGGCCTCGGCAGCTTCAAGGCGCTGGGCGGGGCCTATGCGGTGATGCGGCTCTTGCAGCGCGCCGTTGCCGATCGCACCGGACAGGTGCCGGAGGCGGGCGCGCTGATCGCCGGCCAGCATCGCGCCATCACGAGGGACGTCACCGTTACTTGCGCCACCGACGGCAATCACGGCCGTTCGGTCGCCTGGGGCGCGCGGCTGTTCGGCTGCGCTTGCGTGATCTACATCCATGCCGGCGTGTCCGAAGGCCGCCGCGCCGCCATCGCCGCCTACGGCGCCGAGGTGATCCGCACGCCGGGCAATTACGACGACTCGGTGCGCCAGGCCCAGGCCGATGCCGATCGCCTCGGACGGCTGGTGGTGTCCGACACGTCTTACCCGGGCTATCGCGACGTGCCGCGCGAGGTGATGCAGGGCTATTCGATCATGGCGGCCGAGGCGCTGGAGCAGATCGGCGCGCCGCCCAGCCATGTCTTCGTCCAGGGCGGCGTCGGCGGCGCCGCGGCGGCGGTGCTGGCCCATCTGTGGGAGCGCTGGGGATCGGCGCGGCCGATCCTGGTCGTGGTCGAGCCCGACCGCGCCGATTGCATCCTGCGCAGCGCGCGCGCCGGCAAACCGGTCGTGCTGGCCGGCGATCTCGACACCGTCATGGCCGGGCTGTCCTGCGGCGAGGTGTCGGAACTGGCCTGGGAGATGCTCGATCCGGGGGCCGATGGCTTCATGGCGATCGAGGACCAGCGTGCCATCGCGTCGATGCGCCTTCTGGCCGACGGCGTCGGCGGCGATGGCCCGATCGTCGCCGGTGAGTCGGCCGTGGCCGGGCTGGCGGGGGCGCTGGCGGCGCGCGAGCGCGGCGCCTTCGGCCTCGATACCCGATCGCGGCTCCTGGTGTTCGGCACCGAGGGCGCCACCGATCCCGCGCTCTATGCCCGCATCGTCGGCCGCACGCCCGAGGCGGTGCTGTCCGCCTCGCATAGGAGTCCTTGATCATGCCCCGCATCGTCACCGTCGGCGCCGCCCAGATGGGCCCGATCGACCGCAAGCACAGCCGCGCCGACGTGATGGAGCGACTGATCGCGCATCTGCGCGAGGCCAAGCGCATGGGCTGCGATTTGGTGGTGTATCCCGAGCTGACGCTGACGACCTTCTTTCCGCGCTGGTACATGACCGATCAGCGCGAGATCGATTCGTTCTTCGAGCGCGAGATGCCGGGACCCGAGACCGCCAAGCTGTTCGCCGAGGCCAAGCGCCTCGGGCTAGGCTTCTGTCTCGGCTATGCCGAGCTTGCGCCCGAGGACGGACGCATGGCGCATTACAACGCCTCGATCCTGGTCGATCGCGACGGCCGCATCCTCGGCAAGTACCGCAAGGTGCATCTGCCTGGCCATGCCGAGCACGAGCCCTGGCGGCGCTTCCAGCACCTCGAGAAACGCTATTTCGACGTGCCCAAGGAAGGCTTCGGGGTGTGGCGGGCCTTCGGCGGCGTGTTCGGCATGTGCATCTGCAACGACCGCCGCTGGCCCGAGACCTACCGCGTCATGGCGCTACAGGGCGCCGAGATGATCCTGCTCGGCTACAACACGCCGGTGCACAACCCGCCGGCGCCCGATCACGACGACCTGGCGCTCTATCACAACCGCCTGGTGATGCAGGCCGGCGCCTACCAGAACGCCTGCTGGGTGGTGGGCGTGGCCAAGGCCGGACCCGAGGAGGGCGTGCCGATGATCGGCGGCAGCCAGATCGTCGCGCCCTCAGGCGTGACGGTGGCAGCGACGCGCTCGGACGGCGACGAGCTGGCGGTGGCGGCGTGCGATCTCGATGCCTGCGCCAGCTACCGCAACACCACCTTCAATTTCGGGCTGCACCGCCAGCCCCAGCATTACGGCCTGATCGCCAGCCGCAAGGGCATCGTACCGCCGTCCTGAGCGGGCGCTCGTCGGTGCAGCATGCGAGGGCTTGTTCACGATCTGCCTTGAACCGCGCCGTTCAAGACGGATCGATCGTGTCCTAGTCGCGGCCGGCCTCGATCGCGTCCTCGATGGTGCGCAGGCCCGGGTACTTGGCCTGGACCAGCACCGCCATGTTGCCGGGCTTGTGGCGGTTCTCCATCATCTTGGTGTGGGCGCGCGGGATGTCGCGCCAGGCGAACACTTCGCTCATGCAGGGATCGACCCGCCGCTCGATCACCAGCCGGTTGGCGGCCGAGGCCTGCTTGAGGTTGGCGAAGTGGCTGCCTTGGATGCGCTTCTGGCGCATCCACACGAAGCGCGCATCGAAGGTCAGGTTGTAGCCGGTGGTGCCGGCGCAGAACACCACCATGCCGCCGCGCTTGACCACGAAGCACGACACCGGAAAGGTCGCCTCGCCCGGGTGCTCGAACACCATGTCGACGTCGTTGCCCTTGCCGGTGACATCCCAGATCGCCTTGCCGAAGGCGCGCACCTTCTTCATGTACTCGCCGTAGGCGCCGGGGTCCTTGACCGGCGGCAACTGGCCCCAGCAATCGAACTTGGCGCGGTTGATGACGCCGCGCGCCCCCAGTTGCATGACGAAGTCGCGCTTGCTTTCGTCCGAGATCACGCCGATGGCGTGGCCGCCGGTGGTGGCGATGAGCTGGATCGCCATCGAGCCGAGCCCGCCCGAGGCGCCCCACACCAGCACGCTGGAGCCGGGCTGGACGATGTGCGGCTCGTGGCCGAACAGCATGCGATAGGCCGTGGCCAGGGTCAGCGTGTAGCAGGCGGCCTCTTCCCAGGTCAGGTGCTTGGGCCGCGGCATCAGCTGGCGCGACTGCACGCGGCAGAACTGGGCGAAGGAGCCGTCGGGCGTCTCGTAGCCCCAGATGCGCTGGCTGGGCGAGAGCATCGGATCGCCGCCATTGCATTCCTCGTCGTCGCCGTCGTCCTGGTTGCAGTGGACCACGACCTCGTCGCCGACCTTCCAGCGCCGCACCTTGGCGCCGACCTTCCACACCACGCCCGAGGCATCCGAGCCGGCGATGTGGAACGGCGCCTTGTGGGCATCGAAGGGCGAGATCGGCGTGCCCAGCGCCGCCCAAACGCCGTTGTAATTGACGCCCGCCGCCATCACCAACACCAGCACTTCGTCCGACGCGATCTCGGGCACCGGCACGGTCTCGTCGAGCATCGCACTTTCGGGCGGGCCGTGGCGCTCGCGGCGGATCGCCCAAGCGCGCATCTTGGCGGGCACGTGCCCGAGCGGCGGGATCTCGCCGATTTCGTAAAGGTCCTTGAGCGGCGGACCTTGCGTGTCGTTGCTGGCGGCAGCGATCGGGCCGGCTTGGGCCATGGGTCTTGGCTCCTCTCCCCCCGGAGATGGCGCGCATGATCGAAGACTTTTGTGCATTGCGCAAGATATTTTCGCATTGCAATATAAACGGCGTGAGCGAGCCGGCCGAACCCAAGCGCGACGCGCCCTGGCTGTTCCGCACCTATGCGGGGCACAGTTCGGCCGCGGCCTCGAACGCGCTCTATCGCGAGAACCTGGCGCGCGGCCAGACCGGGCTGTCGGTGGCGTTCGATTTGCCGACCCAGACCGGCTACGACAGCGATCATGCGCTGGCGCGGGGCGAGGTCGGCCGGGTCGGCGTGCCGATCGGCCATCTCGGCGACATGCGGGCGCTGTTCGCGGGCATTCCGCTCGGCCGCATGAACACTTCGATGACCATCAACGCGACTTCGCCCTGGCTGATGGCGCTTTACGTCGCCCTGGCCGAGGAGCAGGGCGTGGCGCGGCACGCGCTGGCGGGCACCACCCAGAACGACATCCTCAAGGAGTACCTTTCGCGCGGCACGCACATCTTCGCGCCCGGGCCGTCGATGCGGCTGACGACCGACCTGATCGCCTTCTGCTGCCGCGAGGTTCCGAAATGGAACCCGATCAACGTCTGCTCCTATCATTTGCAGGAGGCCGGCGCGACCGCGGTCGAGGAGGTCGCCTTCGCCCTGGCCAACGCAACGGCCGTGCTGGACGCGCTGCGCGCCTCGGGCCAAGTGGCGCCGGCCGATCTGCCGGCGGCGGTCGGGCGGATGAGCTTTTTCGTCAATGCCGGCATGCGCTTCGTCTCCGAGGTCTGCAAGCTGCGCGCCTTCGGCCGGCTGTGGGACGAGATCGCGGCCCGGCGCTACGGCGTCACGGACGAGAAGGCCCGCCGCTTTCGCTACGGCGTGCAGGTCAACTCGCTCGGCCTGACCGAGCAGCAGCCCGAGAACAACGTCCATCGCATCGTGCTCGAGATGCTGGCGGTGACGCTGTCGAAATCGGCCCGCGCCCGCGCCGTCCAGCTGCCGGCCTGGAACGAGGCGCTGGGCCTGCCGCGGGCCTGGGACCAGCAATGGTCGCTGCGCGCCCAGCAGATTCTGGCCTACGAGACCGACCTGCTGGAATTCGACGACATCCTCGACGGCAATCCGGCGATCGAGGCCCGCACGCGCGCGATCGAGACCGGCGTGCGCGAGGAACTGGCGCGGATCGAGGCGCTGGGCGGCGCCGTGGCCGCGGTCGAGCAGGGCTACATGAAATCGCGCCTGGTCGAGTCGAACGCCAAGCGCCTGGCGGCGATCGAACGAGGCGCGCAGGTCGTGGTCGGGGTCAACCGCTTCCGGGACAGCGCGCCTTCGCCGCTGGCCGCGGGCGCGGCCGGGGTCCAGGCGCTCGATCCCGCCGCCGAGCGCAACCAGATCGAAAGCCTGGCCGCCTGGCGGGCGGCACGCGATCCAGCCGCGGCCGGACGCGCACTGACCGACCTCGAACGCGCGGCGCGCGAGGGCGGCAATGTGATGGAGCCCTCGATCGCCTGCGCCAAGGCCGGCGTCACCACCGGCGAATGGGCCGAGGCGCTGCGGCGCGTGTTCGGCGAGTACCGGGCGCCGACCGGG
>VGDZ01000082.1 GCA_016869515.1 Alphaproteobacteria bacterium | reverse complement strand
GGGCAAGTTCATGGCCTGCCTGATGTACCAGGGCAAGAAGTCGGTGGCCGAGACCACGGTCTACGATGCCTTCGACCGCATTTCCCAGAAGTCGGGCGACCCGCTCAAGGTGTTCCACGGCGCGCTGGAAAACGTCAAGCCCGCGGTCGAGGTGCGCTCGCGGCGCGTCGGCGGCGCGACCTACCAGGTTCCGGTCGAGGTGCGGCCCGAGCGCCGCCAGGCGCTGGCCATCCGCTGGGTGATCGATTCGGCGCGCGGCCGGTCCGAATTCACCATGATGGAGCGGCTTTCCAACGAGCTGATGGACGCCTTCAACAATCGCGGCAACTCGGTCAAGAAGCGCGAGGACACGCACCGCATGGCGGATGCCAACCGCGCCTTCTCGCATTACCGCTGGTAAGGGTCGAGGAGTCCGTCATGCCCCGCACCACTCCGCTCGATCGCTACCGCAATATCGGCATCATGGCCCATATCGATGCCGGCAAGACCACCACCACCGAGCGCGTGCTCTACTACACCGGCCGCTCGCACAAGATGGGCGAAGTCCACGAGGGCGCCGCCACCATGGACTGGATGGAGCAGGAGCAGGAGCGCGGCATCACCATCACCTCGGCCGCCACCACCTGCTTCTGGCGCGATCATCGCATCAACATCATCGACACCCCGGGCCATGTCGACTTCACCATCGAGGTCGAGCGCAGCCTGCGCGTGCTCGACGGCGCCTGCGCCGTGTTCGACGCGGTCAACGGCGTCGAGCCGCAGACCGAGACGGTATGGCGCCAGGCCGACAAGTACGGCGTCCCCCGCATCTGCTTCGTCAACAAGATGGATCGCATCGGCGCCGACTTCTTCATGTCGGTCGACACCATCAAGGACCGCCTCGGCGCCAATCCGCTGGTCATCCAGCTCCCGATCGGCGCCGAAAGCGCTTTCATAGGGGTGGTCGACCTGGTGCGCATGAAGTCGATCGTCTGGAAGGACGAGACGCTGGGCGCGGATTACGTCGTCGGCGAGATCCCGGCCGAGCTGGCGGAAAAGGCTGCCGAGTGGCGCGCCAAGCTGGTGGAAGCCGCTGTCGAGATGGACGATAAGGCGCTCGAGGCCTATCTCGAGGGCAAGGAGCCGGACGAAGCGACGCTCAGCGCCTGCATCCGCAAGGGCACGATCAGCGCCAAGTTCGTGCCGATCATCACCGGTGCGGCGTTCAAGAACAAGGGCGTGCAGCCGCTGCTGGACAGCGTGGTCGACTACCTGCCGGCGCCGACCGATGTCGCCGCGGTCAAGGGCAAGAAGATCGGCAAGGACGAGGACGTGGTGCGCGAGTGCCGCGACGATGCGCCGTTCTCCGGCCTGGCGTTCAAGATCATGACCGACCCCTTCGTCGGCACGCTGACCTTCGTACGGATCTATTCCGGCACGCTGGCCTCGGGCACCGGCGTGCTCAATTCGGTCAAGGACCAGAAGGAGCGCATCGGCCGCATGCTGCTGATGCACGCCAACAACCGCGAGGAAATCAAGGAAGCCAGCGCCGGCGACATCGTCGCCCTGGCCGGCCTCAAGGGCACCACCACCGGCGATACGCTGTGCGATCCGGCCAATCCGGTGGTGCTGGAGCGGATGGAATTCCCCGATCCGGTGATCGAAGTCGCGGTCGAACCCAAGACCAAGGGCGACCAGGAGAAGATGGGCGTGGCGCTCAATCGCCTGGCGCAGGAAGACCCCTCGTTCCGAGTCGCGGTCGACCATGAATCCGGCCAGACCGTGATCAAGGGCATGGGCGAGCTGCACCTCGAGATCATCGTCGACCGCATGCGCCGCGAGTACAAGGTCGAGGCCAATGTCGGCGCGCCGCAAGTGGCTTATCGCGAGACCATCACCCAGGCGATCGAACTCGACTACACCCACAAGAAGCAGACCGGCGGCTCGGGCCAATACGCCCGCGTCAAGATGCGGATCGAGCCGCAAGCGGCCGGCACCGGAAACGAGTTCGACTCCGAAGTCGTCGGCGGCAACGTGCCGCGGGAATACGTCCCCGGCGTCGAGAAGGGCGTCAAGTCGGTGATGGATTCGGGACCGCTGGCCGGCTTCCCGGTGGTCGACGTCAAGGTGGTGCTGACCGACGGCGCCTATCACGAGGTCGACTCCTCGGCGCTGGCGTTCGAGGTCGCGGCCCGCACCTGCGTGCGCGAAGGCCTGCAGAAGGCGCGTCCCAAGCTGCTCGAGCCGATCATGCGGGTCGAGGTGGTGACGCCGGACGATCACATGGGCGACTGCATCGGCGACCTCAACGGCCGCCGCGGCCAGATCACCGGCACCGAAAAGCGGGGCAACGCCACCGTCATCCAGTCGATGGTGCCGCTGGCCAACATGTTCGGCTACGTCAACACGCTGCGCTCGATGACCCAGGGGCGCGCGACCTACACCATGCATTTCGACCACTACAGCCAGGTGCCTCAGGCGATCGCCGACGAGGTCCGGGCCAAGCTGGCGTAACGCCAAGGACGATTCGGGAGCACGACGATGGCGAAGGCGAAATTCGAGCGGACCAAGCCGCACTGCAACGTGGGGACGATCGGGCACGTCGATCATGGCAAGACGACGCTGACGGCGGCGATCACGAAGGTGCTGGCGGAGAGCGGGCAGGCGGAGTTCAAGGCCTACGATCAGATCGACAAGGCGCCGGAGGAGAAGGCGCGTGGGATCACGATTCAGACGGCGCATGTGGAGTACGAGACCAAGAACCGGCACTATGCGCATGTCGATTGCCCGGGGCACGCGGACTACGTCAAGAACATGATCACGGGCGCGGCGCAGATGGACGGAGCGATCTTGGTGGTGTCGGCGGCGGACGGGCCGATGCCGCAGACGCGGGAGCACATTCTGCTGGCGCGGCAGGTGGGGGTGCCGGCGATCGTGGTGTTCCTGAACAAGGTGGACATGGTGGACGATCCCGAGCTGTTGCAGCTGGTGGAGCTGGAGGTGCGGGAGCTGCTGTCGAAGTACAACTTCCCCGGGGACAAGATTCCGATCGTGCCGGGGTCGGCGCTGGCGGCGCTGGAGGGGAAGGACGAGGCACGCGGCAAGCAGGCGATCCACAAGCTGATGGAGGCGGTGGACGGCTACGTGCCGCAGCCGAAGCGGGACGTGGAGAAGCCGTTTTTGATGCCGATCGAGGACGTGTTCTCGATCTCGGGTCGGGGCACGGTGGTGACGGGGCGGATCGAGCGCGGGGTGGTGCTGACGGGGGACGAGATCGAGATCGTCGGCCTGAAGGCGACGCAGAAGACGATCTGCACGGGCGTGGAGATGTTCCGCAAGGTGCTGGACCGGGGCGAGGCTGGGGACAATGTGGGCTGCCTGCTGCGGGGAACGAAGCGGGAGGAGGTCGAGCGGGGCCAAGTGCTGGCCAAGCCGGGGTCGATCACGCCGCACACGCATTTCAAGGCCGAGGCCTACGTGCTGACCAAGGAGGAGGGCGGGCGGCATACGCCGTTCTTCACCAACTACCGGCCGCAATTCTACTTCCGCACCACCGACGTCACCGGGACGGTGAAGCTGCCGGACGGGGTGGAGATGGTGATGCCGGGGGACAACATCGCGATGGAGATCGAGCTGATCGCGCCGATCGCGATGGACGAGGGCCTGCGCTTCGCCATCCGCGAGGGCGGCCGCACCGTCGGCGCCGGCGTCGTCGCCAAGATCATCAAGTAGCCGCGGGCACGAAGGGGTGTAGCTCAATTGGTAGAGCACCGGTCTCCAAAACCGGGGGCTGGGGGTTCGAGACCCTCCACCCCTGCCAACGGCTGACGAAGCAGCGAACGGAACGAAGCGAAGGCGATGAGCGGTACTGGCGGAAATAGCGGCGGCACGACGACTCCCCGGGTCACCCCGGGCGAGTTCCTGCGCCAGGTGCGCCAGGAAGTGAACAAGGTCACCTGGCCCAGCCGGCGCGAGACCGCGATCACCACCGCGCTGATCTTCGTGGTGGTGTTCGTGCTGGCGATCTTCTTTTTCCTGGTCGACAAGGCGCTGGCCTTCGGCGTCCGTCTCTTGCTGGGGTTGGGAGCCTGACGATGGCGTTCCAGTGGTACATCATTCACGTCTATTCCGGCTTCGAGAAGAAGGTCGCCCAGGCGATCCGCGACTCGGCGGTGCAGGAAAAGATGACCGACGCCATCGCCGAGGTGCTGGTGCCGACCGAGGAAGTGGTGCAGATCCGCCGCGGCCAGAAGGTCGCCGGCGAGCGCAAGTTCTTCCCCGGCTACGTGCTGGCCAAGATGGAAATGTCGGATCAGGCCTACCACCTGATCAAGAACACGCCCAAGGTGACCGGTTTCCTCGGCTCGGGCGGCAAGCCCTCGCCGGTCGCCCAGAACGAAGTCGACCGCATCATGAAGCAGGTCCAGGAAGGCATCGAGCGGCCCAAGCCCTCGATCACCTTCGAGATCGGCGAGCAGGTGCGGGTGTGCGACGGCCCGTTCACCTCGTTCAACGGCCTGGTCGAGGAAGTCGACGAGGACAAGGCGCGGCTCAAGGTGGCGGTGTCGATCTTCGGCCGCGCCACCCCGGTCGAGCTGGAGTATTCGCAAGTGGAGAAGGTCTGACCGGAAGCAATGGTGCGTTCCGGCGGACCCGGGGCATGGGAGGCTGGCCTCAAGCCGTACCGTCCCCGCTGGTTCGATGAGGCAGGAGTGTCATGAAGAAGATCGACGGCTACATCAAGCTCCAGGTGCCGGCGGGCAAGGCCAATCCTTCCCCGCCGATCGGGCCCGCGCTGGGTCAGCGCGGCGTCAACATCATGGAGTTCTGCAAGCAGTTCAACGCCCAGACCAAGGGCATGGAAGAGGGCATGCCGATTCCGGTGACGATCACGGTCTATAGCGACCGTTCGTTCACCTTCGTCAGCCGCACCCCGCCCGCGTCCTATTATCTGAAGAAGGCGGCGAAGCTGGAATCCGGCTCGCAGAAGCCGGGCCGCGACGTCGCCGGCTCGGTGACGATGGCGCAGGTGCGCGACATCGCCAAGCTGAAGATGAAGGACCTCAATACCACCGACCTCGAGGCCGCCGCCAGCATGATCGCCGGCTCGGCGCGTTCGATGGGCCTGGAAGTGAAGGGCTGAGACCATGGCCGTATCCAAGCGCATGAAGGCCGCCCGGGCGGCGCTCGACCCGCACAAGTCCTACCCCGCCGCCGAGGCGGTCAAGCTGGTCAAGGAGCGGGCCAAGGCCAAGTTCGACGAAACCATCGAGATCGCGATGAATCTGGGGGTCGATCCCAAGCACGCCGATCAGATGGTGCGCGGCACGGTGGCGCTGCCTCATGGCGTCGGCAAGACGCTGCGGGTGGCGGTGTTCGCCAAGGCGGCCAAGGCCGAGGAAGCCAAAGCCGCCGGCGCCGACGTGGTCGGAGCCGAGGACCTGGTCGAAAAAGTCAACAAAGGCGAGATCGATTTCGATCGCGTCATTGCCACGCCCGACATGATGGGCGTGGTCGGTCGGCTGGGCAAGGTGCTGGGGCCGCGCGGGCTGATGCCCAATCCCAAGATGGGCACGGTCACCGCCGACGTCACCACCGCGGTGCGCAACGCCAAGGCCGGCCAGGTCGAGTTCCGGGTCGACAAGAACGGGCTGATCCATGCCGGCGTCGGCAAGGCCAGCTTCGGCGAGAACGCGCTGTTCGAGAACGTGCGCAGCTTCATCGAGGCGGTCAACAAGGCCAAGCCCTCGGGCGCCAAGGGCATCTACATGCGGAAGGTGACGCTCAGCTCGACCATGGGGCCCGGCGTCAAGATCGACATCGCCCAGTTGCTGGGCGGCGCTACGGGTTAGGGAGAACGAGACTGAATTTGCCGCCGGGCGACCGGCGGCGAAGGCGGCGACAGGGCGCAAGCCCGATCGCCGTTCCTGTCCGAGACCGCACGGCGCCCTTCGGGGCTGAAAGGGAGCTTCCCGCCGGCGCAGACAGTGGCACGATCCGGAGCATTCGGATCGTCTCCTCTGGGACAGGTCAAGCGGCGGCCGCGAGACAGATCGCGGGCGCCAGGTGCAACCGAACGGATGGCGGCGAGACCGCCGCCCGTTCGCAACTGGAGGAGTAGAGTGGACCGAGAAGGCAAACGCCAGCTGGTTACCTCCCTCAACCGGACCTTTAGCGAGGCCGGGGTGGTGGTGGTGACCCGCAATGCCGGACTCGACGCGGCCGCGATCCATGAATTGCGATCGAAGCTGCGTGCGGCCGGGGCGAGCTTCAAGGTCGCCAAGAACCGGCTCGCGCAGCGGGCCCTGGACGGCACGAGCTACAAGGCCCTGGGCGGTTTGTTCAAGGGCCCGACCGGCTTCGCTTCGTCCAAGGACCCGGTGGCGGCCGCCAAGGCGGCGGTGGAGTTCGCCAAGAAGAACGACAAGCTGCAGATCCTCGGCGGCGCATTGGGTCAGACCAGCCTCGACGTCAACGGCGTCAAGGCCCTGGCCGAACTGCCCTCGCGCGACGAACTGCGGGCCAGGCTGATCGGCGTCATCCAGGCGCCGGCGCAGAAGCTGGCGAGCGTCATCCAGGCGCCCGCCGGAAAATTGGCCCGCGTGTTTGGTGCCCAAGGCGCCAAGCCGGCTTGATCGCCGATCCCAACCACACACGACCTGACCCAACAAAGAGACCCTTCGGAGAGTGACATGGCTGACCTGAACAAAATTGCCGACGACCTGTCGTCCTTGACCGTGATCGAGGCCGCGCAACTGGCCAAGATGCTGGAAGAGAAATGGGGCGTCTCGGCCGCCGCCGCGGTGGCAGTGGCCGCCGCCGTGCCGGGTGCCGCCGCCGGCGCCCCGGCCGCCGCCGAGAAGACCGAGTTCACGGTGGTGCTGGCCGAAGCCGGCGCCAACAAGATCAACGTCATCAAGGAAGTCCGCGCCATCACCGGCCTCGGCCTGAAGGAGGCCAAGGACCTGGTCGAAGGCGCGCCCAAGACCGTCAAGGACGGAGTCTCCAAGGACGACGCCGCCAAGCTGAAGACCCAGCTCGAGAAGGCCGGCGCCAAGGTCGAGCTGAAGTAGTCGGTTCCGGTTCGGCCCGTCGCCGCTCGCGCCTCGCGCGCGCCGGCGGCGGGCGATCCGGCGGTTTGAGCATCTGACGCAATCGGGATGGGCCGCGCGCCGCGCGCGGCAAGGAGCGAGCATGGCACTCACGTTCACCGGCAGGAAGCGCATCCGCAAGACCTTCGGCCGCATTCCCTCGGCCGTCACCATGCCGAATCTGATCGAGGTGCAGCGCAATTCCTACGAACAGTTCCTGCAGATGAACGTGATGCCGGCGCAGCGCGTCGACACCGGGCTGCAGGCGGTGTTCAAGTCGGTGTTTCCGATTTCGGATTTTTCCGACAGCTCGCGGCTGGAATTCGTCAAGTACGAGTTCGAAGCGCCCAAATACGACGTCGAAGAATGCCAGCAGCGCGGCATGACCTTTGCCGCGCCGCTCAAGGTGACCTTGCAACTGGTGGTCTATCGGGTCGATCCCGACACCCAGGCCAAGACCCTGCTCGGCATCAAGGAGCAGGAGGTCTACATGGGCGAAATGCCGCTGATGACCGACAAGGGCACCTTCATCATCAACGGCACCGAACGCGTCATCGTCAGCCAGATGCATCGCTCGCCGGGCGTGTTCTTCGACCACGACAAGGGCAAGACCCACAGCTCGGGCAAGCTGCTTTATGCCGCGCGGATCATTCCCTATCGCGGCTCGTGGCTGGATTTCGAGTTCGACGCCAAGGACAACGTCTATGTCCGCATCGACCGCCGCCGCAAGCTGCTGGCGACGACGCTGCTCTACGCGCTCGAGATGTCGGCCGAGGACATCCTTGGCCGCTTCTACGGCCAAGTGGTCTACAGCAAGGTCAAGGAAGGCGGCTGGCGCACCGCGTTCGATCCCGAGCGCATGAAGGGCGTCAAGCTGGCGCGCGACCTGATCAACGCCGAGACCGGCAAGGTCGCGGCCGAGGCCGGGGTCAAGATCACGCCGCGGCTGGCGCGCAAATGGCAGCAGGACGGCCTCAAGCACATCGCCGTCGGCGACGCCGACCTGGTCGGGCGTTACGCCGCGCTCGACATCATCAACGAGAAGACCGGCGAGATTCACGTCGAGGCCGGCGACGAGCTGACCGAAAGCGCGATCAAGACCCTGATCGAGGCCGGCGTGCGCCAGTTGCCGACGCTCGACATCGATCACGTCAATGTCGGCGCCTACATGCGCAACACGCTGGCGCTCGACAAGGTGACCGACAAGGACCGCGCGCTGATCGAGATCTACCGTGTCATGCGCCCGGGCGAGCCGCCGACCATCGAGGCCGCTTCGACCTTGTTCAAGGGCCTGTTCTTCGACCCCGAACGCTACGATCTGTCGGCGGTCGGCCGAGTCAAGATGAACGCCCGCCTCAGCCTGGATGCGCCCGACACCATGCGCGTGCTGCGCCGCGACGACATCCTGGCGGTGATCAAGACCCTGGTCGAACTCAAGGACGGCCGCGGCGAGATTGACGACATCGACCATCTCGGCAACCGCCGGGTGCGTTCGGTCGGCGAGCTGATGGAGAACCAGTACCGCATCGGGCTTCTGCGCATGGAGCGCGCGATCCGCGAGCGCATGAGCTCGGTCGAGATCGACTCGGTCATGCCGCACGACCTGATCAACGCCAAGCCGGCGGCGGCGGCGGTGCGCGAGTTCTTCGGCTCCTCGCAGCTCTCGCAGTTCATGGACCAGACCAACCCGCTGTCCGAGATCACCCACAAGCGCCGGCTGTCGGCGCTGGGGCCGGGCGGCCTGACGCGCGAACGCGCCGGCTTCGAGGTGCGCGACGTGCATCCGACCCATTACGGCCGCATCTGCCCGATCGAGACGCCGGAAGGCCCGAACATCGGACTGATCAGTTCGCTGGCGACCTATGCCCGGGTCAACAAATACGGCTTCATCGAAAGCCCCTATCGCAAGGTCAAGGACGGCCGCGTCACCGACGAGGTGATCTATCTCTCGGCGATGGAGGAGGGCCGCTTCATCGTCGCCCAGGCCAACGCCGAGCTCGATGGCCGCGGCCGCTTCGTCCAGGAGCTGGTCAGCTGCCGACAGGCCGACGACTTCATCATGGCGCGGCCGGAATCGATCGATTTCATCGACGTCTCGCCCAAGCAGTTGGTGTCGGTGGCGGCGGCGCTGATTCCGTTCCTCGAGAACGACGACGCCAACCGTGCGCTGATGGGCTCGAACATGCAGCGCCAGGCGGTGCCGCTGATCCGTTCCGAGGCGCCGCTGGTCGGCACCGGCATGGAGGACGTGGTGGCGCGCGATTCCGGCGCCATCATCGTCGCCCGCCGTGCCGGCATCATCGACCAGGTCGACGCCACCCGCATCGTCATCCGCTCGACCGAGGATACCGAGGGCGACGCCTCGCCGGTCGACATCTACAACCTGCTCAAGTTCCAGCGCTCCAACCAGTCGACCTCGATCAACCAGCGCCCACTGGTCAAGGTCGGCGATTTGGTGCAGCGCGGCGACGTCATCGCCGACGGTCCCTCGACCGATCTCGGCGACTTGGCGCTCGGCCGCAACGTGCTGGTCGCGTTCATGCCGTGGAACGGCTACAATTTCGAGGACTCGATCCTGATTTCCGAGCGCATCGTCTCGGACGACGTCTTCACTTCGATCCACATCGAGGAATTCGAAGTGATGGCGCGCGACACCAAGCTGGGTCCCGAGGAAATCACTCGCGACATTCCGAACGTCGGCGAGGAATCGCTCCGCCAGCTCGACGAGGCCGGCATCGTCTACCTCGGCGCCGAGGTCAAGGCGGCCGACATCCTGGTCGGCAAGGTCACGCCCAAGGGCGAGACGCCGATGACGCCGGAAGAAAAGCTGCTGCGTTCGATCTTCGGCGAGAAGGCCTCGGACGTGCGCGACACCTCGCTGCGGGTGCCGCCGGGCGTGACCGGCACGGTGGTCGAAGTGCGGGTGTTCTCGCGCCACGGCGTCGAGAAGGACCAGCGCGCACTAGCCAACGAGCGCGAGCAGATCGACGACCTGGCCAAGGACCGCGAGGACGAAAAGGCGATCATCGAGCGCAACACCTATGCCCGCCTGCGCGATCTGCTGCTCAACAAGACGGCGGAATCGGGTCCCAAGGGCGTCAAGACCGAGACCCGCATCACCGAAGGCCTGCTCGACGAATACAGCCACGGCCAATGGTGGCAGTTCGGCCTCAAGAACGAGAAGGCGATGGCCGACATCGAGGCGCTGAAGGCGCATTTCGATGCCAGCCTGAAGCGCCTGCAGGCCCGCTTCGAGGCCAAGGTCGAGAAGCTGCAGCGCGGCGACGAACTGCCGCCCGGCGTGATGAAGATGGTCAAGGTGTTTGTGGCGGTGAAGCGCAAGCTGCAGCCGGGCGACAAGATGGCCGGCCGCCACGGCAACAAGGGCGTGATCTCGCGCATCGTGCCCTGCGAGGACATGCCCTATCTCGACGACGGCACGCCGGTCGACGTGGTGCTGAACCCGCTGGGCGTGCCCAGCCGCATGAACGTCGGCCAGATCCTCGAGACCCATCTCGGCTGGGCCAGCCACGGCCTCGGCCGGCAGATCGGCGATCTGGTCGGCAAGGCGCGGCGCTCGGGCAAGGTGTCCGAACTGCGCGGCCGGCTGAAGGCGATCTACGGCGAGGACGGCAAGAAAGTGCTGAACGCGGTCGACGATCCGCAGCTGATCGAACTCGGCTCCAATCTCGCCGCCGGCGTGCCGGTGGCGAGCCCGGTGTTCGACGGCGCGCGCGAGCTTGACATCGTCGGCCTGCTGAGGGAGGCCGGCCTCGAATCCTCGGGCCAGGTCACCCTGCACGACGGCCGCACCGGCGAGCCGTTCGACCGCAAGGTGACGGTCGGCTACATCTACATGCTCAAGCTGCACCACCTGGTCGACGACAAGATCCATGCCCGCTCGATCGGCCCCTACAGCCTGGTCACCCAGCAACCGCTGGGCGGCAAGGCCCAGTTCGGCGGCCAGCGCTTCGGCGAGATGGAGGTATGGGCGCTGCAGGCCTATGGCGCGGCCTACACGCTGCAGGAGATGTTGACCGTCAAATCGGACGACGTCGCCGGCCGCACCCGCGTCTACGAGGCGATCGTGCGCGGCGACGACACCTTCGAGGCCGGCATCCCCGAAAGCTTCAACGTGCTGGTCAAGGAGCTGCGCTCTTTGTGCCTGAACGTCGAGCTGCAGGCCCGCGAAGGTTAGGGCGGAAGACCGCGAACGCCATCCCGATCATGCCGATGAATTCCAGGGAGAACTCCCGATGAGCACCGACCTGATGACCGTGTTCGGCGGCCCCGCCGCCCAGCCGGCGCCGCGTTTCGATTTGATCCGCATTTCGATCGCCAGCCCCGAACGGATCAAGGCCTGGTCGCACGGCGAAGTGCGCAAGCCCGAGACCATCAACTACCGCACCTTCAAGCCCGAGCGCGACGGCCTGTTCTGCGCCCGCATCTTCGGCCCGACCAAGGACTACGAGTGCCTGTGCGGCAAGTACAAGCGCATGAAATACAAGGGCGTGGTGTGCGAGAAGTGCATGGTCGAGGTGACCCTGTCCAAGGTCCGCCGCGAGCGCATGGGGCACATCGAACTGGCGGCGCCGGTGGCACATATCTGGTTCCTCAAGTCGCTGCCCTCGCGCATCGGCCTGTTGCTCGACATGTCGCTCAAGGACCTCGAGCGCATCCTCTATTTCGAGCACTACGTCGTCACCGAGCCCGGCCTGACTCCGCTCAAGCGCAACCAGCTGCTGACCGAGGACCAGTACCAGCGCGCCATCGACGAATACGGCGAGGACGCGTTCTCGGCCGGCATCGGCGCCGAGGCGATCCGCAACATGCTGGTGGGCATGGATCTCGAGGCCGAGCGCGAGCGCATGCGGGTCGAGCTGGCCGAAAGCACCGGCGAAGCCAAGCCCAAGAAGATCGTCAAGCGCCTCAAGCTGATCGAATCCTTCATCGAATCCGGCAACCGGCCGGAATGGATGATCCTGACCGTGGTGCCGGTGATCCCGCCCGATCTGCGGCCGCTGGTGCCGCTCGACGGCGGCCGCTTCGCCACCTCGGACCTCAACGATCTCTACCGTCGCGTCATCAACCGCAACAACCGCCTCAAGCGGCTGATCGAGCTGCGCGCGCCGGACATCATCGTCCGCAACGAAAAGCGCATGCTGCAGGAGGCGGTCGACGCGCTGTTCGACAACGGCCGCCGCGGCCGGGTCATCACCGGCGCCAACAAGCGCCCGCTCAAGTCGCTGGCCGACATGCTCAAGGGCAAGCAGGGCCGCTTCCGCCAGAACCTGCTCGGCAAGCGGGTCGACTATTCGGGCCGCTCGGTGATCGTGGTCGGTCCCGAACTCAAGCTGCACCAGTGCGGCCTGCCCAAGCGCATGGCGCTCGAGCTGTTCAAGCCGTTCATCTACTCCAAGCTCGAACTGCGCGGCATCGCCTCGACCATCAAGATGGGCAAGAAGATGGTCGAGAAGGAACTGCCGGTGGTGTGGGACATCCTGGAGGAGGTGATCCGCGAGCATCCGGTGCTGCTGAACCGCGCGCCGACGCTGCATCGCCTCGGCATCCAGGGCTTCGAGCCGGTGCTGATCGAAGGCAAGGCGATCCAGTTGCATCCGCTGGTGTGCCACGCCTTCAACGCCGATTTCGACGGCGACCAGATGGCGGTGCACGTGCCGCTTTCGCTCGAGGCCCAGCTCGAGGCGCGGGTCTTGATGATGTCGACCAACAACATCCTCTCGCCCGCCAACGGCAAGCCGATCATCGTGCCCTCGCAGGACATCGTGCTCGGACTCTACTATCTGTCGATGGAGCACGAGGGCGAACCGGGCGAGGGCATGTCGTTCGGCAACGTGGCCGAGATCCAGCGCGCGCTGGAAGCCGGAGCGGTCAGCCTGCACGCCAAGATCAAGTCGCGCTTCCGCACCGTCGACGCCGAGGGCAAGCCTCGCACCGACCGCGTCCAGACCACGCCCGGCCGCATGCTGATGTCCGAGATCCTGCCGCGTCACATCAATGTCGGCTTCGGCCTGATCAACCGCGTGCTGCGCAAGTCCGAGATCAGCGAGGTGATCGACATCGTCTACCGCCATTGCGGCCAAAAGGAGACCGTGATCTTCGCCGACCGGCTGATGGCGCTGGGCTTCAACCACGCCTGCCGCGCCGGCATCTCGTTCGGCAAGGACGACATGGTGGTGCCCGAGACCAAGAAGCGGCTGGTGTCCGACACCAACCGCCAGGTCGAGCAGTACGAGAAGCAGTACCAGGACGGCCTGATCACCAAGGGCGAGAAGTACAACAAGGTGGTCGACGCCTGGTCGCAATGCACCGACAAGGTGGCCGAGGAGATGATGAAGCAGATCTCCTCGACCGAGCGCGACGAGCGCACCAAGCGGGTGCGGGCGCAGAACTCGATCTACATGATGGCCCATTCCGGCGCCCGCGGTTCGGCGGCGCAGATGAAGCAGCTGGCCGGCATGCGCGGGCTGATGGCCAAGCCCTCGGGCGAGATCATCGAAACCCCGATCATCTCCAACTTCAAGGAAGGCCTGACCGTGCTCGAGTACTTCAACTCGACCCACGGCGCGCGCAAGGGCCTGGCCGATACCGCGCTCAAGACCGCCAATTCGGGCTATCTGACCCGGCGCCTGGTCGACGTCGCCCAGGACTGCATCATCGTCGAGGACGATTGCGGCACCAAGCAGGGCTTGCGGGTGCGCGAGGTGGTCGAGGGCGGTCACGTCATCGCCTCGCTCGGCGAACGCATTCTCGGTCGTACCGCGGCGGTGGCAATCGCCGATCCCAAGGAAGGCCGCACCCTGGTCAAGGCCGGCGAGATGATCGACGAGGCCGGGGTCGACCGCATCGACACCGGCGGCGTCGAAGAGGTGCTGATTCGCTCGGTGCTGACTTGCGAGTCCGCGGGCGGCGTCTGCGGCAAGTGCTATGGCCGCGACCTCGCGCGCGGCACCCCGGTCAACATCGGCGAGGCGGTCGGTGTCATCGCTGCCCAGTCGATCGGCGAGCCCGGCACCCAGCTGACCATGCGCACCTTCCACATCGGCGGCACGGCGCAGGTCGCCGAGCAGTCCTCGATCGAGGCCTCGCACGACGCCACGGTCAAGTTCGTCAACCGCAACGTGGTCGAGGATTCCGACAAGCGCCTGGTAGTGATGGCTCGCAACATGGAAATGCTGCTGGTCGACGCCAACGGCCGCGAACGCGCTCGCCACCGCCTGACCTACGGCGCCCGCGTGCTGGTGGCCGAGGGTACGAAGGTCCAGAAGGGCCAGCGCCTGGCGGAATGGGATCCCTACACCCTGCCGGTGATCGCGGAAAAGAATGGCAGCGTCGAATTCCACGACCTGATCGACGGCGTGTCGATGCGCGAGGAGATCGACGAGACCACCGCCATCGCCAAGCGCGTGGTGGTCGACTGGAAGCAGCAGCCGCGTTCGGGCGATCTGCGGCCGCGCATCGGCTTGCGCGACCGCAAGGGCGAGTCGGTCAAGCTGCTGATGGTCGGTTCGATCCTGCAGGTCGACAGCGGCGCCGGCGTCCGCGCCGGCGACGTGCTGGCGCGCATTCCGCGCGAAAGCGCCAAGACCCGCGACATCACCGGCGGTCTGCCGCGGGTGGCCGAGCTGTTCGAGGCGCGGCGGCCCAAGGATCACGCCGTCATCAGCGCGATCGAGGGCGCGGTCGAGTTCGGCAAGGACTACAAGAACAAGCGCCGGTTGATCGTGCGTCCGGCCTCGGACCGCAAGGAGCCGATCGAGTACCTGGTGCCCAAGGGCAAGCATCTGGTGGTGCAGGAGGGCGACCAAGTGCAGAAGGGCGATCTGCTGATCGACGGCAACCCGGTGCCGCACGACATCCTCAAGGTGCTGGGCGTCGAGGCCCTGGCCAGCTACCTGGTCAACGAGATCCAGGAGGTCTACCGGCTGCAGGGCGTGAAGATCAACGACAAGCACATCGAGGTGATCGTCCGCCAGATGCTGCAGAAGGTCGAGATCACCGAATCCGGCGACACCACCTTTCTGGCCGGCGAGCAGGTCGATCAGGTCGAGTTCGACGGCGTCAACGCCGAGACCAAGAAGAAGGGCGGCAAGCTGGCCAAGTCCGAGCCGGTGCTGTTGGGCATCACCAAAGCCTCGCTGCAGACCCAGTCGTTCATCTCGGCGGCTTCGTTCCAGGAGACGACGCGGGTGCTGACCGAAGCGGCGGTGCAGGGCAAGTCCGACCATCTCGCCGGGCTGAAGGAAAACGTCATTGTCGGCCGCTTGATCCCGGCCGGTACCGGTGCCTTCCTCAATCGCCTGCAGGCCATCGCGGCAAAACGCGACAAGGAGATCGCCGAAAGCGGCGGCAAGAAGCTGCCCGCGGGCGAAGCCGCAGACTAAGAATCGGTTTCCGATTCGTTGTTTCGGGCCGGGTAGCGATCATGCTCCCGGCCCGTTTTCTTTGTCGCTGCCTGTCCGATTTTTTTGTGACCGCTGCTCCGGGTAATCCTCTATCGTTTGTGGTTGCTGCAGCGCAATATTCGTAGCCTTTGATGAGGCTGGAAGCCGCGAAATGGTTGGCTTTTTGCTGTTGCGCAGAAGCCACGAAAAACTGTTGACGCAGGGGGGTCGCATACATAGTATCCGCCACCCCAGCCGAACGGCGGTGCGCGGCCCTGGCCATGCAGCCCGCTTTTCGCGCGCGGCAAGCGAGATTGTTCTCGGTTGTTGTGGGCCATGCCGGACGCGGCAGCGAGCCTTTGCGCTCCCTGTCGCGGTTTGTTTTGGGCCGATGCCAAGCATCGTCTCGGGACAGGTCGGGCCCGGATGGGGTGTGGACGGAGCTGGAGTGGCGAGACGGGAATGCCGACGATCAACCAACTGATCCGCAAGCCGCGGATGGACAAGCCGGGCCGCAACAAGGTGCCGGCGTTGCAGGGCTGCCCGCAGCGTCGCGGTGTCTGCACCCGCGTCTACACCGTTACGCCCAAGAAGCCGAACTCGGCGCTGCGCAAGGTCGCCAAGGTCCGCCTCACCAACGGCTTCGAGGTGGTGACCTACATCCCGGGCGAAGGCCATAACCTGCAGGAGCACTCGGTGGTGCTGATCCGCGGCGGCCGCGTCAAGGATCTGCCGGGCGTGCGCTACCACATCGTCCGCGGCGTGCTCGACACGCAAGGCATCAAGGACCGTCGTCAGCGCCGTTCGAAGTACGGCGCCAAGCGGCCCAAGTAAGGAGCCCGAGCGATGTCCCGCCGCCGCCGCGCCACCCGCCGCGAAGTCACCCCGGATCCGAAATACGGCGATCCGGTGGTGGGCAAGTTCATGGCCTGCCTGATGTACCAGGGCAAGAAGTCGGTGGCCGAGACCACGGTCTACGATGCCTTCGACCGCATTTCCCAGAAGTCGGGCGACCCGCTCAAGGTGTTCCACGGCGCGCTA
>VGDZ01000081.1 GCA_016869515.1 Alphaproteobacteria bacterium | reverse complement strand
TGGAGCGCGCCGAGGCGGTGGCGGCCGAGCTGCGGCGCCTGGGCGTGCCGCCGCAAAGCCTGCTGGTTTCGGGGCGCGGATCGGCGCTGGGCGCGGCGCGTCCCAAGGTCGACGTCGCCGCCTTCTGATACTCTCGACAGCGCCCCGGGCTTGGTCCATAACCCGGCTGACGAACGGCCCTCGGATTCGCGCCATGGACCAGGAATTCCACCGCATCAAGCGGCTGCCGCCATACGTCTTCGCCGAAGTGAATGCGATGAAGGCGCGCGACCGCGCGCGCGGCGCCGACATCATCGATCTGGGCATGGGCAATCCCGATCTGCCGACGCCCCAGCACATCGTCGACAAGCTGATCGAGACGGTGCGCGATCCCAAGACCCATCGCTATTCCAGTTCGCGCGGCATTCCGGGTCTTCGTCGCGCGCTGTCGGCCTATTACGAGCGCCGCTTCAACGTCGCCCTCGATCCCGAGGCCGAGGCGATCGTCACGCTCGGCTCGAAAGAGGGGCTGGCCAATCTCGCCCAGGCCATTACCACGCCGGGCGACGTCATGCTGGTGCCCAATCCCAGCTACCCGATCCATCCCTACGGCTTCATCATCGCCGGCGCCAATGTCCGGCATCTGGCGCTGGGGCCCAATCACGACCTCAGCGCCTTCATGACCACGCTCGACCGCGCGGTGCGGCATTGCGTGCCGCCGCCGACCGCGCTGGTGCTGAACTATCCCAACAACCCGACCGCGGCGGTGGTCGATCTCGACTTCTACGCCGAGGTGGTGGCCTATTGCCGCCGGCACGGCATCTTCATTCTGTCGGACATCGCCTATGCCGAGATCTATTTCGACATTCCGCCGCCGCCCTCGATCCTCCAGGTCAAGGGCGCCAAGGAGATCGCGGTCGAGTTCTCCTCGCTGTCCAAGACCTATTCCATGCCCGGCTGGCGGGTCGGCTTCGCCGCCGGCAACCGCCGGCTGATCGGGGCGCTGACCCGGATCAAGAGCTATCTCGACTACGGCGCCTTCACCCCGATCCAAGTTGCGGCGACCGCGGCGCTCAACGGTCCGCAGGATTGCGTCGACGAAGTGCGTGCGATCTACAAGGCGCGGCGCGACGTGCTGGTTTCCAGCTTCAAGGCGGCGGGCTGGGAGATTCCGGCGCCCGATGCCTCGATGTTCGCCTGGGCGCCGATCCCCAAGGCGTTCGAGGGCATGGGCTCGATCGAGTTCTCGAAGCTGCTGCTCGAACAGGCGCAGATCGCGGTCTCGCCCGGCATCGGCTTCGGCGAGTACGGCGATGGCCATGTCCGCATCGCCCTGGTCGAGAACGAACAGCGCATCCGCCAGGCGGCGCGCAGTCTCAAGCGCTTCCTCGGACAGGCCGAGCTGCCCTCGGGGCACAATCGCCGCGGCCTGCGCGTCGTCGCGACGTGAAGCCGGCGCTGGGCATCGGCATCGCCGGCCTGGGCACGGTCGGCGGCGGCGTCTTGAAACTGCTGCACGACAATGCCGAATACGTCGCGCGTCGGGCCGGGCGGCGGCTGGAAGTGCGCGCGGTCTCGGCGCGCGATCGGCGCAAGGAGCGCGGCGTCGCCCTCAACGGCGCGGTTTGGCTGGACAATGCCCGCGCCTTGGCGTCCCAGCCCGGGGTCGACGTCGTGGTCGAGCTGATCGGCGGCGCCGAGGGCGTGGCGCGCGACCTGGCGCAAGCCACGCTCGATCGCGGCAAGCCGCTGGTCACCGCCAACAAGGCGCTGTTGGCGCGGCACGGCACCGACCTGGCCATGCGCGCCGAGAAGGCCGGCGTCGCCTTGGCCTGCGAGGCGGCGGTGGCGGGCGGGATCCCGATCCTCAAGGCGCTGCGCGAGGGCCTCGCCGGCAATCGCATCGAATCCGCCGTCGGCATCCTGAATGGCACCTGCAACTACATCCTGACCGAGATGCAGCGCACCGGCCGCGACTTCGCCGAAGTCCTGGCTGAGGCGCAACGGCTGGGCTATGCCGAGGCCGATCCGGCCTTCGACGTCGACGGCGTCGATGCCGCCCACAAGCTGGCGATCCTGGCCTCGATCGCCTTCGGCTTCGCGGTCGATTTCGGCGCCGTCCATGTCGAGGGCATCCGCTCGATCACCGCCGCCGACATCGACTACGCCCGCCAGCTCGGTTACCGCATCAAGCTCTTGGCCATCGCCGAGCGCACGCCTCACGGCATCGCCCAGCGCGTGCATCCGGCGATGGTGCCGCTGCGTTCGCCCCTGGCCCATGTCGACGGCGTCTTCAACGCCATCGTCGTCGAGGGCGATTTCGTCGGCCGCACCGTGTTCGAAGGCCGCGGCGCCGGCGCCGGCCCGACCGCCTCGGCCGTCGTCGCCGATCTGGTCGACATCGCCGCCGGGCGCGTGGCGCCGGCCTTCGGCGTGCCGATCCGCTGGCTCGACAACCAGCCCAAGGCACCGATCGACCGCCATCGCGGCACGTTCTACGTCCGCCTGCAGGTGGTCGACCGCCCGGGCGTGCTGGCCGACATTGCCGCCGTGCTGCGCGACGAAACCATCTCGATCGAATCGCTGCTGCAGCGCGGGCGCGATCCGGGCGAGGAGGTGTCGGTGGTGATGACCACGCACGAGACCGAGGAAGCGGCGATGGGTCGGGCGCTGGCCCGCATCGCCAAGCTGGGCGCCGTGACCGAGGCGCCGCACCGCATCCGCATCGTGCCGAACTGAGGGGTAGGGAGAACGAGCAATGGCGAGCGCGAAGGCCAAGATGGACCGCAACCTGGCGCTGGAAGCGGTGCGGGTGACCGAGGTGGCGGCGCTGGCCGCAGCCAAGTGGATCGGCCGGGGCGACGAGAAATCCGCCGACCAGGCCGCGGTCGACGCCATGCGCTCGGCGCTCAACAGCCTTTCGATCCGGGGCAAGGTGGTGATCGGCGAGGGCGAGCGCGACGAGGCGCCGATGCTGTTCATCGGCGAGGAGGTCGGCACCGGCGGCGGCCCCAAGGTCGACATCGCGCTCGATCCGCTGGAAGGCACCACCATCACCGCCACCGGCGGGCCCAACGCGCTGGCGGTGATCGCCTTCGCCGAGGACGGCGGCTTCCTGCATGCGCCCGACGTCTACATGGACAAGATCGCGGTCGGTCCCGGCCTGCCCGCGGGCGTGGTCGATCTCGACCGCAGCCCGGCCGACAACGTCAAGGCGCTGGCCAAGGCCAAGGGCTGCGAACCGGGCGACGTCGTCGCCTGCATCCTCAATCGGCCGCGGCACGAGGATCTGATCAAGGCGGTGCGCAAGTCGGGCGCGCGCATCCGCCTGATCTCGGACGGCGACGTCGCCGGCGTCATCGCCACCGCCACGCCCGAGGCCGGGATCGACATCTACATGGGCCAGGGCGGCGCGCCCGAGGGCGTGCTGGCGGCGGCGGCCTTGCGCTGCATCGGCGGACAGATGCAGGGCCGGCTGATCTTCCGCAAGGACGAGGAGCGCGCCCGCGCCACCAAGCTGGGCGTGACCGATTTCAACCGCAAATACCTGATGGAAGACCTGGCCCATGGCGAGGTGATGTTCGCCGCCACCGGCGTCACCGACGGCTCGATGCTGGAGGGCGTGCATCGCCGCGGCCAGCGCGCCTCGACCCATTCCATCGTCATGCGCTCGAAGACCGGCACCGTGCGCTGGGTCAAGGCGCTGCACGATCTGTCGCAGAAGACGCCGTTGTCCGCGCTGATCGCGTGACGGCGCTGCTCGGCGTCGAGCGGTCGTTCACCGGACGGCGCTGGCGGGCGCGGCTCGAAGACGAGCGCATCGCCCGCGCCATCGCCCAGGCCCACGACCTGCCCGACGCCGTTGCCCGGGTGCTGGCGGCGCGCGGGGTCGCGGTCGAGGACGTGCCCGGGTTCCTTGCGCCGACGCTGCGGGCGATGCTGCCCGATCCTTCGAGCTTCAAGGACATGGACCGCGCCGCCGAGCGCCTGGCGCGCGCCATCCGCTCGGGCGAGCAGGTGGCGGCCTTCGGCGATTACGACGTCGATGGCGCCACCTCGACCGCGCTGTTGAGTCGTTTTTTCGCCGCCGTCGGCGGGCGCCTGCGGCCCTATATCCCGGATCGCATCAAGGAGGGCTACGGCCCCAATCTACCGGCGTTGGAGCGGCTCAAGGACGAAGGCGCCAAGGTGGTGGTGACGCTCGATTGCGGCGTCGGCGCCCACGAGGCGCTGGCCGGCGCGGCGCGGCTGGGGCTCGAGGTCATCGTCTGCGATCACCACGTCGCCGAGCCGGCATTGCCGCCGGCGCTGGCGGTGGTCAATCCCAACCGGCTGGACGAGACCGTGCCCTATCGGCAGCTGGCCGCGGTCGGTGTGGCCTTTCTCTTGCTGGTGGCGGTGAACCGCAGCCTGCGCGCGGCGGGACATTACGCCACGCGGCCCGAGCCCGATCTGATGGCGCTGCTCGACCTGGTGGCGTTGGGAACGGTGGCCGATGTCGTGCCGTTGACCGGGCTCAACCGGGCGCTGGTGGCGCGCGGATTGGAAGTGCTGGCGCGGCGGGAGAATGTCGGCCTGCGCGCCTTGGCCGAGGTGGCGCGGCTGCAGGAGTCGCCGGGAACCTATCATCTCGGCTATGTGCTGGGGCCGCGGGTCAATGCCGGCGGGCGGGTGGGCGAGGCCGATCTCGGCGCGCGGCTGCTTGCGACCGACGACGCCGAAGAAGCCGCCGGGCTGGCGCTGCGGCTGGAACGCCACAACGCCGAGCGGCGGGCGATCGAGGCCGAGGTCGAACGCGCCGCCATTCGCGCGGTCGAGGCGGCGCCGCCCGGCGGCCTCGCGCTGGCCGCGGGCGAGGGCTGGCATCCGGGCGTGATCGGCGTCGTCGCCGGCCGGCTGAAAGAACGCTTCGACCGTCCGGCGCTGGTGATCGCGCTGGCGGGCGGCATCGGCAAGGGCTCGGCGCGCTCGGTGCCGGGGGTGGATATCGGCGCGGCTGTGCTGGCGGCACGCCAGGCCGGGTTGCTGGTCAATGGCGGCGGTCATCCCATGGCGGCCGGGCTGACGGTCGAGTCCGGGCGAGTGGCGGCGCTGGGCGAGTTCCTGAGCGCGCGCCTGGCCGCGGCCTTGGCAGGGCGCGATCTGACGCGCGGCCTCGGCATCGATGCCGTCATCGCCCCGGGCGGAGCCACGACCGAGCTCTTGGAAATGATCGAGCGCGCGGGACCCTATGGCGCGGGCCATGCCGAGCCGCGCTTCGCCGTGGCCGAGGCGCGGCTGGTGCGGGCCGACATCGTCGGCGAGCGCCATGTGCGCTGCATCGCCGCCGGACCGGATGGCGGGCGGCTGAAGGCGATCGCATTCCGGGCGCTGGACAGCGAACTCGGCAAGGCGCTGTTGGAAGCGCGCGAGCGGCCGGTGCATTTGGCGGGCGCGCTGCGGGCCGATCGCTTTCGCGGCGAGCAGGGGGTGCAGCTGACGATCGACGACGCGGCGCCGGTCACGCCTCGAACATGAAATAGGCCGCGGCGATCAGGCAGACGAAGCTGGCGACGTGGTTCCATTTGATGCTCTCGCCGAGATAGAAGATGGCGAAGCCGGCGAACACCGCCAGCGTAACGATCTCCTGGATAGTCTTGAGCTGGACGCCGGTGAACTGGCCGTAGCCGATGCGGTTGGCCGGGACCATCAGGCAGTATTCGAACAAAGCGATGCCCCAGCTGATCAGGATCGCCTGCCACAAGGGCGCGCTCGGGTATTTGAGATGGCCGTACCAGGCGAAGGTCATGAAGACGTTGGAACAGATCAGAAGAACGACGGTCCACATCGGCGCGAGCCTCCCCTGGAGACCCTTTCCATAGCACGCACCGCCCTTGCCAATCGCTCCCCCGGCGGCTAAACCCGCGCCCCAGCGACCCCTTCGTCTAGAGGCCTAGGACATCGCCCTTTCACGGCGGTAACACGGGTTCGAATCCCGTAGGGGTCGCCACCCCCTGGCCAGCGCGGGCGAAGCGGCTTAATTTCCGGGCATGGATCGCGGCCAGCGCTTCGTCCGTCACGATCACGATCACCAGGCCTGCGTCGCCGACGCCCTGACCGAGGCCGAGGCGCTGTGCCGCGCGCGCGGCGCCAAGCTGACCGCGTTGCGCCGGCGCGTGCTGGAAATGGTCTGGGACAGTCACAGCCCGGTCGGCGCCTACGAATTGCTGGATCGCTTGCGGGCAGAGGGCCGGTCGGGCGCGCCGCCCACGGTCTATCGCGCGCTCGATTTCCTGGCCGAGTTCGGGCTGGTGCATCGGCTGTCCTCGCTCAACGCCTTCATCGGCTGCGCCCATCCCGGCCAGAGCCATGCCGGCCAATTCCTGATCTGCACCGGCTGCCGGCGGGTGCTGGAGCTGGCCGAGCCCGGCATCGCCGCCGCGGTCTCGGCCGGCGCCCGGCGGACCGGATTCAAGGTCTCGGCCGCCGCCATCGAAGTCTCCGGCCTTTGCCCCGACTGCCAGCGCGCCGCTGCCTGAACGCCTTGCCGCTCGCGCGCGCGCCATGCTAGCGTTCCCGCCAGTCAACGGGCTTCCAACGGGGAGATTTGCAATGAAGCGTCTTTCGACTGCGATCGCGACCGGTGCCGTGCTGGTGCTGGCCGCCGGCGCCGCGCAGGCCGGCAAGGACCTCGACGCCATCAAGGCGCGCGGTCAAGTCATCTGCGGCGTCTCGACCGGCCTGGCCGGCTTCTCGCTGGCCGACAGCCAGGGCAAGTGGGCCGGCCTCGACGTCGACCTGTGCCGGGCGCTTTCGGCGGCCATTTTCGGCAGTCCCGACAAGGTAAAGTACCAGGCCCTGACCGCGCAGCAGCGCTTCACCGCGCTGCAATCGGGCGAGGTCGACCTGTTGTCGCGCAATACCACCTGGACGCTGACCCGCGACACTTCGCTGGGCCTCAACTTCGCCGCCGTCAACTTCTACGACGGCCAGGGCTTCATGGTGCCGAAGAAGCTGGGCGTGAAGAGTGCGCGCGAACTCGCCGGCGCTACGGTCTGCGTGCAGCCCGGCACCACCACCGAGCTCAACCTGGCCGACTACTTCCGTGCCAACCGGATGGACTTCAAGCCGGTGGTGATCGAGCGCTTGGACGAAATCAACGCCGCCTATTTCTCGGGCCGCTGCGACGTGCTGACCACCGACGCCTCGGGTCTGGCCTCGGTGCGCATCAAGGACGCCAAGGTGCCCGAAGACCACGTCATCCTGCCCGAGCTGATCTCGAAGGAGCCGCTGGGGCCGGTGGTGCGGCACGGCGACGACCAGCTGCTCGATCTGGTCAAGTGGACTCACTATGCCATGCTCGAGGCCGAGGAACTGGGCGTGACCTCGAAGAACGTCGACGATCAGCTCAAGTCCTCGAACCCGGGCACGCAGCGCTTGCTGGGCGTGTCGGGCGACATGGGCAAGATGCTCGGGGTCGACAACAAGTGGGCCTACAACATCGTCAAGACGGTCGGCAACTATGCCGAGATCTACGACAAGCACGTCGGCAAGGACTCCGCGCTCAAGATCGAGCGCGGCCTGAACGCGCTCTGGAACAAGGGCGGGCTGCAATACGCCATGCCGATTCGTTGAGAGCTTAGAGTGACGCCGCCGGTCCGCAAGGACCGGCGGTTTCGCTTCGTTCGGGGGGAACGCGGCGCATGGCGGTCGAGACGATGGCCCGGGAGCCGTCCCGGAGCCTGAGTTGGAACGATCCCTGGGTACGCGGCATCGTCTACCAAGTGGTGGTGGCCGGGGCGGTGGCGGCGCTCGGCTGGTATCTGGTCAACAACACCCTCGACAACCTCCAGCGCGCCAAGATCGCCTCGGGATTTTCCTTCCTCGACCGTGAATCGGGTTTCGCCATCGGCGAGTCCCTGATCGAGTACAGCCCGGCCTCGAGCTACGGCCGGGCCTTTGCCGTCGGCCTGCTCAACACGCTCAGGGTCGCGGTGATCGGCATCGTGCTGTCGACGGTTCTGGGCACGGCGATCGGCATCGCCCGGCTGTCGTCCAACTGGCTGATCGCCAAGCTGTCCTCGCTTTACGTCGAGGTGATCCGCAACGTGCCGCTGTTGCTGCAGCTGTTCTTCTGGTACGCGCTGATCACCGAGAACATGCCGGGGCCGCGCCAGGCGGCCAATCCGCTGCCCGGAGTCTATATCTCCAACCGCGGCTTCAAGTTTCCGCTCATGGCCGAGCACTGGATCTGGGATTGGTGCTGGGTGGCGGTCGGGGTCGGCACGATCTCCGCGCTGTGGCTGTTCAGCTGGGCGCGCGAGCGCCAGAACCAGACCGGCAAGGCCTTTCCGCTGCTATGGCCTTCGCTCGGCCTGATCCTGGGCCTGCCTTTGCTGGCCTGGCTGTTCGGGGGCGCGCCGACCAAGGTGGTGGTGCCCGAACTGCGCGGCTTCAATTTCCAGGGCGGCGGCTCGCTGACGCCCGAGTTCGCCGCGCTGCTGATCGGGTTGACCATGTACACCGCCGGCTTCATCGCCGAGATCGTGCGCGCCGGCATCCTGGCGGTGCCCAAGGGCCAGTGGGAGGCGGCGGGCGCGCTTGGGCTCAAGCGCGGGCCGGTGCTGCGGCTGATCGTGCTGCCGCAGGCGCTGCGCGTGATCGTGCCGCCGATGACCAGCCAGTACCTCAACATCACCAAGAACAGCTCGCTGGCGGTGGCGATCGGCTATCCCGACGTGGTGTCGATCGCCAACACCACCATGAACCAGACCGGCCAGGCGATCGAGGGCATCGCCCTGATCATGGCGGTGTATCTGACCATCAGCCTGCTGATCTCGGCCTTCATGAACTGGTACAACAAGCGCGTCGCGCTGGTGGAGCGCTAGCCCGCCATGACCGCCGAGACCGCGCCGCTGCCCGACCTCAAGCCGCCGTCCAGCACGATCGGTCCGATCGGCTGGCTCAGGCGCAATCTGTTCAATTCGATCCCCAACACCATCCTCACGCTGCTGGCGCTGTGGTTCCTGTGGCAGATAGTGCCGGCGCTCTACGACTGGCTGTTCGTGCGTTCGACCGTGGAGGCCGCCGACAGCCGGGTCTGCCGCGATGCCGGCGGGCTTTGCATCGCCTTTCTCATGGAGAAGCACCGGCTGATCCTGTTCGGGCTCTACCCGTTCGAGCAGCATTGGCGGCCGCTGGCGGCGATGTGCCTGTTCCTGGCGCTGATCCTGGCGACCTGCAATCGCCGCTTCTGGAAGCCCTGGCTGTGGCTGTGCTGGGCCATGGGCCTGCCGGCGGTCGGCGTGCTGATGTGGGGCGGGGTGCTGGGGTTGCGCTATGTCGGCACCGAGCAATGGGGCGGCCTGCCGCTGACCGTGTTCCTGGCCGCCTTCGGCATGGTGTTCGCCTTTCCGCTGTCGATCCTGCTGGCGCTCGGCCGGCGCTCGAAGATGCCGGCGATCCAGGCGCTGTGCATAGGCTATATCGAACTGATCCGCGGCGTGCCGCTGATCAGCGTGCTGTTCATGGCCTCGGTCATGTTCCCGCTGTTCCTGCCGACCGGTGTCAGCATCGACAAGCTCTTGCGCACCCAAGTCGCCTTCATCCTGTTCGCCGCCGCCTACCTGGCCGAGGTGGTGCGCGGCGGGTTGCAGGCGATTCCGCGCGGCCAATACGAGGCGGCGGACTCGCTCGGCCTCGGCTATTGGCAAAAGACCGGGCTGATCGTCCTGCCGCAAGCGCTGAAGCTGGTGATCCCGCCCTTGGTCAACGTCTTCATCGGCATCTTCAAGGACACCTCGCTGGTGGTGATCATCGGCCTGTTCGACCTGATGAACGCGGCCAAGCAGGCGCTGATCGATCCCAACTGGCGCGGCCTGGCGGTCGACGTCTACGTCGCCGTGTCGGTGGTCTATTTCGTGTTCTGCTACGGCATGTCGAAATACAGCCAGGCGCTCGAAGCCGACTTCAACAAGAGCCATCGCTGACGGGGATTCCGCCATGAATTCGAGCACGCCCTACATCGTCGAGATCCGCAACGTCAACAAATGGTATGGCGAGTTCCACGTCCTCAAGAACATCAACATGCAGGTACGCAAGGGCGAGCGCATCGTCGTCTGCGGCCCGTCGGGCTCGGGCAAGTCGACCCTGATCCGCTGCATCAACCGCCTCGAAGAACACCAGGCTGGCGACATCGTCGTCGACGGCATCCGCCTGACCTCGGACCTCAAGGGGGTGGAAGCCATCCGCCGCGAGGTCGGCATGGTGTTCCAGCACTTCAACCTGTTCCCGCATCTGACGGTGATGGAGAACTTGACGCTGGCGCCGCTATGGGTGCGCGGCATCCCCAAGAAGCAGGCCGAGGAAACGGCGATGCATTTCCTCGAACGAGTGCGGATTCCGGAACAAGCGCAGAAATATCCCGGCCAGCTCTCGGGCGGACAGCAGCAGCGCGTCGCCATCGCCCGCTCGCTGTGCATGAACCCCAAGATCATGCTGTTCGACGAGCCGACCTCGGCGCTGGACCCCGAGATGATCAAGGAAGTGCTCGACGTCATGGTCTCGCTGGCCGAAGAGGGCATGACCATGCTCTGCGTCACCCACGAGATGGGCTTCGCCCGTACCGTCGCCAACCGGGTGGTGTTCATGGACAAGGGCGAGATCGTCGAGGAGAACGAGCCCGAGGCGTTCTTCCACAACCCGCGCTCGGGCCGCACCAAGCTGTTCCTCAGCCAGATCCTCAAGCACTGAGCGCGCTTGCGTTGGCCGTTGGTGCTTACTATCTTGTACAAGACTCGTGTACAGGTGAGAGATCGATGGAAACGTTGAGCTATTCGAAGGCGCGGCAGAATCTGGCCAAAGTCATGAAGGCGGTCTGCGACGAACGGGAACCGGTCGTGGTCAAACGACGCAAGGCCGAGAGCGTCGTCATGATGCCCTATGACGAATTCAGGGGTTGGATGGAAACGCTGAATCTGTTGCGCCATCCCACCGGGGCCGCACGGCTGCGTCGCTCGATCGCCCAGATCAATGCCGGGAAAGGACTGGCCCGCGCGCTGATCGATCCATGAAACTGGTGTGGAGTTCCGAGGCGTGGAATTCGTACCTCGAGTGGCAGGACACGGATCGAGAGACTGCGATCAAGAACAATGTCCTGATCCGAGACGCGATGCGCAATCCTTTCCGGGGCCTAGGTAAGCCAGAGCCTTTGCGTGGCGACCTGACCGGATGGTGGTCGCGACGCATCACGCTGCACCATCGCCTGGTCTATCGCGTGGCGGGATCGGGTCAGGAAAGGCGTCTCGAAGTCGCGGCCTGCCGACAGCACTATTGAAGTTCGTCTCTTCAGAACACCCAATAGCCGCCGTCGATCAGCATCTGATCGCCGGTGTGATAGGCCGAGGCGTCGGACGCCAGGTAGACGGCGAGGCCGCCGAAGTCCTGGGGCTTGCCCCAGCGCCGCATCGGAATCCGCGGCATCACCGCGTCGCGGAACTTGTCCCAGGCGAAGGCGCGCGCGGTCATGTCGGATTCGATCCAACCCGGCAGGACGGCGTTGGCGCGGATGCCGTGGCGGGCATATTCCACCGCCAGCCCGCGCATCATCGAGATCAGCCCGCCCTTGGTGGCGGCGTAGTGCTGATTCTTGGCCGGACCCGACAGCGCCGCCAGGCTGGCGGTGCCGACCAGCGAACCGCCGCCCGGCCGCGACACCATGTGCCGTACCGCGGCGCGGAAGGTGAAAAAGGCGCCGTCGAGATTGACCCCCAGCACGCGCCGCCACTCGGCCGTGTCCATCTCGTGGAACGCGGCGCCGCGGCCGCTGGAAACGCCGGCGTTGGCGAAACAGGCATCGACCCGGCCGAGCAGCTTCAAGGTCTCCGCGAAGGCGGCCTCGACCTGGCTTTCCTGGCTGACGTCGCAGACCAGGGCATGGGCCTTGCCGCCGTGCCGCGCGATCGCGTCCAGGGCTTTCCGATTCTTCTCGGCCTTGGTGCCCCAGATGCAGACCGCGGCTCCGGCTTCGGCCAGCGCTTCGGCCATGCCGAGGCCGATGCCGGAATTGCCGCCGGTCACCAGCACGCACTTGCCGGTCAGGTCCATGCCCTTATAGGCCATCGTTCGCTCTCCTAGGGCATGATCGATCTGTCTTGAACCATAGAGTTCAAGACAGATCGTGAATCATGCCCTCGTATCCTACTCTGGACCGCGATTCACGGTTCATAGGGAATCGCGGCCATGATTCCCTATGAACCGATCGCGGTCTAGCCCTGGTCGTCTTCGCCGACGCCGATGGGCCCATGGCCCAGCCGGTCGTGCATGCCGCGCACCCACAGCCCGGCGCGCATCTGGTTGACGCCGAAATCGCGATAGCCGTAGCGCGAGCGGCTGTAGATCAGGATGGTGCTGCGCTTCTCGTCCAGCGCCAGCGCCTGGAACCAAAGATCGTCGGGAAAGCGGAAGACCCGCGAGCGCTGCAGGAAGTGGGCACGGAACGAGGCGGGGTCCTCGGTCATGATTTTGACGCGCTCGGCCGACAGCGCCGAAGCGCGGAAAGCCTCGAACAGCGCCTTGGGCGCGGCGGCGTATTCGGGGCTGGGGTGATGCGGCGTGGCGATGCCGTAGCCCAGCGGCGTCAGCAGGAATTGATTGGGGCTGGGGCCGATCAGGCGGCTTTGCAGCTTGAGAGTCTTGAAGTCGATCATGCCGCTCCGTCCGTCTCCAATGCCTCGGCCGCCGCCAGCCACTCCGCCTCGGCCGCTGCCAGTTCCCGATCCAGCGCCGCCTTGCGCCGCGCGAGTTCCGCCACCGCCTGGCCAGCGCCAGTATAGACCGCCGGATCGGCCATTTGCTTTTCCAGCGCCGCGCGCTCGCGGGCCAGCCGCGCCATCGCCGCTTCGGCCGCCTGAGCTTTTTTCCGTAGCGGCGCCATCTGCGCCCGACGCTCGGCCGCGAGCCGACGGGAGTCCTCGGACGGTCGCGCGGTCCCGGAGCGCTCCTCGCTCGCGCCGCCGCGTTCGGCCATCAGCTTTTTCTGATAGTCCGCGATGCCGCCGGCAAAGGGCGTGACGCGACCCTCGGCCACCAGCCACAGCCGGTCGGCGGTCAATTCGATCAGCCGGCGGTCGTGGCTGATCACCACCACCGCGCCGGGAAAGGCGTTGAGCGCCTGCACCAGCGCGGCGCGGGCATCGATGTCGAGATGGTTGGTCGGTTCGTCGAGGATCAGCAATTGAGGTTCGGCCCGGGCAATGCGCGCCAGCGCCAGCCGCGCCTTCTCGCCGCCGGACAGCTTGGCGGCAGCGACGTCGGCGCGTTCGCCCGGGAAGCCGAAGCGGCCGAGAAAGGCACGGACACGATCGATCCGAACGCCCGGCATGTCCTCGGCCAAGTGCTGGAAGGCGCTGCGGGCGGGGTCGAGGTCCTCGATCTGGTGCTGGGCGAAATAGCCCACCGTCAGCCGCGACACGCGCCGCAGTTCGCCCGCAAGCGGCTCCAGCCGTCCGGCCAGCAGCTTGGCGAAGGTGGTCTTGCCGTTGCCGTTGGCGCCGATCAGGGCGATGCGGTCCTCGAAATCGAGCGACAGCGACAGCCGTTGCAGGATGGGTTTGCCGTCATAGCCGACGGCGACCTCGTCCAGGGTCAGGATCGGCGAGGCCAGCGGCTTGGGTTCGGGGAAGTCCAGCGCCGGCGTGTCCTCCTCGACCACCGGCGCCACGGTCTCCAGCCGCGCCAGCATCTTGACGCGGCTTTGGGCTTGGGTCGCCTTGCTGGCCTTGGCGCGAAAGCGGTCGACGAAGGCCTGCAGGCGGGCGCGCTCGCGCTCGATGCGGACGCGCTGTTTCTCCTGCAGTTCGAGGCGCTCGGCGCGGGTGCGGGCAAAGCTCGAATAGCCGCCGCGATAGAGCGTCAACTGCCCGGCCTCGAGATGCAAAGTGTGGTCGGGCACCTCGTCCAGCAGGTCGCGGTCGTGGCTGACCAGCAGCAGGGTCCTCGGCCAGCGCTTGAGGAATCCCACCAGCCACAGCGTCGCTTCGAGATCGAGATGGTTGGTCGGTTCGTCGAGCAGCAGCAGGTCAGGCCGGGCGAACAACGCCGCCGCCAGGGCGACGCGCATGCGCAGCCCACCCGAGAACTCGCGCAGCGGCCGCGCCTGGTCGGCGGCATCGAACCCGAGCCCGTGGAGGATGCTGCCGGCGCGGGCCGGCGCGGCGCGGGCACCGATCACCGCCAGGCGATCCTCGATCGCGGCGATGCGCGCGGGATCGGGTGCGGATTCCAACTCGGCCAGCAGTCGCGCGCGTTCGACATCCGCCGCCAGCACCGTCGCCAGCGGCGTGGCATCGCCGCCCGGCGCCTCCTGCGCCACCCAGCCGACGCGGGATTCGCGCGGCAAGCGGATGGCGCCGTCATCGGCCTGCAGCGTGCCGGCGATCAGGCCCAAGAGCGTAGTCTTGCCGGCGCCGTTGCGCCCGACCAGACCGACGCGATGGCCTTCGGGAATGCGGGCCGAGGCGCCGTCGATGATGGTGCGGCCGGAAATGCGGTAGACCAGCCTGTCGATGCCGAGCATGGGCCGCGCTTATAGGCCATGTCGCGGCCGGGCCGAACCGGAATCTTGCCCTCGAATCCTTCTCTGGACCGCGATTCACGGTTCATAGGGAATCGCGGGCACGATTCCGTGTGAACCGATCGCGGTCTAGCGGTTGATGCCCGGGCGCGAAGACCTTATAAGGCCGGCCTCTCCCAGGATTCCAGCGAGACCGCGACCATGGCCATCGAACGCACCCTTTCCATCCTCAAGCCCGACGCCACCCGCCGTAACCTCACCGGCGCGATCAACGCCGTGATCGAGAAATCCGGTCTGCGCATCGTCGCCCAGAAGCGCCTTCACCTCAGCCGCAGCCAGGCCGAAGGCTTCTACGCCGTGCACAAGGAGCGGCCATTCTTCGCCTCGCTGTGCGCCTTCATGACCTCGGGCCCGGTGGTGGTCCAGGTGCTGGAGGGCGACAACGCCGTCGCCAAATACCGCGAGGTGATGGGTGCGACCAACCCGGCCAATGCCGCGCCGGGCACGATCCGCAAGCTCTATGCCGAATCGATCGAGGCCAACTCGGCCCATGGCTCGGATTCGGCCGACAACGCCAAGATCGAAATCGCCTATTTCTTCAGCGCGATCGAGATCGTCGGCTAAGTCGACTTGGCTTGATCGGGCGCGGGGCTGATCAGCATCGCGTCCGATCCATCGCGGCGATCGTATTCGGCCCGATCGCCAACCAGGCGGACGCGGCCCGAGGCCACCAGCTCCAGCGCCCAGGGATAAATCCTGTGCTCGGCGGCCAGCACCCGCGCCGCCAGGCTGGCTTCGTCGTCGCCCGCCAGCACCGCTACCGCGGCCTGGGCGATGATCGGCCCTTCGTCCATCCCCAGGGTAACGAAATGCACGGTGCAGCCGGCGATCTTTACTCCGGCTTCCAGCGCGCGGCGGTGCGTGTCCAGGCCCTTGAAGGCCGGCAGCAGGGCAGGGTGGATGTTGATCATCCGCCCCTGCCAGCGCTCGATCATGAAAGGCGTGAACAGCCGCATGAATCCGGCCAATGCCACCAATTCGACGCCATGGGCGGCAAGCCGCGCATCCAGCGCCCGTTCGAACGCCTCGCGGTCCTTGCCGAAGGGCTTGTGGTCGATGGTTTCGGCTGGAATGCCGGCACGGCGCGCACGGTCTAGGCCGGCCGCATCGGGGCGGTTCGAGATCACACAGGCGATGCGGGCGGGGTAGCCGGGACGGGTGGCAGCGTCGATCAGGGACTGCAGATTGCTGCCGCGGCCCGAGATCAGCACGCCGACGCGCTTCATGGCCAGGTCTCGTGCCCGGTGAGGACGCAATCCGCTGCTTCGCCCGGCGCTTTGACGACGCGGCCGATGCGAAACACGGTCTCCCCGTGCGCGCTCAACAGCTCGGTCGCGGCTCCGACCCGATCCGAAGCGACCACCAACACCATGCCGATGCCGCAATTGAAGGTGCGCGCCATCTCCGAGGGCGACACGTCGCCGGTACGCATCAGCCATTTGAACACCGGCGGCAATTTCCAGGCGCCGGCGTCGATCTCGGCCCGCAGGCCCTTGGGCAGCACCCGCGGCACGTTGTCGACAAAGCCGCCGCCGGTGATGTGCGCCATGGCCTTGATCAGACCTGCCTGGTGCGCGGCCAGGATCGGCTTGACGTAGATCCGGGTCGGGGTCAGCAGCGCCTCGCCCAAGGAGACTTCGGGCTCGAAGGGTGCCGGCGCGTCGAGCCGGAACATGCCGCGGTCGACGATCTTGCGCACCAGCGAATAGCCGTTGGAATGCACGCCGGAGGAGGCGAGGCCGAGGATCGCGTCGCCGGCGGCGACGGCGCTGCCGTCGAGCTGCTGGCCGCGCTCGACCGCGCCGACCGCGAAGCCGGCCAGATCGTAGTCTCCGGGCGCGTACATCCCGGGCATCTCAGCGGTTTCGCCGCCGATCAGCGCGCAGCCGGCCCGTTTGCAGCCCTCGGCGATGCCGGCCACGACCCGCGCCGCGACCTCGACCTCGAGCTTGCCCGAGGCGAAATAGTCGAGGAACAAGAGCGGCTCGGCGCCCTGGAC
>VGDZ01000080.1 GCA_016869515.1 Alphaproteobacteria bacterium | reverse complement strand
CCTGACCGTGGACGGACGCATGGACCCGGGCGGCGAGACCGTCACCCGGCTGCGCCACGACATCGGCGAGGACTTCGCAAGCCACAGCGCCCCCGACCACCGCACCGTGATCGATCATCACGAGCGCCTGGCACGTGGCGAAGAAGGACCGCTGTTCACTCGGCCGAAGAGTCTCGGCGAGATCGTGGCCAAGAACGCGACCGAGACCGTGGACCACGACACCGAGCGTTCCAACCGCCAGGCGGCGCGATACCTGCACGATCGCGAAGACCTCGGCGACCACCCGCGCTTCGCGGCCGAGGCGATCAAGCAGGCCGGCGCCAAGGGCATCGGCGAGGTGCGCGATCTGGTGGCCAAGCTGTTCCAGAACAACCCCGAGCGCGGCGACCGCTACGCCTATGACGTAGCGAAACAACTCGACCCCGAGCAGCGCAACGCCTTCCTCGGCTCGGCCGAGGCCTGGGACAACCGCCCCTTCGGCGTCCCCAAGGACAACGCACCCCCGCCCAAGAAGGAGGAGACGGAGAGCAAGGAGCAGCCGCAGGAACTCCAGGCCGGCAAGGGCACGGCTGATCCCGTGCCGCTCGACCCGGCCCAGCCCACCGACCCCACGCCCTTCCAAGCCGCCAACGCCGAACCCCAAGCCGACCTCGCCGACAGCGACGGCGGCAGTGGCGGCGACGACACCAGCCAGGAGGACAAGGAAGCCGCCAAGACTGACGGCAAGAAAGCCGCCGAGGACAACGCCCAGAACACGCCCAACGCGCCTGCCAACGCCAAGTCCGAAACCGAGGAGAAGCCTGTCACCAAAAAAACTCCCCAAGGAACGGTGACCGTCTACCCGATCAAAGCCGAAGCCCTGGCGGCGCGGACTGAGCCCAAGTCCGGAGAAGTCGGCACGACCTTTCAGGACAAGGTTGGGGGAATCGAAGTCAAAGGCGAACCCAATCACGGCTATGGCGTGAAACTGGAAGACAACCAAGGGGGCGTCGCGTTGGGTCGGTATCAGCTTAAGCGAGGCGCCCTCATAGACGCCGGCTTCAAAGACAAAGATGGCAATTGGACCGACAAGGCAAGAGCCTTGGGCGTCGATTCGGAGGAGTCCTTCCTCAAATCTCCCAAAGCCCAAGACGCAGCCATGGATGCCTACATGACCAAGGTCGACGGCTATATTCGGCACTTGGGCCTTGATAAGCAGCATGGCCGAGAGTTCATCGGCGTAATGGGGACTAATATCGAGGTGACACAATCCGGACTCGCTGCCGCCATTCACCGGGCGGGACAGGGTGAGGTAAACGCATATTTCAAGCACCAAGCCGAGCAGAGCTGGAAGATCGACCGAGACCCATTCCCTGCAAACAAGAAAGAACTATTCCTCGCAATTGAAACTCGCCTGAGGGAGTTCCAGAATGTCGAGTATCGCAAACGCTGAGGTGTGATCGTCGTGCGTGTTGTCCTCCTTCTCTTAGTTATGATCCTGGCCACGCTAGGAGGAGGAGGACATGCGTCCGAAATATTGACTTTGAAACGACAAGACGTCGGCCCCGAGGAAGAATTCCTAAGAAAACTCATAAAAAACATGGAGTTGGGTGACGTCTATCCCGATTACGACATCGACGACATCGGCGTCGCCCGCTATGATCTTGACGGCGACGGGCAATATGAATTGATCGTTGGATTCGACCGCGCCATGTTTTGCGAGCCCGGACGCTATCCTTGTCCCATACATATTTACCGACGTGACAAAAACAGTTGGTCTTGGGTCGGGGGTATGAGCACGCATCGCAGTCCAAGCTTTGCTACATTCGAAATTCTCGTCGAACCGCATGCTCACGAAGGATGGCGGGTCCTGTCGGACGGGGAATATTGGCACTGCTGGACCCGTGGCTCTGATCAGAAAAAATGGTACGTACCGACAGAAGACCCGACGCGCAAAGACCGCGAAACCGGCATGGCGGGCTATTTCTGGGCGGTCAAGCGTGGCGAACCGTGCCCGGACGATTGATGCCCGCCGGCGCCATGCGTGCAGCCCTTCTCTTTCTGGCGCTGTTCCTGGCGTTGTCAGGAAGAGAAGGGCAGGCTGCCGACCGCCTCGCTTTGAAATGCGGAGATTTGGGCGAGGATGCGCCGTTCCTGATGGCGCAAATCGAAGACGAATTTTTCAAGGACATGCACCCGTATTCCGAAAAGGGAGATCTGTGCGTCGGCCGCGCCGACTTGAATGGCGACGGGGAGGACGAACTGCTGGTGGCGTTTACATCCGGAAATATCTGTACCCATCTCTCATGTCCGGTCGCGGTCTATCGCCGCCAAAGCGGGACATGGATATGGGCAGGCGGACCGGACGTACAAATCGTACAGGGCCGGAATTTTTACGAAATATACATGGCCGGTGGCACCCATAATGGTTGGAAAATACTCAGTGATGGAACGTATTGGTATTGTTGGATGAATGGCACCGGACGGCGGCACTACTATTCGCCGACATTTGATCCAACCTATAAGGATCGCGTACCCGGTACCCCGGGCTATTTCTGGTCGGTCAAGCGCGGCGAACCGTGCCCCGACGATTGATGCCGGCGATCGCCATGCGTGCAGTCCTCCTCTTCCTAGCCGCATTCCTTGCGCTTGCAGGGAGAGGAGGGCTTGCATCCGAGTTACTCGTCCTCAAGCAAGCCGATGTCGGAGCGGAAGAAGAGTTCTTCCGAACGCTGATCAAGGACATGAATCTGGACGACGTCTATCCCGACTACGACATCGACGACATCGGCGTCGCTCGCTATGATCTTGACGGCGACGGGCAATACGAACTTTTGGTCGGTTTCGCACGCGCCATGTTCTGCATCGCAGAACTTCACCCGTGTCAGGTCTACATTTATCGGCATACCAATGGCAATTGGTCATGCATCGGCGGGACCTATTCGCGCCGCATTCCGAGTTGGGCCACGTTCGAGATATTCGTCGAGCCCCATGCTCACGAGGGCTGGCGGGTCCTGTCAGATGGTGAATATTGGCGCTGCTGGACCCGCCGTACCGCTTTGAAGGGCTACAGCCCTTCTGTCGACCCCACTCAGCAGATTCGTGCCACCGGCATGGCGGGATATTTCTGGTCGGTCAAGCGCGGCGAACCGTGCCCGGACGATTGAGGCCGGCTGGCGCCATGCGATTGATCGCCGCGATATGTCTTCTAGCGCTCGGCTTGGTGACGATGCCCGGTACTGCGGCCGAACACATCGTCCTCAAACGCGGCGACGTGGCGGCGGACTTCGCCTTTCTTGATCGCCTGATCCGCAGCGGATTGGTCCGCAAGCTCTACGATGATCATGATTTCGACGACGCCGGCATCGGCCGCTACGATCTCGACGGCGACGGACAGTACGAACTGCTGGTCGGAATTGCCGGCAATGCCTTCTGCCATCGCGAGCCATGCTCGGTCTTTCTCTATCGGCTGTGGCAAGGGCAGTGGCATTGGATCGGCGAAATGCAGGTCGCCTACGAATCCAGCTGGGCGAATTATGAAGTGATCGTCGAATCCCAGCGTCATGACGGCTGGCGCATCCTGTCGGACGGCGAGTATTGGAAATGCTGGATCGGACGCTTTCACGCCCGCCGCGACTATCAGACCAAGGACCAGTTCGGCATCCCGCGCCATCCCGAGGGCGGCTATTTCCGAAGGGTCAAGCGCGGCGAACCGTGCCCGGACGATTGAGCGCCGCGTTCAAACCTTGCGTCAAATTCACCGCCGCCGGCGAGGCCATGGTCCGCTACGCCGCCAGCACGATTGTCGAGAATGAATTCGGCACCGCGATTGGCGGCTACCGTCAGTATTGCCCGCAAACGTGATACTAGACCGCCATCGGTTTGCATGGAATCAAAGACGCTATTCCATGCAAACCGCGGATCGCGGTCCAGAGCGGGATATGAGGGCATGATTCATGTTCTGTCTTGAACCCTATTGTTCAAGACAGATCGATCATACCCTAATGCGCGATGCGCGACGCCGTGGTCCGACGCCAACCGATCGACGTGGTCTATGTCGAGGTAATCGGGCTCGACTAGACCGCGATCGGTTCATAGGGAATCACGGCCGCGATTCCCTATGAACCGTGAATCGCGGTCCAGAGCAGGATACGAGGGCAAGATTCATGTGTGGTCTTGAACTGCCTGTTCAAGACCAAACGATCTTGCCCTTGGCGCCCGCGGCCTTCAAGCGGCTGCAGGCGGTGGTGCCGCTTAAGGGCAACAAGTTCTTCGCCACCTAGACCGCGATCGGTTTGCATGGAATCGCAGACGCTATTCCATGCAAACCGTGAATCGCGGTCCAGAGCAGGATACGAGGGCATGATTCACGATCTGTCTTGAACTCTATGGTTCAAGACAGATCGATCATGCCCTATGACCAGACCCGCAAGGCCTATCGTGCCTGCGCTCGCATCGCCGACCCGGCCAAGTTCGCGGCCTATGGGCTGCCGAGGGCGACGCTGGCCGGCGGCGCCCTCGCCGCCACTGTCATATGGTGGCTTTAACGAGTCCGGACCCAAACACTAAAACCTCAAATGTTCACTCTCCATACATTATATGAGGGACCCTGCTGCGCGCCATGATCCGCCTGACCTTACATACTTCCGTTTCGAAACGCCCCCAGGCGGGCGTTAACCTTTTTGCGCGCAGTTTGCACCCGACATACCTTGATTGCCCAATACAATCAAAGATATCGCTAGTTAAAAATTGGCCATTTGCGCGCATTTGCGGCTGGTTTGCGCGCCGCTCCGCGCCTTTGGCGCTCGTATCCGCGCCGATCCGGACCGGACTGGCCCCGATCCGCCCGATTCCGCGCGGACCTCAACTCAAGTCGTCGATCTGGGCGTCGGTCAGGCTGCCGGGAACCACCGTCACCGGGATCGGCAACTGGCCCGACATCTGTCCCGCCAGCGACGCCACCAGCGGCCCCGGCCCGGATTCCCCCGCAGCCGCGCCCAGGACCAAGATCCGGATGCCGGCATCCGATTTTATGAGATCCAGTACGACGTCGCGCTTGCGCCCTTCCTTGACCACGAACTCGGGCACCAGCCCGGCCGCCTGGTTGACCTGGGCGGCGACGTCCTGCAGCAATTGTTCGGCCTCCGCCCGGGCCTCCTCGCGCATCAGCTCCTCGACCCCGCCCCATTGCTTGAAGTCGGTCGGCTCGATCACCCGCAGCATCACCACCGCGCTGCCCAGCCGCCTGGCGCGGCGCGCGGCAAAGCGCAAGGCGACGCGGCATTCCGGCGTGTCGTCGACCACCACCAGGAACTTGGTGCGCGATTTGCGGCTGACGGCGGTTTCGGCCGCGCTCATGGCGGCGCCAGTCTGCCACGCCGCCGCGGCGCGGTCTATTTCAAGAGGATGTTCGAGATCTCGCGCAGCTGCGTGCGGGCGCGCAAAAGGAAAAAGCCCAGCCCGGCGAGATGGCTGGGCAGGAGTTGCGAATCCGGCGCGCCGTTGACCACCACCCAGGGCGCAAGCTCGGCGCAGCGCTTGAGGCTGTCGAGCATGTTGCCCCAGGTGCCGGCCAGTTCCTTCTCGCGCATGACCTGCGGGAAATCGGCCGCCAGTTCGCGCAGCACCAGGTAGTAGGCGTAGCACTGGCCCTTGACGCCGTAGAACACGTCGTCGGCCTTGGTGTCGATCAGCCAGTTGGGCGCGTCGCGGATCTGGGAATCGATCGTCGCCGAGGACGAACCGATGTCGAGCGCGATGCGGTCGATGGTCGCCAGCAGATTGTCGGCCCTGCGCTCGAAGATCGCCTGGCCCTGGCCGAGGCGTTTGTTGTAGGCCACAAGCGCGCCGCGGGCGGCGCGGTACTGGGCCTCGGAACTGGCGGTCGGCGCCCAGCTGACCTTGAAGTCGAAAATCCACCGCGTGCCGGGATATTGAAGCTGCCCGGACGCGGCCTGCAGGTCCTTGTCGGTCTGCGAGGAGCCCCGCACCCGGCCGATCTGGTCGACCAACTCGAAGGCGATGCGCGCCAGCGCCGCCATCATGCCCTGCTGGAAATTGGGCATGTTGTCGAGCAGCGTGCCGGGATGAAAGAAGGGATCGTTGGCCGCCCAATGACCTTCGGCCACCTCGCGCTGGATCAGCTTGGCCATCATGGCGACGGCGCGGCTTTCGGCGCCGCTCGCCTCGGCCTCGGACAGAGACAGCGCGGTGTCGTCGCCGACCCGGTGAAACAGCGCCATGCCCACGGGGTAATAGAGCGCGAGCCCGGCCAGCACCGCGAGCGTGGCGTATTTCCAGCCCTTGCCGCCCGCTGCCGGCGGCGAGCCGGCCCGATCGCCGGCGCCGGCCGGGCCGAAATTGGGTCGCGCCTGTTCGCTCATGACCTCAAGATGGGGCGCGCCCGGCCGCGGGTCAATCGGCCGCGGCTTTGCTTGCCGCGTCCGGCTTCCAGCGCAAGACCGGCTGGCGGGCGGCGCGGGTCTCGTCCAGCCGGCGCCTTGGCGCCAGCGCGGGCGCCGCCTTGAAAACCTCGGCGCCCCCCTGCTTGGCGCGCTCGGCCAGGCCGCGCAGCGCCGCCACGAACTCGTCCAGGCCTTCGCGGCTTTCGGTCTCGGTCGGTTCGATCAGCAGCGCGCCGTCGACCACCAGCGGGAAATACATGGTCATGGGATGGAAGCCCTGGTCGATCATCGCCTTGGCGAAGTCCAGCGTGCTGACGCCGCTGCCGCGCAGGAAACGGTCGTCGAACAGCGCCTCGTGCATGCAGAAGCCGGGAAAGGCCGGGGTCATCGCGTCCTTCAGCCGCGCCAGCACGTAATTGGCGTTGAGCACCGCATCCTCGGCCACTTGCCGCAGCCCGTCGCCGCCATGGCTCAGCATGTAGGCCAGCGCCCGCACCATCATGCCCATCTGGCCGTGGAAGGCCTTGAGCCGGCCCAGGCTGCCCGAGCCCTCGGCGTGCTCGACCAGGCCAAGACCCTCGCGCCCGGCGGTGACGTAGGGCACCGGCGCGAACGGCGCCAGCGCCGCCGACAGCACCACCGGCCCGGCGCCCGGCCCGCCGCCGCCATGCGGCGTCGAGAAGGTCTTGTGCAGGTTGATGTGCATGGCATCGACGCCCAGATCGCCCGGCCGCACCTTGCCGACGATGGCGTTGAAATTGGCGCCGTCGCAATAGAAGAAGGCCCCGGCCTTGTGGACGGCATCGGCGATGCGCTTCATCTCGGGTTCGAACAGGCCGCAGGTGTTGGGATTGGTCAGCATCACCGCGGCGATGCCCGGACCCAGCGCCGCCTCCAGCGCGGCGACGTCGACTCGGCCGCGGGCATCGGCCGGGATGGAAGCCACGGCATAGCCGGCCTGGGCGGCGGTGGCGGGATTGGTGCCGTGGGCCGATTCCGGCACCAGCACCACCCGTCGCGTCGCGTCCTCGCCCTTGGCCTTGTGCGCGGCGCGGATCGCCAGCAGCCCGCACAGCTCGCCATGGGCGCCGGCGGCGGGCGACAGCGCCACCGCTGCCATCCCGGTCAGGGTCTTGAGCCAATGCGCCAGCCGATCGATCAGTTCGAGCGCGCCCTGCACGGTCGAGATCGGCTGCAAGGGATGGATGTCGGCCAGGCCCGGCAAGCGCACCAGCTTTTCGTTCAGCCGCGGATTGTGTTTCATGGTGCACGAACCCAGCGGATAGATGCCGGCGTCGATGGCGTAGTTCTTGCGCGACAGGCGGACGAAATGGCGGATCACCTGCGGCTCGGACAGGCCGGGCAGGCCGATCGGCGCCTTGCGCTCGAGCCCGCCCAGGCGCGGCTTGACCGAGGGCGGCGTCGGCAGATCGACGCCCGAACGTCCCGCCTGGCCCTGCTCGAACAGCAGGCCTTCTTCGTGATCGAGGCCGCGATGGCCGGTGAGGGTCTTCATGACAGCACCTCCCCCAGCCCCTGGACCAGGGCATCGACATCGCTGTCGCGCGTGGTCTCGGTCGCCGTCACCAGCAGCAGATCGGCCAGCTTGGGATCGTCCGGGATCAGCCGCGACACCGGCACGCCGGCGAGGATGCCGCGCTTGGCCAGCGCCTCGACCACCGGCGCCGCCGGCCGATCCAGCCGGAGCGCGAATTCGTTGAAGAAACTGTCGTTGACCAAGCGCGCCTTCTTCACCGCGCCCAGCCGCTCGGCCAGCCCGACCGCGGCGGCGTGGTTGAGCGCGGCCAGGCGGCGGAAGCCGTCCTCGCCCAGCAGCGCCAGATGGATGCTGAAGGCCAGCGCGCACAGCCCGGCATTGGTGCAGATGTTGCTGGTGGCTTTTTCGCGGCGGATGTGCTGCTCGCGGGTCGACAGCGTCAGCACCCAGCCGCGACGGCCCTCGGTGTCGACGGTCTGGCCGCATAGCCGGCCCGGCATTTGACGGACGTATTTTTCCTTGGTTGCGAACAGCCCGACATAGGGTCCGCCGAAGCCGAGCGGATTGCCCAGCCCCTGGCCTTCGGCGACGACGATGTCGGCCCCCATCTCGCCCGGCGCGGCGACCGCGCCCAGCGACACCACCTCGGTCACCACCGCCACCAACAGCGCGCCCTTGGCCCGGCAGGCGGCGGCCAGCGGCGCGAGATCGCGCACCTGGCCGAAGAAGCCCGGGTTCTGCACCACCACGCAAGCGGTGTCGGGACCGATCCTGGCCGCCAGGTCCTCGCGCGCCTCGACATCCCAGGGCGCGCGATCAAGCGCCAGCCCGATCGCCTCGGCCGCGGTCGCGATCGCGGCGCGGTAATGCGGATGCAGCCCGCCCGACAGCACCGCGCCCTTGCGGCGGGTCAGCCGCGCCGCCATGGTCACCGCCTCGGCGGCGCCGGTCGAGCCGTCGTACATCGAGGCGTTGGCGATCTCCATGCCGGCGATCGCCGCCACCTGGGTCTGGAACTCGAACAGCATCTGCAGCGTGCCCTGGCTGATCTCGGGCTGATAGGGCGTGTAGGAGGTCAGGAACTCGCTGCGCTGGATGAGATGATCGACCGCCGCCGGGACGTGATGGCGATAGGCTCCGGCGCCGAGAAAGAAGGGTGCGGCGCCGGCCGCCAGGTTCCGCGCCGCCATGGCGCCGACCATCCGCTCGACCGCCAGCTCGCCCTGGTGCGGCGGCAGGTCGATGGCGGGATTGAGCATGGCCTTGGGCACGTCGCCGAACAGCGCGTCGATCGAGCCAGCGCCGATTGCCGCCAGCATGTGGCCGCGGTCGGCCGGGGTCAGCGGCAGATAGCGCATGCCTATTCCCCCTTGGCGAAGGCGGCGTAGGCGCCTGCGTCCATCAGCCCGTCGAGCTCGGCCGGCTGGCTGAGTTCGAGCCTGAAAAACCAGCCATCGCCCTGGGCCGCGCGGTTGACCAGCGCCGGATCGGCCACCACCGCCGGATTGACCTCGACCACCTTGCCCGAGACCGGGGCGTAGACGTCGGAGGCGGCCTTGACCGATTCCACCACCGCCGCCGCTTCGCCCTGCTTGAGCACGCGACCGACCTCGGGCAGTTCGACGAACACCACGTCGCCGAGTTGGCCCTGGGCGTGCTCGCTGATGCCGATCGTGGCCAGGTTGCCCTCGCGCTTGATCCACTCGTGATCCTTGGTGAAACGCAGGCTCATGCGGGCCTCCTTCAGGCGGCGTAGCGTTTGGGAACGAAGGGCAGGGCGACCACCGCGGCCGGCAGCGCCTTGCCGCGCACCATCAGCTCTAGCGCCGTGCCCGGCTTGGCGGACGCGGCTGCGACATAGCCCATGGCAATCGGACCATTGACGGTGGGACCGAAGCCGCCGCTGGTGACGCGGCCAAGCACGGCGCCGCCGGGGGCGCGGATCTCGGTGCCTTCGCGCGCCGGCGCCCGGCCATCGGGCTTGATGCCGACCAGCCGGCGCGAGGCGCCTTCGGCCAGCTGGCGGCGGACGACGGCATCGCCCGGAAAGCCGCCGGCCTCGCGCCGGCGCTTGGCGATCGACCAGGCCAGGCCGGCTTCGATCGGCGTCGTCGTCAGGTCGATGTCATGGCCATAGAGGCACAGCCCGGCTTCGAGCCGCAGCGAATCCCGCGCCCCGAGGCCGATCGGCTTGACCTCGGGTTCGCGCAGCAAGCGCTGGGCGAAGTCCGCCGCAATCGCCGCCGGCAGCGAGATCTCGAACCCATCCTCGCCGGTATAGCCCGAGCGACTCACCACCGCCGGCGCGTCCAGCACAGTCATTTCGGCCGCGCCCATGAAGGGAAGTCCGCCCGCGGCCGGCGCGAAGCGCGCCATCACCGCAGCCGCCTTGGGTCCTTGCAGCGCCAACAGCGCGCGCTCGAACAAGGGCTCGATCCGCACCGATTTGGGCAAGCCCGCACGCAGATGCGCGAGATCCTCATCCTTGCAGCCGGCATTGACCACCAGCGACAGCCGATCGCCGAGATTGGCCACCATCAGATCGTCGCGAATGCCGCCGCTTTCGGCGGTGAACTGGGTGTAACGCTGCCGGCCCAAGGCGAGACTCAGAATATCGCCCGGCACCAGCGTCTCCAGCGCCCGGGCGCGTTCCTCGCCGAACAGTTCGATCCGGCCCATATGCGAAACGTCGAACAGCCCGCAGGCGGCGCGGGTGTGCAGGTGTTCGGCCAGGATGCCGTCCTTGTACTGCACCGGCATGGCGTAGCCGGCGAAGGGCACCATGCGCGCGCCCAGCGCCCGATGCAGCCCATCGAGCGGCGTGGTCTTGAGCGGGGTTTCGGACTCGGTCACCCAGGCACCTCCGGCAGAAACGCGGCCGCCGGCGCAAAAAAAACGCCGACAGCCCCTTCTGTCCGAGTACCTGAGAGATTGACCGCACCCAGTCTAACCGAGCGCGGCTTTCCCCATCGGTGGGCGAAGCGGGTTGGCCCGCGCCGCCGCTTTCCAGATCGTCATCCCCCTGCGGTCCTTTTGCCTGAGAGTTTCCGGGGCGGTTGCTCCTTCGGCGCCGATCGCTCGGTCTCTCCCACAGGGATCGTCTGTATGTCGCGGCGGAGTCTAGTCGCGCGCCCGCGCCGGGGCAAGGTTCATCCGCGCGCGCCGAAACCGATCAACACCGCCCCCAGCGCCACCACGATGCAGGCCGCGAAACGCCGCGGCGTCACGCTCTCGCCCAGGAACACCCGGCCGATGACGGCGGCGAACACCACCGAGGTCTCGCGCAAGGCCGAGATCGCGCCCATCGGCCCCTGGCTCAGCGCCCAGATCACCGTGGCGTAGGTCGCCATCGACAGGACGCCCAGCCCGACCGATTTCAACACCTCGCGCCGCGGTCCGCGAAAGGCGAAGCCGCGCAGGCCGACATAGGCGATCACCTGGGTCGCGCCGCTGACGAACAGCAGCCAGACCGCGAAGCCGATGGCGTGACCCGACAGCCGCGCGCCTTGGCCGTCGATCACGGTATAGGCCGAGATCAGCACCCCGGTCAGCACCGCCGCCAGGATGGCACGCGGCGGAATACCCACGGCGCCGGCACGGCTTTGCGCCATCAGCCCGAGCGACACCACCACGATCCCGGCCAGCGCCAAAGGCGGCGGCCACTCGGACGCCACTGCCGCCGCGCCCAACGTGACCAACAATGGCGCCACGCCACGCAGGATGGGATAGAGCTCGGCCAGCCCGCCCATGCCGTAGGTGCGCGCAAGCTGGATGCGATAGAGGGTATGAGTGACGGCGCCGGCCAAAAGCCAAGGCCAGGCCTCGGCCGCCGGCATCGGCACGAAGGCCAGCAGCAGCAGGCCGATGCTCAGCTCGGCCGCCTGCATCACCGTCACCGACCACAGCGGATCGGGCCCGCTTTTGAGCGCGGCGTTCCAGGCGGCGTGCGAGGCCGCCGCCATCAGCACCAAAAGGACGACCAGGCCCGACACTATTGCGGCTTGTTCATCGGCCGGTCGGCGGTCCAGTCGTAGGTGCCGGCATCGCGTTCCTCGACCGCCTGCTTCCAGCCGACCTGCTCGGCGCGCCGCTTGAAAGCCAGGCCCTCGGGCGAATGGCGGGTGATGCCGTCGAACACGGTGGCGATCAACTGCGTCGAGCGCAGCCCCATGTTCTCGATCGCCTGGTTGATCGTCAGCTTCTGCATCATCAGCTGGTTGCGCGGCACGCCGGCGATGCGTTCGGCCAGGCGCTCGACCTCGGCATCCAGCTCGGCCTCGGGCACCGTCTTGTGCGCCAGCCCGATCGCCGCCGCTTCCTTGCCGTCGATCTTGTCGCCGGTGAACAGCATGCGCTTGGCGCGCTCGGGCCCCAGGCGATAGACCCACATCGCCGTGGTCGGGCAGCCCCACACCCGCGCCGGCATGTAGCCGATGCGCGCATTCTCGGCCATGACGATCAGATCGCAGCACAGCGCGATGTCCGATCCGCCGGCGACGGCGAAGCCCTGCACCTTGCAGATCACCGGCACCAGGCAGCGCCACAGGCTCATGAAGCGTTCGGTGTTGCGGCTCATGACGGCGTAGTCCTTCATCGCATCCCACGGCATGTCCTGGGTGCCGCGGTCGTTGCCGGTCGCCTGGGCGTAATAGGTCAGGTCGTAGCCGGCGCAGAAGGCGCGGCCGGCGCCCGACAGCACCACGCAATGCACGCCTTCGTCGCGATTGGCGCGCTCGACCGCGGCCGCCAATTCCTCGGGCAGCAGATCGTCGATCGCGTTCATGACCTCGGGCCGGTTGAGGGTGATGCGGGCCAGCCTTCCGTCCCGCCGATAGAGCACGCGCGCCATGCCGATCTCTCCTGCCCATGCATAATCGCGGCCCAGGGACCGCTTTGGCAACCGAAATTACGGCTAGCGCCGGATTACCCGCGCGGCGAGAATGAGCGCGATGGCATCCGAAACCGGCGTCGCGCCGCCCAATCCCCGGCACGGCATCTACTACCTGCTGGCGTCAATTTCCGTTTTCTCGCTGGTCGGGGTGATGGCCAAGCTGATGTCCGATCATTTGCCGCCCAACGAGATCGCCGCGGCGCGGGTGATTTTCGGCATTCCGCCGGTATTGGTGATCCTGTGGCGAACCGGCGGCTGGGCAAGGCTGCGCACGATCCAGCCCTGGGCGCATTGCTGGCGGACCGTGCTCGGTCTCATGGGCATGACTTGCTTTTTTGCCTCGATGACCTTGTTGCCCTTGGCCGATGCCATCGCCATTTCCTATGCCGCGCCTTTGTTCCTGACCGCCTTGTCGGCACCGTTCCTGGGCGAGAAGGTCGGGCCGCACCGTTGGAGCGCGGTGCTGGTCGGCTTCGCCGGCATCCTGGTGATGGCCCAGCCGACTGGGGACGTGCTCAATCTCGGCGCGCTGGTCGGCCTGATCGGCGCGCTGTGCCATGCCGTCAACATGATGGTGGCCCGCCGTTTGACCGCCAAGGAGCATCCGTCGACGATCTCGCTTTGGTTCCTGGTCTGGGCCGCGCCGTTGACGCTGGCGACGCTGCCGTTCTCTTTCGCCTGGCCGGAATGGCGCGATCTCGGGCCGATGATCGGCCTGGGACTGGCGGCCGGGATCGGCCAGTACTGGTTCATGCAGGCCTTTGCCCGCACGCCGGCATCGACCCTGGCGCCGTTCAATTATATCGGCCTGATCTGGGCGCTGGTGTGGGGAGTCCTGGTTTTCGGCGAGAGTCCGACGCAGCGGCTCTTGATCGGCGCGGCTCTGGTCGCCGCCAGCGGCCTCTACATCGCCCATCGCGAGACGGTGCGGAAAGCGCCGTCCTCGGCCGGGCCGCCAGCGGCGGCGGACTGAACCCGTCCTATAGCCGCTTCTCGATCGCGTCCCAGATCTCGGCTTCGATCCGCGTGCCGTCGAAGCGGTTGATCTCCTGGATGCCGGTGGGCGAGGTGACGTTGATCTCGGTCAGGTAGTCGCCGATGACGTCGATGCCGACGAAGATCAGGCCCTTGTCGCGCAGGGTCGGGCCGATGATCTCGCAGATCTCGCTTTCGCGCCGGGTCAGGGTCGTCTTCGCCGGCTTGCCGCCGACATGCATGTTGGAGCGCGCCTCGCCCGCCGCTGGCACGCGGTTGACCGCACCGGCGGCGCGGCCGTCGACCAGGATGATGCGCTTGTCGCCCTGGCGGACCTCGGGGATGTAGCGCTGGACGATCACCGGCTCGCGGCTGATCTGGGTGAACATCTCCAGCAGCGCGCCCAGGTTTTCGTCCCCGGGCTTGATGTGGAATACGCCGGCGCCGCCGTTGCCGAACAGCGGCTTGACGATGATGTCCTTGTGCTCGGCACGGAAGGCGCGGATGTCGGCGGTCGCGCTGGCGATCAGCGTCGGCGGCATGACGTTCTCGAAATGCGTCACGAACAGCTTTTCGGGCGCGTTGCGCACGCTGACCGGATCGTTGACCACCAGCGTCCTGGGATGGACGTGTTCGAGGATATGGGTGGCGGTGATGTAGGCCATGTCGAAGGGCGGGTCCTGGCGCATCAGCACCACCTCGACCTGGGACAAATCCAGGATCGCGGCCTCGCCCAGGGTGAAATGATTGCCCTTCTCGCGCCGCAAGCCGAGCGGCCGCGCCCGCGCCAGCACCTTGCGGTCGCGGAACATCAGGTCGCGGGCGTGATAGTGCCAAAGCGGACAGCCGCGCGCCTGCGCCTCCAATCCCAGCACGAAAGTCGAATCGGCGTCGATGTTGATCGACTCGATCGGGTCCATCTGGATGGCGACGCGCGGCGCCATGGCGGCGGTGTTCCCCGGTCTCTGCTACTTGCGGCGCGGATCGTCGCGCAGCAGCGCGTTGTTGACCACGCGCCGCACGCCGCCGATCGAGCGGGCGATGTTGTTGACCTTGTCGCGCTCGGCCTCGCTGCGGGCCACGCCCATGACGTAGACCGTGGCGTTGACGGTCTCGATGGTGAAGTTGATCTGCGACACGTCCTTGTCGAACAGCATGCGGGTGACGATCTCGGTGGTGATGCGGGCATCGCGCGGATAGTCCTGCCAGCCGCTGCGGTCGGTGACCACCAGCTCGTTGAGCACTTCGCGCACGCCCTCGACCGTCCAGGCGATGCGCGCCGCCTCGACCCGCGCATCGGGATTGGGTACGCGGCCGGTAAGCTGGACGCGGCCGTCGCGCACGGTGACGTCGGCGGCGACGAACAGCTTCTCGTCGGCCTTGAGCATGGCCGAATTGACGTTGACCGCCAGGGTGTGGTCGTCGATCACCCGTCCCATCGAGCGCTCGTCGGCGATGGCCGTGCCGGCGGCGCCGGCGGTCACCACCGCCGCCTCGATGCAACCCGACAGGCTCCAGGCCAGCGCCGCGAGACCTGCCGCCAGCGTCGTCCACCGCAATGCCTTGCCCATGCTGCCTTCTCCCTACTCGCCCGCCCGCCAGGCGTTTTCGATATGGCGCGGCGGCCGCCACGGCGCCACCAGCATCAGATCGAAGCGCGTCCCGGCCGGCGCCCGCGCGCCGAGGCCGAGGCGGAAATATTCGGCCGCCCGCAAGATGCGTTCGCGCTGGCGGAGCGTCAAGGCCGAGACCGCGGCGTCGAAATCGCGCCGCGCCTTGACCTCGACCGCGACCAGCGTGTCGCCGCGCCGGGCGACGATGTCGATCTCGCCCACCGGGCAACGGAAGCGCCGCGCCAGGATGGCGTAACCCTTGACCGCCAGCCAGGCCAGGCACAGCCATTCGGCCAGCACGCCCTGGCGCCAAGCCGAGGCGCGGGGATTCATCCGCCGCCCTTGAGGGCCAGCGCCCTTGCATAGACCGTACGCCGCGATGCGCCGGTCGACGCCGCCACTTCGGCCACGGCCTGCTTGAGGCTGGTGCGCGCCAGCGCCGCCCGCAATGCTGCATCCAGCGTCGCCGGTTCCTCGCGGCGCGCTTCGGGCGGGCCGATCGTCACCGCCACCTCGCCCTTGGGCGCGCCGGCGGCGCGATAATGCGCGGCCAGTTCGCTCAGCCGTCCGCGCCGGGTCTCCTCGAACAGCTTGGTCAATTCGCGCCCCACTGCTGCCGGCCGATCGCCCAGCACCGCCGCCATCGCGGTCAGGGATTCGGCCAGGCGCCGTGGCGATTCGTAGACGATCAGCGTGGCCTCGATCGCCGCCAGCGCGCCGAGCCAACTGCGCCTTGCGGCATCGCCCGACGGCACGAAGCCCGCGAACAGGAACCGATCGCTCGGCAGGCCCGATGCCACCAGCGCCGCCAGCGCGGCCGATGCGCCCGGCAGCGGCACCACGGCATGGCCGGCCTCGAGCGCCGCGCGCACCAGCTTGAAGCCGGGATCGGACAGAAGCGGCGTGCCGGCATCGCTGACCAGCGCCACGGCCGCGCCCGCGGCCAGGCGTTCCAGCAGCACGGGCCGCGCCCGTGCCGCATTGTGCTCGTGATAGGGCAAGAGCGGCTTGCGGATGCCGTAATGGGTCAACAGCTTGGCGGTGACGCGGCTGTCCTCGCAGGCAACCAGATCAACCGCGCGCAAGATCTCCAGCGCGCGCAGGGTGATGTCGCCGAGATTGCCGATCGGCGTGGCGACGACGTAGAGCCCCGGCGCCAGCCGCCGCGGCGGTTGCCCGCCGGGCGCGGCGCCGCTAGGTTCGGCCGATGGGACGGACGATGCGGATCGGGCGCGGGCTCGCGGTTTGGACATGGCTAGGGTTGGCGGCGACGCTGGGCGGCTGCGGCTCCAGCGTAGACTCGGGGCCGGCCGCGGGCAACGCCGCCG
>VGDZ01000079.1 GCA_016869515.1 Alphaproteobacteria bacterium | reverse complement strand
TGGGCTGTGCGCGCGCGCTTGCCCCTGGGGCATTCTCGCCCTGGCGGATCGCGCCGAACATGCCGCCGTGGGCACGCCTTATTTCGTCGCCCGGCAGGGACCGTGCGAGATGTGTCCCGACATCCCTTGCGTCGTCGCCTGTCCGACCGGCGCGCTCGACAGCGCGTTGACCGACATTGCCCGGGCGCGCATGGGGGTGGCGGTGCTGGTCGGCCGCGAAACCTGCCTCAATCTCCAGGGCTTGCGTTGCGACGTGTGCTATCGGGTCTGTCCCCTGATCGGCCAGGCGATCGCGCTCGAGGCGCAGCACGACAGCCGCACCGGCAAGCATGCCAAGCTGATCCCGACAGTGCGGGCCGATGCCTGCACCGGCTGCGGCAAATGCGAGCAGGCCTGCGTGCTGGAGCAGGCCGCGATCAAGGTGCTCCCCTTGCATTTGGCAGCGGTCAAGCCCGACCGTCATTATCGCTATGGCTGGAAAGCCGAGGCCAAATCGTGAGTGCCGTTGCGTCCGCCACCATGGCGATGCCTCGCCGCTCCTGGCTGGCGCGGCATCGCTGGCTGGCGCTGCGTCGCGCCAGTCAGTTTGGATTCCTCGCCTTGTTCCTGAGTGGGCCTTGGTTGGGGATTTGGATCGCCAAGGGCACGCTGGCCTCCAGCCTGACCTTGGACGTCCTGCCGCTGACCGATCCGCTGTTCCTTTTGCAGTCCGTCCTGGCCGGCCATTGGCCCGCGAATCAAGCGCTGATCGGCGCCGCGATCGTGGCGCTGGTTTATGCCGTCGTTGCCGGGCGGATGTATTGCGCCTGGGTCTGCCCGGTCAACCCGGTCGCCGACCTGGCGCATGTCCTGCGGCGGAAATTCGGCCTGGCCCGGTCAATTCGGATCGACCGCAGGCTGCGCTACTGGCTGCTGGCGGCGATCCTGCTTGCCGCCGCCGTCACCGGCAGCGTGGTATGGGAGCAGGTCAATCCCGTGACCTTGACCCATCGGGCGCTGGTTTATGGAGCGCTCGGCGGATCGGCGCTGGCCATGCTCGCGCTCGGCGTGTTGTTCCTGTTCGATTTCGGCTTGGCCGAGCGCGGCTTCTGCGGTCATGTCTGTCCGGTGGGCGCGTTCTACGGCCTGCTCGGACGCTTTCGGCTGCTGCGCCTCGCGGCACCCGGGCGGGCGCGCTGCGACGATTGCGCGGCCTGCTTCGCGGTCTGTCCCGAGCCCCGGATCCTGTCGCCGGCCTTGCGCCAGCCGGCCGGCCAAGCCGCAATTCTCGACCCCGTCGACTGCACCGGCTGCGGCCGCTGCGCCGATGTCTGCCCGCATTCCGTCTTTGCCTTTACCGTCGGAGGTAAGTCATGACCCGGCTGCTCGTCCTTGCCTTGATCGCCCTTTCGGGCGTGGCGCTTGCCCAGGACCTCAAAACCCTGCGCGGCGATCAGAAAATCGACGCGGTCGACGCCGCGCCGCCGGTCTCCCAAGTGCGCGAAGGCGCCAGGCTGGATCGGGCCTATCGCCAGCAGCCGCCGCTGATCCCGCATGCGATCGAAAAATACGAAATCGATCTCAAGGTCAATCAGTGCCTGCGCTGCCATGACTGGCCCGACAACGTGCGCGAAAACGCGCCCAAGATCAGCGAGACCCATTACGTCGACCGCGCCGGCAAGCGCCTCGATCAGATCGCCGCCACGCGCTGGTTCTGCAACCAATGCCATGTGCCGCAGACCGACGCCAAGCCGCTGGTCGAGAACCGCTTCCGTTCGGCGGTTCAGAGCGCGCGCTAGACAGCCGGGAGAGATCGCATGACCCCCGCCAACGACGACCGCCCCCGGCCGGGTCTGTGGGCCCGGCTGCGCCAAAGCTGGGGCGTGCTGTGGCGCCCTTCGGCGCGCTTCTCGCTCGGCACGCTGATGATCGCCGGCATCGCCACCGGCGTGATCGGCTGGGGCGGGTTCAACTGGGCGATGGAGCTGACCAACACCGAGACCTTCTGCATTTCCTGTCACGAAATGCAGCTCAACGTCTATCGCGAATTCAAGGGCACGGTGCACGACAACAACAAATCGGGCGTGCGCGCCACCTGCCCCGACTGCCATGTGCCGCGCGAATGGGTGCACAAGCTGGTGCGCAAGGTCGAGGCCACCAACGAGCTCTATCACACCTTCCTGGTGCCCTCGATCGACACCCGCGAGAAGTTCGAGGCCAAGCGGCTGCAATTGGCGACCAATGTCTGGACGGCGATGAAGCGGACCGATTCGCGCGAATGCCGCAACTGCCACAATTTCGATTCGATGGATTTCGGCCAGCAGCGCTCGCGCGCCCGCAACCGCCACCTCCAGGCCCAGGACGAAGGCAAGACCTGCATCGACTGCCACAAGGGCGTGGCCCACAAGCTGCCGGCCGGCGCCTTCGGCGCCGAACGCGAACTCGAGGAGACCTGGGGCAGCGGCCGCCGGCGCTAGGGCTTGATCGATCTGTCTTGAGCCATAGGGTTCAAGACAGATCGTGAATCATGCCCTCGTATCCTTCACAGCACTGGAATTCGCAGCTTGATGGGACCGGATTTCCGGTTCCATTCACGTCGATCACTATCCAAAATTCGGTCGCGCCCTAGCTGTTCATCAGCGCTTCGACTTCTTCCTGCGACATGGCGGCGGCCGGCGCCGGCGTGGCGGCGCCGCCCTTGCGGCGCTCGGCGCCGGTATAGTTGCTGTCCTTGTGGCGCCGGCGATCGGGGCCGAAATAGGCCTTGGTCTTGATGAACTGGCGCGGCCGCTCGACCACTTCGATCAGGCGCAACAGCAGGTTCTTGGGACTGAGCGGCTTGGCGAGGAATTCGGTGACGCCGGCGTCGCGCGCCTCGACGATCCGCGCCATCTCGGTATAGCCGGTCAGCATGATGATCGGCAGGAAGGGATTGGGGCTGTCCGAAGCGGTGCGCACCAGGCGGGTGAAGTCGATGCCGTCGAGCGGCGACATGTTCCAATCGCAGATGCAGACGTCGTAGGCCGCGGCGCGCAGTTCGCGCAAGGCCTCGGATCCGTCGTTGGCGTCGACGATCTGGCGCACGCCGAAACCGCGCAGCATGGCCGAGATGGTCGTGCGCATGTGCCGATTGTCGTCCACCAACAGGACGATCATGCGCTCGAAATTATAGGCCTTCGGCATCCCCTTCGAATCCTTCTGACCCGGCGGGTCACTAAAGTATTACGAGCTTGATTCGTCAAGGGACATGACGGCCTAGGCCGTCGCAAGGCGCGGATTTACGCGGCCCGGACCTGAATCCAGGCCTCGCCCGGCTGGCCGTGGACGAACCCGTTGATGAAGCCGACCGCCCGCGGCGTCAGGGTACGAAGTCGCGCCTGGGCTTCCTTCGCGTCGATGGCGCCGTCCAGCAAGCGCCGGAACGTGCTGCCGATGGCCACCATGTCCGCCGCCTGCGGCAGAACCCGGAAGCGTCTTGCGCCGGCACGGCGCAGCCGAGCGACCTCGCCAGCCAGATTGAGGTAGGCGTGCGACAGCACCTGGCAGCCGGCGATGGCCAGGAACTTCTCGCCCTCGACGGTCCCGATCGGCAGCCCGTCCGCGTCCTCGCCGCAGACGAAGCGGCAGGTGTCCTTGCGTCGGCCACGCGAGCGGGCATGGAAGCAGCGCACCGACATCGCCAAGGGAATGCGGCCGAAGACCACCACCTCGATCTCGGCCGGGCTGGCCTTGGCAATGGCGGCCACGGCTTCGGCCGACAGTTCGATCGGCAAGCAGATCCGCGTCGCACCCAGCCGGCTTAGCAGCTTGACCGTGTCCTCGCCATAGACGTTGACATAGGGACCGACATGGTGCGGCCGGCCGCGCAGCAATTCGACCGCGGCTAGGTCGTTGGCCTCGATCGTGCCCTCGCGCGCCGCCGCGGAGCGGACGAATTCCATGTCGCGCGCGCCGGTCACCAGCGCCAGCGACGAATGCACCGCGGTCTTGCCGGCCCGCCGCAGGCGTTCCGCGACCTCGCCCAGATGCGGATCGAATTGGTGAGCCCGCTTGGAACAGACCACCTCGCCCAGGCAGACCGCATCGAAGGGCGATTCGTCGGCGATGCGGAAATAGAAATCCCGCCGTTTCTCGGCCGGCCAATTGTGCAGCAAGGGTCCGAGGGTCAGGCCGGCAGCGGCGGTCTCCAGCGTCTGCCGCCGCCTGGCCCTAGTGCCAGGCCTTGTCGTAGCCGCCGAGCGTTTCATGATGGCCTTCCGCGACATGCTTCGTTGCGAGCGTTTGCGGCGCCTTTCCGGCCATGGCCGCGTCCAGCGCCTTGCGCATCGCCGCCACCACCTCGCCGACATAGGCCCGGCCGCGCTGGCGGCCTTCGATCTTGAAGGCGCGGACGCCGGCCGCCAGCAGCGCCGGAATCGCCGACACCGCGTTCAAGCTGGTGGGTTCTTCGAGCGCATAGAAGCTGCGGCCATTGGTCCGATAACAGCCACGGCACAGCGTCGGATAGCCCGCCGCCTCGCCCGGCTTGGCGATCGAGATGGCGTGCCGACCGAGGCGCGACACCAGGCTGCCGTCCGGCTTCTGCTCGTAGCGCACATGCTCGGCCGGCGAGCAGGCGCCGCCCAGATTGGGCGAGATGCCGGTGACGTAGGACGACAGCGCGCAGCGGCCCTCGGCCATCACCCCCATGGCGCCGAACAGGAACACCTCGACCTCGACCGGCGTGCGCGGGATCAGCCGCGCCAGCTCGGCCACGGTCAGCGTGCGCGGCAGGATCACGCGCTGGATGTTGAACTCGCGCCGGAACAGCGAAATCGCCTCCAGCGTCGAGGCCGAGGCCTGCACCGAGAGATGCAGACGCAGTTCGGGATGGTTGCGCGCGGCGTAGTCGGCCACGGCGATGTCGGCGACGATGGCGGCGTCCGCGCCCAACCGCGCCGCGTCGTCGATCGCCTGCCGCCAGGGACCCGGATCTTCGGCGGCGGCGAAGGTGTTGACGGCGATGAACAGCTTGACGCCGCTTCCGTGCGCATGGTCGATCGCCCGTTTCATTTCCTCGCGGCTGAAGTTGAGGCCGGGAAAATTGCGGGCATTGGTGCGGTCGCGGAAGCCGGTGTAGACCGCATCGGCACCGGCGTCGATCGCCGTCCGCAACGCAGCCGGCGTGCCGGCTGGGCAGATCAGCTCGGTGGCGGCGGCGCGGCTCAACGCCGGTTCCGGCGCGCGTGCAGGCGTTCGATCAAGCCGCCTCCCAGCCGCAACGCCCGTCCCACCAGCTTGGCCGCGCGTCCCGGCGGCAAGGCCAGTTCCGCCAAGCCGCCCAGGCCGGCATTGTCGAGCGCGTTGCGCAGCGCCACCGCCGCTTCGGTGCTGCCCTCGACCACGATTCGGCGCGAAAAGAACAGCGCATCGCCGTCGACCCTGCCGTCGGCCAGTTGCGCCAGAACCCGCAGCGGCCCACGGATCACGGCGGCGACGCGCCTGGTGTCGAGATCGGCCTTGGCGACCGCTTCGAGGACGGGTCGCCGCGGATCGGCCCGCAACAGGATCGCCAGCGGCAGCTCGTCCGGCACCAAGGCCAGCACGGGTCGTTCGAGCCCAGTCAGGCGTTCGAACAAGCCGGGGTGCCGGCGATGGGCCAAACGCGCCAGCACGGCAAGTCCTGGACTCAAGGCCAGCGCAAGCAGGCGGCCCCGCACCATCGGCGCGGTGTCGCGCCGCGCCGCCGCCCCAACCGCTCTCGTCAAACCGATGGCACGCGCCATGTTTCGCCTGGTTTTCGATTGCCCAATGCAACGCCGTTCGACCGCACTTTAAGACCCGCGCCATCGCGCCGACGCGGCAGCGATGTCGCAGTCTTGACGGCCTGCAGGGTTCGACATGACCGGATTCGATTGCGGTCTTGTCAGCCACCCTCGCGGCCCGCAAGATGCGCTCGGTTTTTCGTCGGGAGTCGCTCTTGCAGATCAAAGCCGCCGTGCTGCGCCGTCCGGGCGCGCCCCGCCCCTATGCCCAGTCGCGTCCGTTGTCGATCGAGACCGTCGCGCTTGCGCCGCCCGGCGCGGGCGAGGTGCTGGTGCGCATTGCCGCCGCCGGCCTGTGCCATTCCGATCTGTCGATCGTCAACGGCGATCGGCTGCGGCAGATGCCGGTGATCCTGGGCCACGAGGCGGCGGGCGTGGTCGAGACCGTGGGCCAGGGCGTGACCGACCTCGCCGCCGGCGATCATGTCATCCTGGTGTTCGTGCCGTCCTGCGGCCATTGCGCGATGTGCGGCGCCGGCCGGCCGGCGCTGTGCGAACCGGCCTTCGCCTCGAACTACGCCGGCACGCTGTTCTCGGGCGGGCGCCGCTTGGCCGAGGGCGCGATCAATCATTTCATGGGCCTCTCGGCCTTCGCCAGCCATGCCGTGGTGTCGCGGCATTCGCTGATCAAGATCGACCGTTCGGTTCCCCTCGACGCGGCGGCGCTGTTCTCCTGCGCCGTGCTGACCGGCGTCGGCGCCGTCATCAACACCGCCGGCGTCAAGCCGGGCGCCAGCGTCGGTGTGGTCGGATTGGGCGGCGTCGGGCTCAACGCGGTGATGGGCGCGGTGGTGGCCGGGGCGTCGCGGATCGTGGCGCTCGACGCCAACCCGGCCAAGCTCGACCTCGCCCGCCAGCTCGGCGCCACCGAGGCGCTGGCGGTCGGGCCGGATACCGTCAAGCAGGTGCGCGAACTGACCCAGGGCGGAGTCGACTGGGCGATCGAGACCGCGGGCGCGGTGCCGGCGCTGGAACTGGCCTTGGCCGTCACCCGCCGCGGCGGCGAGACGATCAGCGCCGGACTGCCGCGCCACGACGCCAGCATGACGGTCAATCCCTCGCTGTTCGTCGTCGAGGAGCGCGCGCTCAAGGGCAGCTATATGGGCTCGGCGGTGCCGAGCCGCGATCTGCCGCGCTATCTCGATCTCTATCGCCGCGGCCGGCTGCCGGTCGATCGCCTGTTGTCGGCGACGCTGCCGCTGGAGCGCATCAACGAGGGCTTCGATGCGCTGGCCGACGGCTCGGCCGTGCGCCAGGTGATCGCGTTCTGAAGGGCACAGACAATGTCGAACCCGTTTTCGCTTGCGGGCCAGGTGGCGCTGGTCACCGGTTCGTCGCGCGGCCTGGGCGTGGCCTTCGCCGAGGCTTTGGGCCGCGCCGGCGCGCATGTGGTGCTGAACGCGCGCGGTCGCGACGAACTCGAACGCAGCGCCGCCGCCCTGTGCGCCAAGGGCATCGCGTGTTCGAGCCGGGCCTTCGACGTCACCGACGGCGCCGCGGTGGCGGCCGCCATCTCGGGCATCGTCGCCGAGCGCGGCCGGCTGGATACGCTGGTGGCCAATGCCGGCATCGTCCACCGCGCGCCCTTGGCCGAGTTCTCGACCGCCGATTTCCGGCGCGTGGTCGAGATCAACCTGACCGCCTGCTTCGACCTGGCGCGCGAGGCCTCGCGGCCGATGGTGAAGCAGGGCCGCGGCCGGCTGATCTTCACCACCTCGATCATGGGCGTGGTCGGCCGGCCGACCATCCCCTCCTACGTCGCCTCCAAGACCGGGCTGATCGGCCTGGTGCGGTCGTTGGCGGCCGAGCTGGGCCCGCAGGGCGTGACCGCAAACGCGATCGCGCCCGGCTATTTCAAGACCGAACTCAACAAGGCGCTGTGGACCGACCCCAAGTTCAACGCCATGGTCGAGGCCCGGACGCCGCTCGGCCGCTGGGGCCTGCCGCCGGAACTGGGCGGCGCGGCGGTGTTCCTGGCCTCGGACGCGGCCAGCTACGTCAACGGCCACAATCTGGTGATCGACGGCGGCATGACCGCGGTGCTGTAGCGCGGCAGCGCCCTCAGTACATTTTGCCGCCGTTCGGCACCGCCAGGTCGGGCCGCAGCATCACCACCTCGCCGTCGCCGTCGGGCACGCCCAGCACCAGCACTTCCGACATGAGCGGCCCGATCTGGCGCGGCGCGAAATTGACCACCGCCAGCACTTGTCGTCCGGGCAGATCCTCGAGCCGATAGTGGCGGGTGACCTGGGCCGAGGACTTCTTGACCCCGAGCGTACCGCCGAAATCGACCCACAGCTTGAAGGCCGGCTTGCGCGCTTCGGGAAAGTCCTCGGCGCGGAGGATGGTGCCGACGCGGATGTCGACGGCGGCGAATTGGTCGTAGTTGATGACGCTCATGGCGGCCGGGGTCCGAAGGGGCGGGAAGCTGCTATAGCCCGGCCGCGGCGGCGCGCAAAGGCGCGGATCGAGGCCAGTCCGGGCCGGCTGCGCGCGCAACCGGGCCAAATCGGCGCGCAAATGCACGCAACGGAGCCCAAAATGCGCGCAAATGGCCAATTCGTAACCGGCTAGTCCGTTGATTTATATTGGCAATTCATAGGATACCGCGCCCAAAGCCGCAAATCGGCCATCGACCGGCCCAGCCTCGGCCGATCGGGCATTTTTCGATTCACAATGTCCATCAGCGCCCGGCCCGGTCCCTTGTGGAAGGGGCGCCGGGTTATCGGATTCCAGAATATTATATGAACTTACACAGTATATGTCAAGATCGTTGGCGTTGCGGCAGTCCGGCCGGGCGCGGCCATCCGGTCGAGGCTTTGGAAGCCAAGCGACCGCGTCCGGCCGTCACCCCAGCGCCAGCCATGCCGCGTAGCCATAGCCCGAGAGCAGGGCGCCGACGCCGGCCAGGCCGAGATAGGCCAGGAACAGCCGCAGCCGCACCAGCGCCTGCACCGCTATCATCGCCGGAATGCTGGTGACGCCGCCGGCCACCAGAAAGGCCAGACCGACAGCCGGGCTCATGCCGAGTTCGACCAGCCCCTTGACCAGCGGCACCGCGGCAAAGCCGTTGAAATAGGCCGGCACGCCCAGCGCCACCGCCAGCGGAATCGCGCCCGCGCCCTCGCCGCCCAGATAACCCGCGATCCATTCCGCCGGCAGGTGCCGCACCATCAGGCTTTCGAGCAGGAAGGCGAGCGTCATCCAGCGCAGCAGGAACCAAAGCGTCGAACGCCCCTCGGCCGCGAATGCGCGCCGGCGCGCGGGTTCGCGCCAGAACGCCCATACCGGCGGCGGCGGCGCCATGGCCCGACGCGCGGCCGCGCCGCAAACCTTGCGGCCGTCGCTGCGCAGCGCGCCGTCGATCCAGCCCAAACGGTCGAGCGCCATCGCCGCGAATCCGCCCAACAGCCCGACGCCGACCGCGGCCGCGGTCTTGGCCAGCGCGAATTCGAGCCCGAGATTGGCCGCGGTGATGACGAACATGTTGGGGTCCATCAAAGGCGAGGCCAGCCAGAACGCCATCACCGGCGCCACCGGCACGCCCGCCGCCAAAAGCCCGGCGATCAGCGGCACCACGCCGCAGGAGCAGAACGGCGACAGCGCGCCCATCAGCGCCGCGGCCACGATCATGCCGCTTTCGCGGCCCTGGAAGACGCGCGCCACCTGGGCGTCGGCGCCGCTGGCCTTGGCATAGGCGGCAAGCCCGATCGCCAGCAGGAATGCCGGCGCGATCGCCCACAGCGCGCGGCCGACGAAATCGAGCGAAAGCATCGCCTCCTCGCCCGACCACGCCGCCAGCCCGACCAGGGCCAGGACGAAGGCGGCCAGCACCGGATCGATCGACCGCCACAGCGGCGGGACGACGGGAGGCGGCAAGGGCAAGGTGCGTTCGGTCACGATCGGTCTCCTACATCTCTAGTTATCCGGTTCCATGAGCCCAAAAAAAAGAATCAGCCGGCGGCGCGGCGCCTCGCCGGCGCGGCCTCCTCCAAACCCATGCAGCACTGCTCCTTGACGAAGCCCAGCACCGCGTCGAGCCGGCGGAAATCGGGCCGGCAGCGCACGCTGCGGACCTCTTTTTCCTGGACGACGATGCCGGCCGCGACCAGGCCCTTGAGATGGAAGGCCAAGGTCGATGCCGGCAGCTCGAGCCGATCCTGGATCTCGCCCACGATCAGGCCGGCGGGGCCGGCCTTGACCAAGAGCCGAAGGATCGCCAGGCGATGGGCGTTGCCGAGCTGGGCCAGGACGGATGCGGCTTGATCGAGCGTCATGCCCTTCATATAGGACCGTCCGCGATCTTATACAACTAGTTTTATAGTTGTATAAACGGCCCGCCGACCCAGCGCCCGCGCGCTTACTTGACCTTGAAGAACGGCGCCGGCACCAGCATCTTGCTCTCCATCGTGACGAAGTTCTTGCGCTGCTCGCCGACATAGGCCTGCCAGTCGGGATCGGCGGTCATGCGGGCGCGGCAATCGGCGCGTTCGTCGAGGCTGTCATAGCCCCACATGTGCACCACCTGGTTGAGCGGCCCGATCTCGGTGGCGTAATAGCCGACCAGCTTCTTGAGGTACTTGGTCTGCACCGGCAGGCCCTTGGCCTCGTAGAGCTTGAAATAGTCAGGCACCTTGCCGGGCAGCAGCGTGTAGGTGCGCATCTCGACATACTTGGTCATGGGGTCCTCCGGTGACGGGCGCGCGGCCCTAGACCGCGATCGGTTTGCATGGAATCACAGATTCTATTCCATGCAAACCGTGAATCGCGGTCCAGAGCGGGATACGAGGGCATGATTCACGACCTGTCTTGAACCATGTGGTTCAAGACAGGTCGATCATGCCCTAGTCGATCTGGCCGAACTTGGCTTCGGCCAGGACATAGCGTTCGATGCGGTCGCGGTCCAGCGCCACGCCCAGGCCGGGACCGGCCGGCAGCGCCATGCGGCCGGCGACGATTTCGGGCCGCGGACCGACGGTCACGTCCGCCGCCAATTGATGCAGGCCGCAATCGCTGGCGCGGCGTAGGTTGGGGTGCGCCGCCGCCAGATGCAGATTGCAGGCGGTGGCGATGCCGGTCTCGTAGAAGCCGTGCACCGCCACTTCGAGTCCGAAGGCCTCGGCCGCCGCCGCGATACCGCACCAGCCGTCGATCCCGCCCCACAGGAAGATGTCGGCCAGCACCACGTCGACCGCGCCGCGGCGCACCGCCGGCGCCAAGTGTTCGGGCTGGATCAGCGCCATGTTGGTCGCCACCGGCCGGCCGACCCGCGCCCGCACCGCCGCCAAGCCTTCCAGGCCGTCGGCCGGATCTTCGTAGAATTCCAGCGCCAACGGTTCCATTCGCCGGCAAAGCGCGATCGCATCCGGCACCGGATAGGCGGCGTTGGGATCGAAGCGCAGAGCGACCTCGGACCCCAGCGCCGCACGCAATTCGCTCATGGCTTGGAAATCCCATTCCGCCGAAAGGCCGGCGCTCTTGTACTTGAAGGCGCCGAAGCCGTGTCGGGCGCGCTGGCCCAGCGCGTAGTCGACCACGCGCTTGACGTTGCCGAGATCGGCCATGTGCGCCGCCAGCGCCGTGCGCGGCACGACCGCATCGAACATCGCCGCCGGCAGCGGACAGGCCAGGTCGATCTCGCGCCGGACGGCGCCGCCGATCATCTCGCACAGGCCAAGCCCCAGGCGCTTGCCCGCGATGTCCCACAGCGCCAGATCGATGCCGGCATGCGCCGCCCAGCCATTGCGGCCGTCGCGATTGTCGAAGGCGCTGCGGGCGAAGGGCGGGCTGCGACGATCCGCCGGATCGCGGCCGAGGCGCGCCTTGGCCTGGGCGCAAGCCAGGGCGAAACAGGCTTCGTTGCCCAGCGTCTCGCCCCAGCCGACGATACCGCCTTCGGTGCGCAATTCGATCACCGTGCGCTGGGTCTGGAGCGTCAGATACATGCTGGAGACGTAGACCGTCTCCAGCGGCAGCGCGATCCGCCACAGCCTTGCGCCGATCACGCTCATGCCACGGCCCCCAGCTTGAGCCGCGTGCGGGCGAAGCCGGCGATCGCCGCCGGATCGGGATCGACGCCGAGGCCGGCGCCCTCGGGCAGCGCCATTTCCTCGGCCGGCGTGCCGCGATCGCAATGCAGGCCCTGGGTCGCCTCGGGGGTCGCGGCCGCGAAATGCAGCGCCTGGGCAAGATCGATGCCGAACAGATCGCCCCGGCAGGCGGGCGCGATCGCAACTTGAAAGGCCTGCGCCAGCGCCGCCAGCCGCCGGAACCCGCCCGGCCCGCCGACCGCGGCCGGATCCAACAGCATGACCTGGAGCGCGCCCTGCTTCAGTCCCGCCGCCACCAGTTCGATGCGCGAAAGCGCCCGCCGCCAGGCGATCGGCGTGCGGCAGCCGAACGGCCCGTCGACCACATAGGCGAGACCAAGACCGTCGACCGTGCGGGCGAAATCGCCGGTCTCGTTGACGGCCACCGGCGCGGTCAGAATCAGGCGCAAGCCCGGGCGCTCGGCGGCGGCGATGACGTTGGCCGCCTTGCGCCAATCGGCCGCGGCGACGGCGGTGGGCGCGGCCTCGATCCGCCGGCGCAGCGCGCCGCCCCAGAGTTCATAGAGCGGCCGGCCAAGTCCGCGCGCCCACAAATCCTGCGCCGCCATTTCGAGCGCGCCCATGGCCGCGGACGCGGACGCATCGCCGCGAAACCGGAACCAGCGCCCGGCCCAGCCGCCGGGGTCCTGCCCGATCATGCCTTCGGCCAGGGTCTTGGCGGCGGCGAGGTCGGCGCCGACGACCGCGCCCAGACCGCGCCGGCCGCCGCCATCGAACAGCTCGACCACCAGGCCCTGATCGGCCGCGCTCAGCGCGACCCCGGCGATGCGCCGCGACGACTCCATGCACCGAGCCTATCGGGTCCGGTTCGTGCCGTCCAAACCGGCTTGCCCGCGCCCGGCCTTGCGGATAGCCTGCCGGGCCAACGAAACCGGGAGGGAATGTCATGCGCGGCTGGACGACGATCGTGGCGGCGGCACTGGCCGTCGCAAGCGGGGCCGCGGCCCAGGACAAGCCGGTCGAGTTGCGCTTTTCGCTGTGGGTGCCGCCGCAGCATTCCAACACCGTCAAGGCGCGCGAATGGGGCGAGTCGCTGTCCAAGGCGACCAACGGCTCGATCAAGGTCACGGTCTTCCCCGCCCAGCAATTGGGCCGCGCGTTCGACCACTTCGACATGACCAAGGACGGCATCGCCGATGTCGGCCATCTCAGCCTGGGCTACGAGCCCGGTCGCCTGCCGATCGCCGCCATCTCCAACGCGCCCTTCATGATGACCAACGCCAAGGGCGGCTCGCGCGCGCTGCACGAGTGGTATTCCAAATACGCGCCGCGCGACATGCCCGAGGTCAAGTTCTGCCTGGCCTATGCCCACGATCCGGGCGCGATCCATTCCAAGCGGCCGATCACCCATCCCGACCACATCAAGGGTCTCAAGGTGCGTCCGGCGCATGCCACCATGGGCCAGTTCGTGACGCTGTTGGGCGGCACCAACGTCCAGGCCTCGGCCCCGGAATCGCGCGAGATCCTGGAGCGCGGCGTGGCCGACGCCATCACCTTCCCCTGGGAATCGATGTTCATCTTCGGCATCGACAAGGCGGTCAGCCACCATCTCGACATGCCGTTCTACGTCGCCACCTTCGCCTGGATCATCAACAAGGCCAAGTACGAGGGCATGTCGGCGGCGCAGAAGAAGGCGGTCGACGACCACTGCAATCTCGATTGGGTGGCGAGAGTGGCCGACCCCTGGGCCGAGCAGGAAGCCGCCGGCAAGGAGAAGATGGGCAAGACCGCGGGCCACACCCTCAACAAGCCGAGCGCGGCCGAGATTGCGGCTTGGCGCAAGGCGGCCGAGCCGATCCGCGCGCAGTGGGACGCATCGGTGCAGAAGCTCGGGCTCGATCCCAAGGCGGTCTACGGCGATCTCGAAGCGGCGCTGAAGAAGCACAATTCGCTCTACTAGAAGTTCGCTTTACTAGAATCGTCCGATCGAGGGACCGATGGACAGGCTGGTGATCGCGGTCGAGCGCATCTCCGGCCTGTTCCTGGGCTGCGTCGTGGTGCTGAGCTTCGTCTCGGTGCTGCTGCGCGACGTGCTGTCGTTCTCGATTCCCGACTGGTTCCTGTTCGCCTGCTTTTTGCAGGGCATCGCCATCTTCTGGGGCGTGGCCTCGACCACCTATCGCAACAGCCACATCGTCGTCGATCTGACCTGGGAGTTGGTCGGGCCGCGCGGCCAACGCGCCATCGACCTGTTCGCGGCGCTGGTGACCTTGGCCAGCCTGCTGGTGTTCGCCTGGGTGCTGGTCGGCAAGATGGAGGAGACCGTCGCCTCGGGCCGCGTCACCCAGGACCTGCGGCTGCCGATCTGGCCATTCCATGTCCTGGCCAGCCTCGGCATCGGCGCCGCGGCATTGCTGGCGGCGATCCGGGTCCGCCGCCTGATCCTGGGCCGCTGAATGGATCGCGACGCCATCGCCGTCGGCGGCTTCGTCGTGCTGTTCGCGCTGATGGCGCTGCGGGTGCCGATCGGCATCGCCATGGGCGTGGTCGGGGTCGGCGGGTTCGCCCTGGTCGCCAGCCCCTCGGCCGCGCTCAAGCTGCTGGCGACCTCGCCCTTGCGCACCGTCACCGACTACAACCTTTCGATCCTGCCGATGTTCATCCTGATGGGCGTGTTCGCCACCGGCGCCGGCATGAGCCGCGAGCTGTTCCGCGCCGCCAATGCCTGGCTCGGCCACCGGAAGGGCGGTCTGGCCTACGCCACCGTCACCGCCTGCGCCTTCTTCGCCGCCATCAACGGCTCCTCGGTCGCCACCGCCGCCACCATGACCACGGTGGCGCTGCCCGAGATGCGCCGCGCCGGCTATCACGTCGGCAGCGCCGCCGGCGTGATCGCCGCCGGCGGCACGCTCGGCATCATGATCCCGCCCTCGGTGATCTTCGCCATCTACGGCGTGCTGACCGAGCAGGACGTTGGCAAGCTGTTCATCGCCGGCCTGTTGCCGGGGCTGCTGGCGGTGGCGCTCTATTTCGTCGCCATCCAGGCGATGTGCTGGCGCTGGCCCGAGCGGCTGCCCGCGGCCGAGCGCCACGGCTGGGGCGAGCGCCTGGTCGCGCTCAAGGACGTGTGGGCGACGGTGCTGCTGTTCGTCGGCGTGGTCGGGGCGATGTATGGCGGGGTCTGCACCGTCACCGAGGCGGCGGCGATCGGCGCCGCCGGGGCGCTGTTGATCGGCGTGGCGCGCGGACGCCTGCCGCCGGCCAAGATCTTGGACTGCCTGGTCGAGGCGCTGCGCACCACCGCCTCGATTTTCGTCATCGTCATCGGCGCCTTCCTGTTCGGCTATTTCCTGACCATCACCGGCACCACCCAGAAACTGAGCCAGATGATGGTCGACCTGCCGATCGGGCCCTATGGCGTGCTGACGCTGATTCTCTTGGCCTATCTGGTCCTGGGCGCGGTGATGGACGAATTGGCGATGATCCTATTGACCGTGCCGATCGTCTTTCCGGTCATCGTCGGCCTGGGGTTCGATCCGATCTGGTTCGGGGTGATCGTGGTCATGGTGGTCGAGTTGGGGCTGATCTGCCCGCCGGTGGGCATGAACGTGTTCGTGATCAATTCGATGGCGCGCGACGTGGGTTTGGGAGCGATCTATCGCGGCGTCGGGCCGTTCATTGCGGTCGATGTCCTGCGCCTGGCCATTCTGGCAGCTTTCCCGGCGATCTCCTTATATCTGCCGGCACGGATGGGTTGACCTCCGGGAAACGGTTGATCTTGCAATAGCTTGAGTATATTTTCCGGCCACCTACTAGCCATTGGGGGTCGCGTGAGCCGTTTTTGGCGTGGAGTGGCCGGTTTCGGCGCTTGTCTCGGGCTTTTGGCCTGCGGCTCGTCGCCCCCGCCGCCTCCGGCGCCAGGCCTGGCCCCGACGGCGCCGATGTCCGCGCCGGCCGCGGCCGCGGCCGGCATCGACGTCATCCCGGTCGCCACCTTGCGCTCGGTGATCGACGAAGTGGCGCGCGAACTGCAGGGCTTGCCGGCCTTCGCCGTGGCCGAACGGGCGCCGGTGGTGGCGCTGGGCGAGTTCGACAATCGCTCGACCGCGCGGCTCGATTCGCGCCTGGTGCTGGAATCGCTGCGTGCCGCCACCATCCAGGTCTCGCAGGCGCGGGTCCGCTTCCGCGACGAGAGCGCCTATGGCTACATCCTCGACGAACGCGCGCGGCAATCCACCGTGCCTGTCGTCGGCGATCGGCGCGGCGGGGTCTCGGCCCTGGCCGCGACCGGCGCCATGGACGGCCGGCGCATGGAGCGCACGCTGCGCTACGAACAGCGCGCCCAGCTCGACGGCCGCATGGTCGAGGTCGGCATGTTCCTCTCCGGCGCCCTGTTCCAGCATCAGGAGCGCGAGATCGCGCGGCCCAATCACGGCGTCACGCTGTGGCAATTCCAGTTCCGCCTGACCGACGCCCGCTCGGGCGTGATCCTGTGGGAGAAGGTGCTGGCGACGCGCACCGAGGGTCCGATGGCGGATCCGCCGCGCGAACGGCCGGTGGCGGGCGAGTTGCCGCGCGGCGAGGCGGCGGCGGCTTCCGGCATGCCCGCGCCGGGCGGATTCCTCAGCCGTCTGGCGCGCTAGGCCATGCGTGGCGCCGCGCTGGTGCTGCTGCTGGCGCTGGCATCGACCGCCAGGCCGACGCTAGCCCAGGAATTCGCCGCCCATATCGGATCGTTCCGCAGCGAGGCCGATGCCGCCAAGGCCTGGACCGGGATCAAATCCGCCCATGCCGGGCTGCTGGGCGGGCGAGAGGCGTGGTTCGAGCCGGTGAGCTTGCCCGGCCGCGGCGATTGGGTGCGGATCGTAATCGACGGCTTCGGCGATGCGGCCGCGGCGGTCAAGTTCTGCGCCGGGCTGAAAGCTGCCGGCGTGGCCTGCAACGCGCTCTCGCCCCAGGCGCGCCGGGCGGTAACGCGCGCGACGCCTCGGCCGTCGACCGCG
>VGDZ01000078.1 GCA_016869515.1 Alphaproteobacteria bacterium | reverse complement strand
CCGCGGCCGGCCGCTGGTGGCGCTCAAGCTGGCGACCACGCTGGACGGGCGCATCGCCACCCGATCGGGCGAGAGCCGCTGGATCTCGGGCGAGCCGGCGCGGGCCGCGGTCCACGCGCTGCGCGCCGAGTACGACGCGGTGCTGATCGGCGCCGGCACGGCGGTGGCCGACGATCCCGATCTCGGCTGCCGGCTGCCGGGGCTGGACGAGGACTCGCCGGTGCGGGTGGTGGCCGACCGCCGGCTGCGCACGCCGCTGACCCACAAGCTGGTGCGCGAGGCCGAGCGCCGGCCGAGCTGGTTCCTGGTCGGCGCCGATGCCGAGGCCGACCGCCGCCGCGCCTTTGCCGAGGCCGGAGTCGAGCCGATCGAGACCGCGCTCGATGCCGCCGGCCAGATCGATCTGGCCGACGCGCTCGGCCACCTCGCCCGGCGCGGGGTGACGCGGCTGCTGTGCGAGGGCGGGGCGCAGATCGCGGCGGCGCTGCTGCGCGCCGATCTGGTCGATCGGCTTTACTTGTTCCAGGCCGGCACCGTGCTGGGCGGCGATGGTCATGCCGCGGTGGCGCCGTTCGGGATCTCGCGGCTGGCTTCGGCGCCGCGCTTCGTTCCGGTCGCTTTCCGCTCCGCCGGCCTCGACAGGGTGGAAGTCTGGCGGCGGGATCGCTAAGTTCGCCGCCATGTTCACCGGCATCGTCACCGATATCGGCCGCATCCGGCGCGTGGTTCCGGGCGGCGACACGCGCCTGGAGATCGAGACCGCCTACGACACCGCCAGCATCGCGCTGGGCGCCTCGATCGCGGTCGCCGGCTGCTGCCTGACCGCGATCGAGAAAGGCGCCGACTGGTTCGCGGTCCAGGCCTCGGCCGAGACCCTGGCCAAGACCACGCTGGGCGGGCTGGGCGCGGGGGCGCGGGTCAATCTCGAACGCGCGCTTCGGGTCGGCGACGAGCTGGGCGGCCATATCGTCTCGGGCCATGTCGACGGCACCGGCAGGATCGTCGAGACCCGGCCCGAGGGCGATTCGCTGCGGGTCGTGTTCGAGGCGCCGGCCGAGCTCGCCCGCTTCATCGCCCCCAAGGGCGGCATCGCCGTCGACGGCGTGTCGCTGACCGTCAACGAGGTGGCGGGCGCGCGCTTCGGCGTCAACCTGATTCCCTTCACCCGCGCCCACACCACCCTGGGCGAGGCGCGGCCGGGGCGCGCGGTCAACCTCGAGATCGACCTGCTGGCGCGTTACGTCGCCCGGCTGCGCGAGATGTCGTGAAGCGCGGCACCTGGCACGACGCCATCTCCGGCGCCGAGGACATTCTCGAGGACGTGCGCAATGGCCGCATGGTGATCCTGGTCGACGACGAGGACCGCGAGAACGAGGGCGACTTCTACATCCCCGCCCAGATGGCGACGCCGCAAGCGATCAACTTCATGGCCATGCACGGCCGCGGCCTGATCTGCCTGGCGCTGACCGGCGAGCGCTGCCGGCTGCTGGGCCTGCCGCTGATGGCGCAGTCCAACCAGAGCCGCCACCAGACCGCCTTCACCGTCTCGATCGAGGCGCGCGTGGGCGTCACCACCGGCATCTCGGCCCATGACCGCGCCCGCACCGTGGCGGTGGCGATCGATCCGACCAAGGGCCGCGACGACCTGGCCACGCCCGGCCACGTCTTCCCGCTGGTGGCGCGCGAGGGCGGCGTCCTGGTGCGCGCCGGGCACACCGAGGCCGCGGTCGACCTGGCGCGCATGGCCGGGCTTTATCCCGCCGGCGTGATCTGCGAGATCATGAACGACGACGGCTCGATGGCGCGCATGGCCGATCTGGTGGCGGTGGCGCAGCGCCACGGCCTCAAGATCGGCACCATCGCCGACCTGATCGCGCATCGCCGCCGCACCGAGACCGTGGTCAAGCGGGTCGAGGAGACCGAGATCGACTCGCGCCACGGCGGCCGCTTCCGGCTGATCGTCTATCGCAACGTGCTCGACCAGACCGAGCACATGGCGCTGGTCAAGGGCGATCCCTCGGGCGCGCCGCCGGCGCTGGTGCGGATGCACGCCATCAGCCTGATCGACGACGTGCTGGGCCACCGCTCGGGCCGCGAGCACCAGCTGCACGCCGCCATGCGCCGCATCGCCGGCGAGGGCCGCGGCGCGGTGATCGTGATCCGCGAATTCCGCCCCACCATCCTGTCCGAGCGCGCGCGCAAGCTGGCGGCGGGCGATCCGGCGCCGATGCAATTGCGCGATTACGGCGTCGGCGCCCAGATCCTGCTTGACCTCGGCATCCGCGACATGGTTCTGCTGTCCAACACCCAGCGCACCATCGTCGGCCTCGACGGCTACGGCCTGACGGTGCGCGGCCAGGAGCCGATACCCCGCGATGCCGACTAGGACCTCGACCCCGACCGAAACCGCGCGCCGCGCGCCGCGGCCCGACGACACCAAGCCCTATGTGCTGATCGTCGAGGCGCGCTACTACCAGGACATTTCCGACGGCCTGCTGGCCGGGGCCAAGGCGGCGCTGGACAAGGCCGGCGCCGGCCACGAGGTGGTGCAGGTGCCGGGCGCGCTGGAGATCCCGGCGGCGATCCGCATCGCCGTGCGCTCGATGGACTTCGTCGGCCTGCGGCGGCGGTTCGACGGCTATGTCGCGCTGGGCTGCGTGATCAAGGGCGGCACCTATCATTTCGAGGTGGTGGCCAACGAAAGCGCGCGCGGGCTGATGCATGTCGCCCACGAACACACCCTGGCGGTCGGCAACGGCATCCTCACCTGCTACACCCAGGACCAAGCGCGGGAGCGCGCCGATCCGGCGCGCGGCGACAAGGGCGGCGAGGCGGCGCGCGCCTGCCTGGCGATGATCGAGCTCAAGCAGCTGTTCGGCGTGTTCCCGCGATGAGCGCGGCGCCGGCCGAGGATTTCAGCCGCCGGCTGCGGCGCAACGCCCGGGCGGCGGCGGTGCAGGCGCTCTATCAGCTCGAACTCGGCGGCGGCGAGCCGGCGGCGGTGGTGGCCGAGTTCCGCCATCACCGGCTGGGCACCTGGCAGGACGGCGCCGAGATTCCCGAGGCCGACGAGCCGTTCTTCGCCCAATTGGTCGTCGGCGTCGCCGGCCGGCTGGCGGATCTCGACGCGATCATCGCGCCGCATCTGCCCAAGGGGCGCAAGGTCGAGCGGTTGGAGCCGCTGTTGCGCGCGCTGCTGCGCGCCGGCTGTTTCGAGCTGGAGGCGCGCGGCGACGTGCCGGCGCGGGTGGCGGTCGACCAGTATGCCGGCCTGGCCAAGGATTTCTACGACACGGCCGAGGCGCGGCTGGTCAACGGCGTGCTGCACCGCCTGGCCCAGCGCCTGCGCGCCGCGGACATGGCGCGTGAACCCCCGCCGCGCGGGTGAGTTCGAACTCATCGCGCGCCATTTCGCGCCGCTGGCGGCGGCGGCGCCGGGCGCGGCCGGGCTGGTCGACGACGTCGCCCTGCTGACCCCGCCGCCGGGCGAAAGCCTGGTGTTCAAGACCGATGCCATCGTCGCCGGCCGGCATTACCTGCCGGACGATCCGCCCGATTTGGTGGCGCGCAAGCTGTTGCGGGTGAATCTGTCGGACCTCGCCGCCAAGGGGGCGCGGCCCTTGGGCTATCTGTTGGCGTGCTGCTTTCCCGACGACGTGGCCGAGGATTGGATCGCGGGCTTCGCGCGCGGCCTGGGCCAGGATCAGCGCGAATTCGAGATGACGCTGTGGGGCGGAGACACCACGGCGACGCCGGGTCCGGCCAGCTTCGCCGCCACCGTCATCGGCGCGGTGGCGGGCGGGCGCGTGCCGCGGCGTTCGGGCGCAAAGCCGGGCGATCTGGTGCTGGTCACCGGCACGCTGGGCGACGCGGCGCTGGGCCTGGAGGTGCTGAAGGGGAAACTCCGGACGCCGGACGATGCGCTTTTGATCGAGCGCTATCGGCTGCCGCGACCTCGCCTGAAAGAAGGCCGCGAGCTTGCGCCCTGGCTCAACGCCGCGATCGACATCTCCGACGGGCTGGCGGCCGATCTCGGCCATGTCGCCCTGCAGTCGGGCCTGGGCGCCGAGATCGATTGCGCGCGGATTCCGCTGTCGCCGCCCGCGCGCGCGGCGCTGGAACGCGATCCCGCGCTGTGGCCGCTGGTGGTGGCGGGCGGCGACGACTACGAGATTCTCGGCACCGCGCCCGCGTTGCTGCCCGGCACCACTGCCATCGGCCGCATGGTTGCGGGGCGGGGCGTCGCCATCCGCGGCCCCGACGGAAATCCCCTGGCGCTGGGCAAGACCGGCTACCGCCATTTCTGATATAAGGCGCGGGCGATGAAAAAGCTGATCATCATCCTGGTGCCGGTGATCCTGCTGTTGGGCGGCGGCGGTGCGGGGGCGTACTGGTTCCTGTTCATGCGCAAACCGGCCGATGCCGTGCCCAAGGAGGAGCCGATCGGCCCGACCGACGCCTTGCGGCTGGAATCGATCGGCGTGCCGCTGGTGATCGACAAGAAGCTGGGCGGCTATCTGCACATGCAGGTGATGGTGGTGGTGCAGATCAAGGATTTCGATTTTGTCCGGCCGCGGCTGGCCGAGGTGCAGGACGCCCTGATCCGCGACCTCAACAAGCGGCCGTTCACGGTCGATCCCGTGTCCGAGGCCCTGATCCAGGAACGCTCGCTGGCGGTGGCCAAGCGCATCCTCGGGCCGAAGGTCGCGCTCGACATCAAGGTGGCCAAGGTCACCAAGGGCACCTGAGACTCCGAAAGAAGGCACCATGAGCATCGCGCCCGAAACGCGCATCGTCGCCACGCTGTCGGCCTGCCAGGCGCTGTGGATGACCGGCCAGAACATCATGATCTCGGTCGCCGGCCTGGTCGGCTATTCGCTGGCCGAGGACAAAGCGCTGGCGACGCTAGGCGTCACCACCATGATCGCCGGTGCCGCTGCCATGACCGTGCCCGCGGCCTTCCTGATGAAGCGTTTTGGTCGGCGCTCGGGCTTCGTCATGGGCGCGCTGATCGGCGCCTCGGGCGCGGGCCTGGCGGCGCTGGCGATCCAGCTGGCCAATTTCTGGCTGTTCGTGCAGGGCACTTTCGGCATGGGGCTTTTCAACGCCTACGCCAATTTCTACCGCTTCGCCGCCGCCGATGCCGTGCCGCCGCCCAGGAAGGCGCGGGCGATCTCGTGGGTGCTGACCGGCGGCGTGTTCGCGGCGCTGGTCGGGCCAAGCATCGCCACCGGCACCAAGGATCTGTTCGAGCCGTTGACCTTCCTCGGCAGCTACCTGGCCATCGCCGGCTTGCAGGCGGGGGCGGCGCTTTTGTCGGCGACGCTGAGCATCCCGGCGCCGAGCGCGGCCGAGAGCAAGGAGCCCGGCCGGCCCCTGGCCGAGATCGCGCGCCAGCCCGCCTTCGTCGTCGCGCTGCTGGGCGGGGTGGTGTCCTACGGCGTGATGAACATGCTGATGACGGCGACGCCCCTGGCCATGGTCGCCTGCGCCTTGCCCTTCGGCGACGCGGCGACGGTGATCCAGTGGCACATCCTCGGCATGTTCGTGCCGTCCTTCTTCACCGGCGCGCTGATCGCGCGCATCGGCGTGCTGACGGTGATGCAGATCGGGGTCGGGCTGCTGCTGGCGGCGGTCGGCATCGCCCTGGCCGGGGTCGATCTGATGAACTTCTGGATCTCGCTGACCGTGGTCGGCGTCGGCTGGAACTTCACCTTCATCGGCGCCACCACGCTGCTGACCGAGGTCTACCGCCCGGCCGAGCGCGCCAAGGTCCAGGCCGCCAACGACTTCGCGGTGTTCGGCGCCATGGCCGCGGCCTCGTTCTTGTCGGGGGCGCTGCTGCACGCCTATGGCTGGAGCTTCGTCAACTGGGCGGCGCTGCCGCTGCTGGTCGCGGTCGGCGGCGGGGTGGTCTGGCTGGCGCGGACGCGGCACGGTACCGTAACCTGAATAGCGAGCCATGACATAATCTTGAGAACTTTTAGCGAACTAGTATAATCGTGCCATGACCAAGAGCGACTTGCCTTTCGGAAGCGAGTTTTCGCCATCGTAAATCGACCTCGCTCACGTCTTGGAGTTGGCGTCCAAGCATGGTGCTGACTGGAAGGCATTCGAGGCGGCGGTGCGTCACCGGTATTTTGAATCCCATCGGACCACGGTCCACAATCGAAAAAAACTTGCCAATAACACCAAACTTGGCATGCGGGCCTACGGCATAATTGATGAGGCCAGCGCGACATTGACCGAGTTCGGACAAAAACTATTCGCAATAAGATCCGATAAGGAGCGACTTTATCGGGAGCTTGCAAGGCACATCTTACTCAATCTTCATGGAATGACCCTGGTGCAGACCATTCTCGACAAGACAGCCGCTGGTGAAAGAGTCGACTTGACCACCATGCGTGGCGCATTGGCTGACAGAGGCGTCAATTTCCCGTCAGGGGGAAAGCATCCGAGCATTATGCGCCTGTGGCTCGAACGTGCCGGGATATTCGTGGGATCGAGATGGCGGGTGGATGAGAGTCGTTTGGAGGAAATCCTTGGAGTCACGTCGGCGGATTTCTTGGTGCTCGCGGGATTTTCAGTTCAGCAAAGGGCGTTTTTGCGTGCGCTATTGAACAGTGGGGCGGCCGAACCGCAGCGTGCGAATGACGTGGTGCGTCTAGCCGCGATGACCTATGGAGTAAAATTTCCGGAAAAGAGTGTCCCCAAGGAGGTGCTCGAAGGGCTTCGAGTCGCTGGGTATATCGTTGCGAGGAAGACCACTGGCGGCCGAGGTGCCAAGCCTTTTTTGGTCGCTCCAACTCCTAAGGCCATCACGGAAGTGCTGGAGCCGCTTCTGAAGCAGTTGGAGACGCGGACCGATGTTCGCGTTGTCCAATTGTTACGAAAGTCCATGGCGGAAATAATCAAGGAATTGAAAAGCGCGAGGAAGCATGTGGCGGGCCTCGCGCTTGAAGCTCTCGGTTTCAAACTTATGCGATTAATCGACATGGATTACGTGGCGACACGCTTGCGCGGGGAGGCCACGGGTGGCGCGGAAGTGGATTTGATTTTCGAATCGACGAGGCTCGTGTATTCGCGTTGGCAGATCCAATGCAAGAATACCGAGCGCGTGGGGCTCGACGATGTGGCCAAGGAGGTCGGCTTAACTCATTTGCTTAAGAGCAACGCGATAGTTTTGCTAACGACTGGCGAAATTGGCGCCGAGGCGCGGCGATACGCAAATAAAATCATGGCGGACACGAATCTCGCCATCGTGATGATGAATGGTGACGATCTTGACGCTATCGCCACCAACGCATCGGCGATTGTCGATGTTTTCACACGAGAGGCGCGCCACGCGATGAAGCAGAAAGGTTTGGAATTGGATGGTCGAACGTGACCGTGAAGCCGCAACGTAAACCGTTTATCGAGACCGCCCATGGTGCGGCAGTGCTTGGCGACGCGCTCGACGCGCTCGCGACATTGCCCGAGTCGTCCGTCGATCTAATTATGACAAGTCCACCATTTGGCTTGGTTCGAAAAAAGGAATACGGCAATGTGGACGCAGATCGATATATAGAATGGTTTCGGCCTTTCGCAGCGAGGTTTCACGCGGTACTTAAGAATTCCGGCAGTCTGGTGATTGATATTGGCGGAGCGTGGAATCAAGGAAGGCCCACCCGCCATCTCTACCACTTCAAGTTATTGATCGCGCTTTGCGAGGAATTCAATTTCCATTTGGCTCAGGATTTTTATTGGTGGAATCCATCGAAATTGCCAACACCCGCCGAATGGGTCACGGTACGGCGAATTCGCGTGAAAGATGCGATCAATACGATCTGGTGGCTTGGAAAGACTCCTTGGCCAAAGGCAAGCAATCGGCGGGTGCTTCAACCCTATAGCCCGAGCATGAAAGATCTACTGACGAACGGCTATCGAGCCAAAAAACGGCCCTCCGGGCATGACATCAGCGACAAATTTGCCGTCAACAATGGCGCGGCGATACCGCCCAACCTAATTGCTGTTCCGAATACGGAGAGCAATAGCCATTATATTCGGTACTGTCAGGAACACGGGCTGCCCGTGCATCCGGCACGCTACCCGGCGGACTTGCCGGAGTATTTCATTCGCATGCTGACCGAGCGCGGGGATTTGGTTATTGACCCGTTTGCCGGCAGCTGCATGACGGGAGAAATCGCCGAGCGATTACATCGTCGATGGCTTTGCGTCGAATTGAGGGAGGATTATCTCAAAGGGGCTTTAGGGCGGTTTAAGGGGAGAGAAGGCTCGAAAGCTAAGCACGATCCCTCAAAGAAAGAGGACACCAATTTTTATAGAATTCCGCGTCCCGGCTCGTTGTGGTCCGCTGACGAAGGAGAGCCCCTGCGTGAGGATGGCGGCAAAAAGCGCGCCGATAGAAAGGAGGCTGGGAAATCGGGAAAAAATCTCAAGAATCAAAACCAGTCGAAGGGTTTTTCTGCGGTTGCAATAGCGGCACGCGGCACGGCGACATAGCCAAAGCCGCCTGGGCATATCGGCTCCGCTCGGCGCGTTCGCGCAAGAACTGGGACACAATCACCGGCCCGACGCCGGGCACCCGCCCGCGCGCGGTTGCGGGCGGGCGGCTTTTCTGGCAATAGGGGCGCGCTTTCGGGGCGCGCCCGCGCCCGATTCGACAAGGGAAAAAATCATGACGACGGCATTGTGGTTGATCATCCTGTGCGGGGTGTTCGCCCTGGCGTATGGCCTGGTGACCGCCAAGGCGGTGCTGGCGATGCCGGCCGGCACGGCGCGGATGCAGGAAATCTCGGCCGCGGTGCAGCTCGGCGCCGAGGCCTATCTCAACCGTCAATACCGCACCATCGCCATGGTCGGCGTGGTCGCGATCGTCATCCTGGGCGCGACGCTGGGCCTGACCAGCGCGGTCGGCTTCGCCATCGGCGCCGTGCTGTCGGGCGCCGCCGGCTATATCGGCATGAACGTCTCGGTGCGCTCGAACGTGCGCACCGCCGAGGGCGCCCGCCAGGGCCTGGCCAACGGCCTGTCGATCGCCTTCAAGGCCGGCGCCGTCACCGGCATGCTGGTGGTCGGGCTGGGCCTGCTGGCGGTGGCCGGCTATTACGGCGCGCTCAAGGCGATGGGCGCCTCGGGCCGCGCCCTGATCGATCCGCTGGTGGCGCTGGGCTTCGGCGCCTCGCTGATCTCGATCTTCGCCCGTCTCGGCGGCGGCATCTTCACCAAGGGCGCCGATGTCGGCGCCGACCTGGTCGGCAAGGTCGAGGCCGGCATCCCCGAGGACGATCCCCGCAACCCGGCGGTGATCGCCGACAACGTCGGCGACAATGTCGGCGACTGCGCCGGCATGGCGGCGGACCTGTTCGAGACCTACGCCGTCACCATCGTCGCCACCATGGTGCTGGCCTCGCTCTACTTCACCGGCGCCCAGGCCGAGACCATGATGATGTATCCGCTGGCGATCGGCGGGGTGTGCATCGTCACCTCGGTGATCGGCACCTATTTCGTCAAGCTGGGCCCCAGCCAGTCGATCATGGGCGCGCTCTACAAGGGCCTGATCGCCACCGGCGTGCTGTCGGCCATCGGCCTCTGGTTCGTCACCGACTGGACCGTCGGCGCCGGCGGGCAGATGACCGTCGCCGGCAAGACCTTCCTCGGCCGGCACCTGTTCTATTGCGGCCTGGTCGGGCTGGCCATCACCGGCCTGATCGTGTGGGTGACCGAGTACTACACCTCGACCGCCTTCCGCCCGGTGCGCAGCGTGGCCCAGGCCTCGACCACCGGCCACGGCACCAACATCATCCAGGGCCTGGCGGTGTCGATGGAGGCGACCGCGCTGCCGGCGATCATCATCTGCGTCGGCATCATCGTCACCTACAAGCTGGCCGGCCTGTTCGGCATCGCCATCGCCGTCACTGCCATGCTGGCGCTGGCGGGCATGGTGGTGGCGCTGGACGCCTACGGCCCGGTGACCGACAACGCCGGCGGCATCGCCGAAATGTCGAACCTGGAAAAGGACGTGCGCAAGATCACCGACGCGCTGGACGCGGTCGGCAACACCACCAAGGCGGTGACCAAGGGCTATGCCATCGGCTCGGCCGGGCTGGCGGCGCTGGTGCTGTTCGCGGCCTACACCGAGGACCTGCGGTTCTTCTTCAAGGACGTCAAGGTCGACTTCAGCCTGGGCAATCCCTATGTCGTCGTCGGCCTGTTCATCGGCGGGCTGCTGCCTTACCTGTTCGGCGCCATGGGCATGACCGCGGTCGGCCGCGCCGCCGGCTCGGTGGTGGTCGAGGTGCGCCGGCAGTTCAAGGAAATCGCCGGCATCATGGAAGGCAAGGCCAAGCCCGATTACGGCAAGGCGGTCGATCTGCTGACCCAGGCCGCGATCAAGGAAATGATCGTGCCCTCGCTGCTGCCGGTGCTGGCGCCGATCGTCTGCTATTGGCTGGTGCTGTGGGTGTCGGGCAGCCGCGCCGACGCCTTCGCCGCGCTGGGAGCGATGCTGATGGGCGTGATCGTCACCGGGCTGTTCGTCGCCATCTCGATGACCTCGGGCGGCGGCGCCTGGGACAACGCCAAGAAGTACATCGAGGAAGGCCATCACGGCGGCAAGGGCTCGGATTCGCACAAGGCCGCCGTCACCGGCGACACCGTCGGCGATCCCTACAAGGATACCGCCGGCCCGGCGGTCAACCCGATGATCAAGATCACCAACATCGTCGCCCTGCTGCTGCTGGCGATGCTGGCGCACTGAGCGTCGCGCGAGCCTTCGGAGTCGCAAACGCCGGTCGAGAGACCGGCGTTTCGCGTTTTCGGGCGATGGAGCGGTGGTTGGGGATTAGTTGCGGGACGGATTCAGGATCTGGGTCCGCTTCTGATCCTCGGTGACATTGAAACGGCCGATATTGCCGAACAGCTGTTCGAGCATGCCGAGGTCGTGGCCATGGGTCGGCGTGGTGGCTTGGACCAGCGCGAATTTGCGGGTGTCGTCGAGGCCGAAGCCTTCGATGCGCGCGATCCGGCCGTCGCGGCCGAAATGGATCGCCAGCACCTTCTGGTCGGTGACGATGTCCTCGAAGAAGGCGGTGCGCTCGATGCGGCGATTGATGTAGTACCAGGCATCGACCTGTTCGAAGGTCGCCTGGCTGGAGGGCGAGCCGAGCAGTTCGGTGACCTGGTCCTTGGTCTGCTGGCCGACGCGCAACAGCTGGATCTGATCGGCGTCGGGAACGTAGCCGCGTATGTCGACGAACGGTCCGCAGGCCGCGGCCATCAGGGCCAGGCCTAGGATCCAGCGTTGCGGTCGGACGATCATCGCGCTAGGTCTCCGTCTCGAACGCTCCAGCGTAGCACGGACGGGACCGACGGGACCATGCTGATGGAACTGTGGCGGAGATGGTGGCGACCGCCGGAACGGGCGGCGGCGGCGGGAGCGTTGTACGACGCCGCCGTGGCGCGCGCCCGCGCGCCTGTCTTCTATCGGACGCTGGCGGTGCCCGACACGCTCGACGGCCGGTTCGAGCTGATCGCGCTGCACGTGGCGCTTGTGCTGCGGCGGCTGAAGGCGGTCGGCGCCGAAGGCGCGGCGCTGGGCCAGGACCTGTTCGATCTGATGATGGACGACATGGACCGCAATCTGCGCGAGATGGGGGCGGGCGATCTCGGCGTCGGGCCGCGCGTGCGGCGCATGGCCAGCGCGCTGATGGGCCGGGTCGCGGCCTACGACGGCGCGCTGGCCGGGGGCGATCTGGCGGCGGCGCTGCGCCGCAACGTCTGGGGCACGCTGGCCGAGCTCGATGCGGCCTTGCCGGCAAGGCTGGCGGACTATGTCCAGGCCGCCGCCGCGGGTTTGGACGGCATCGCACCGGACGCGCTGCTGGCGGGCCGGGTCGATTTCGCGGCGCCGCCGCCCGATTGATCCCGGCAGGCGATTCCTTTCCGCCGGCGCTTGGTCTAAGGTCCCGCCATGACCAGACCGGACCGCAAAGCCGCCGGCAAGGGCGCCGTCCGGAGGTCGCGACGTTCCCCCGCCGCGAAAGGCAAGGCCGTGCCCGCGCCCGAGTTCAGCCGCCGGCTGACGCTGGAGGAGCTGGGCGATCGGCCGCTCGAGCGCCGTGTCGCCGCCGATCCGGCCGAGCGCGCGGCGCTGGCGCGGCGCTTCGGGCTGGTGGCGCTCGACCGGCTGGAAGCCGCCCTGACCCTGACCCCAGGCGAAGACGGCACGGTCACGGTCGAAGGCCGGCTGGAGGCGCGGTTGTCCCAGGCCTGCGTCGTCACCCTCGAACCGGTGCCGGCGGATATTGACGAGCCCTTCCGGCTGGTCTATGCCCCAGCCGCCACGCCGCCGCCCGCGGCCGATTTCGCGCCCGACGACGACGACCCGCCCGAGGCCATCGTCGATGGCGCCATCGACCTGGGCGAAATCGTGGCCGAACAGCTGGGTCTGGCGTTGGATCCCTATCCGCGCAAGCCCGGCATCGCCTTCGAGGGGTATTCCACCGGTCCCGCCGCGGACCAGCCGGGCCCGAGCGGCCCATTCGCAGCCTTGGCGACGCTGCGGCAGACACGCCGCTAGCCGATCGCCCTACCGTCACGCAAGGAGCCGTTCCGTCCATGGCCGTCCCCAAGAAGAAAAAGAGTCCCGCCAAGACCGGCATGCGCCGGGCGCATCAGGCGCTGAAGCCGGCGCGCTACGCCGAATGCCCCAATTGCGGCGAGTTCAAGCGCCCGCACCACGTCTGCGGCCATTGCGGCTATTACGACGGCCGCGAAGTCGTCGCCCAGGCGACGCCGGCGAGCGAGGCCTGAGCCAGCACCGGATCCGGCCGGAGCGCCGCGGTTGAGCCAGCCGCCGGTCATCGCGCTCGACGCCATGGGCGGCGACCGCTCGCCCGAGATGGCGATCGAGGGCACCGCGCTGGCGGCGCGGCGCCATCCCGGAACCCGCTTCCTGCTGCATGGCGACCGGGCCCGACTCGAGCCGCTGGTCGCGGCCAAGACGGCGCTGGCCGGCGCGGTCGAGATCGTCCACTCCGACCAGGTCATCGTCGGCGACGAGAAGCCCAGCCAGGCGCTGCGTCGCGGCCGCGGTTCGTCGATGGGCATGGCGATCGAGTCGGTGCGCGAGGGCCGCGCCCAGGGCGCGGTCTCGGCCGGCAACACCGGCGCGCTGATGGCGCTGGCCATGTTCCAGCTCAAGACCCTGCCCGAGATCGACCGCCCGGCGATCGTCTCGGTGATGCCGACCAAGATCGGCAGCATCTCCTGCATGCTCGACCTCGGCGCCAACGTGCAGTGCGACGCCGACAACCTGGTGCAGTTCGCCATCATGGGCGCGGCCTTCGCCCGCGTCGTCATCGGCATCGCCCGGCCGCGGGTCGGGCTGCTCAACGTCGGCTCGGAGGACCTCAAGGGCCATGACGAGGTGCGGCTGGCGGCGCAGCTTCTGCGCGAACGCGCATTGCCGTTCGAGTTCCTCGGCTTCGTCGAGGGCGACGCCATCCTCTCGGGCGAGGTCGACGTCACCGTCACCGACGGCTTCACCGGCAACATCGCGCTCAAGGCGATGGAGGGCGCGGTCAAGATGGTGACCGGCCTGCTGCGCACCAATTTGTCCGCGACCTGGCGGGCGCGCGGCGGCTATCTCCTGGCCAGGCCGGCCTTCGATCGGGTGCGCGATACGGTCGATCCCCGGCGCTACAACGGCGCCATGTTCCTGGGCCTCAACGGCATCGTCGTCAAAAGCCACGGCGGCACCGACGAGATCGGCTTCGCCAACGCCATCCGGGTGGCGATCGAGCTGGCCGAGAACCGCATCGGCGACCGCATCATCGCCGACATGCGCGGGCTCAAGAGCGAGCAGCCGACGGCGGCGGGGGCGCGCTGATGCGGCGTTCGGTTTTCGCCGGCGTCGGCGCCTATCTGCCCGAGCGAGTGATGACCAATGCCGAGCTGGCGCGGATGGTCGACACCTCGGATGAGTGGATCGTCGAGCGCTCGGGCATCCGCGAGCGGCGCATCGCCGCGGCCGGCGAGAAGACCTCGGACCTGGCGCTCAAGGCCGCGCAGGCCGCGCTCGACCAGGCCGGGCTCGAGGCCGATGCGCTCGACCTGATCGTGCTGGCCACCGCCACCCCCGACGAGACCTTTCCCGCCACCGCCTGCGCGGTCCAGGCCGGCCTGGGCATGAGCCGCGGCTTTGCCTTCGACGTCCAGGCGGTGTGCTCGGGCTTCGTCTTCGCCTTGGCCACGGCCGACAATTTCATCAAGGCCGGGCAGGCCGACACCGCGCTGGTGATCGGCGCCGAGACCTTCAGCCGCATCCTCGATTGGAAGGACCGCGGCACCTGCGTGCTGTTCGGCGACGGCGCCGGCGCGACCGTGCTGCGGGCGCAGGACGGCGCGGGCACCGCGGCCGATCGCGGCATCCTCAAGACCGCGCTGCATTCCGACGGCAGCAAGCACGACCTGCTCTACGTCGACGGCGGACCTTCCGCCACCGGCACGGTCGGGCAGCTGCGCATGCAGGGCCGCGAGGTGTTCAAGCACGCCGTCGGCAATCTCTCGGCGGTGGTGGGCGAGACCCTGGCCGGGACCGGCCTTGGCGTGCAGGACATCGACTGGGTGGTGCCGCATCAGGCCAATCTGCGCATTCTCGACGGCACCGCGCGCAAGCTCGGCCTGCCGCGCGAAAAGATGGTGGTGACGGTCGATCGCCACGGCAACACCTCGGCCGCCTCGGTGCCCCTGGCGCTGGCCGAGGCGGTCGGCGACGGCCGCATCCAGCCCGGCCAGGTGGTGATGATGGAAGCCATGGGCGGCGGTTTCACCTGGGGCGCCGCGCTCGCGCGTTGGTAGTCGCCGTCGATTCCGGCGCGCCTTCAATAAATCCGTCTAGGGCCTTGATGAAGCGCCCTTATTGACGCCCGGCGCGGGGGCTTGCTACGGTCCCTTTTCGCCAGCCCGAGGACCGCCGCGTCATGACCGAAAAAACCGTTACCCGCGCCCAGCTCAGCGAGGCGGTCTATCACGAAGTCGGCCTGTCGCGTTCGGAATCGGCCGATCTGGTCGAGGCGGTGCTGGACCGCATCGCGCACGGGCTGGTGCGCGGCGAAGCGGTCAAGATCTCGTCCTTCGGCTCGTTCTCGGTCCGCCAGAAGGGCCGCCGCATCGGCCGCAATCCCAAGACCGGACAGGAAGTGCCGATCCTGCCGCGGCGCGTCTTGGTGTTCCGGCCCTCGCATCTGCTCAAGAACCACATAAACAACGGCGGCAAGGCGCGTTGATGTCCGAGAACGGCGCCGCGCCTTCCGCGCCGCCGCGTCGCCCGGCCAAGGCGCCCGAGGCGTTCCGCACCATTTCCGAGGTCGCCGACGAACTCGACATCCCGGCGCATGTGCTGCGCTTCTGGGAGGGCAAGTTCAAGGAAATCCGTCCGCTCAAGCGCGGCGGCGGAAGGCGCTACTACCGCCCGCAGGACGTCGAGACCCTCAAGACCATCCGCACGCTGCTCTACCGCCAGGGCTTCACCATCAAGGGCGCGCAGAAGCTGCTGCGCTCGGGCGCCAGGCTGCCGAGCGAGGGCGAGAGCGCGGCCGAGATCGAGAGCGCACCGCCCGCGCCCGGCACCGGGCTGACGGTGATGCAGCGCCGCCGCATCGAGACCACGATCGACGAACTCGGCCGGCTGGCGGCGATGCTGCGCGCCAAGGGGTGATACCAAGCTGCGATGAGCTTGACTCATCGCAGCTTGGAACGGCCATTGAGGCCGCGCGCCTTATGGCGCGTAAGCCAAGGGCAAGATCGTTTGGTCTTGAACCGGCGGTTCAAGACCAAACGTGAATCTTGCCCTCGTAGCGTCCTCTGGACCGCGATCCCTGGTTTGCATGGAACGGCGTCTTCAACTCCATGCAAACCGATCGCGGTCTGGCGCGGATGCGCCCGTCCGGCGGGAGTGCGATCGACCAGAATGAATCGCTCGCGCGATTCCATTCTGGTCGTGAATCGCACTCCAGAGGGGGATACCAGGGCATGATTCACGCTCGGTCTTGAACCCTGTGGTTCAAGATCGAGCGATCATGCCCTGAGGGCGCGTTGACCGGTCACGGTCAACGCGGATTGGTTTGAGGCGACCAAGCGAGCATTGCGCGCGGCCGGCCGCGATTACCTATGAACCGCGGATCGCGGTCCAGAGCAGGATACGAGGGCATAATCCGCGATCGGTCTTGAACTCTATGGTTCAAGACAGATCGATCATGCCTTATAGTCCCGCGCCCGGTCGGAGCGTAGCGCAGCCTGGTAGCGCATCAGTCTGGGGGACTGGGGGTCGCGGGTTCAAATCCCGCCGCTCCGACCATTGAATTCACGGCGGTATCCCGACCCGCCTTGCCGGCCGCGATTCGAGCGCGGCGCGGCCGTAGAAGGACCGGCGGCATGAGCGCGCGTCCCCTGATCGGGCTGATCGGCGAGAACATCGCCCTCTCGCTGGCGCCGGCCTTGCACGAGGACGCTTTCGCCGCCCACGGCCTCGAGGGGCGCTATCACCTGATCGAGTTCGCCAAGCGCGACCGCCGCACGCTGCAGCAGGCGCTGGACGGCGCGCGGGCGGTCGGGATGCTGGGCGTCAATATCACCCATCCCTTCAAGGAAGCGGTACTGGCGCTGTTGGATCGCGTCGCCGATACGGCGCGCGAGGCGGGCGCGGTCAACACCGTGGTGTTCGAGGCCGACGGCGGCAGTCACGGCTACAACACCGATCGCGGCGGCTTTCGCGCCGCGTTGCCGGCCGAGCTGGGCGAGGGCGCGGCGCGCGGACGGACGGTGCTGGTGCTGGGCGCCGGCGGCGCCGGCTGCGCGG
>VGDZ01000077.1 GCA_016869515.1 Alphaproteobacteria bacterium | reverse complement strand
CCACCAGATCGATGCCGATGCTGTCGTGGCGGCCGGTGGCGATGGCCAGCTTGAGCTTGGTGCCGACGCCGTCGGTAGTGGCGACGATCAGCGGGTCCTTGAAGCCGGCGGCGCGCGGATCGAACAGCGCGGCGAATCCGCCCAGCGCCGCGTCGGCGCCGGGGCGGCGCGTGGCGCGCGCCAGCGGCTTGATGCGCTCGACCAGCGCGTTGCCGGCGTCGATGTCGACCCCGGCCTGACGATAGTCGAGGCGGTTGGCGGGCTTTTCGGTCATCTGTATGCTTGGCGCGGCCGATGCGCGCCAGTGATAGCGCATGGCGGACGGAAAGCAATGGCGATGCATCGGGTCTTGGCATGGGCGATGATTCTGGCTGCTGCGGCGGCTTGGCCGGCGGCGGCACAGGCGCCGGGCCGGGCCGATTTGGCTGCGTTCACCGTCAGCGATGTCGGCGTCGACGAAACCGCCGACAGCGCGACCCAGGCCAAGGACTTGGCGATCAAAAAGGGCCAGCGCGTCGCCTTCGAACGGCTGATGCAGCGTCTTGTCGGCGGCGAGCAGCGACCGCCGGCGCTGGATGACGCCAAGATCGAGGAATTGGTGCAGGGCTTCGAGGTCGAGCAGGAGCGGCGCTCGGGCACGCGCTGGATCGCGCGCATGACCTATGTCTTCAGGCCCGATCCGGTGCGGGCGCTGCTGCGCGGCGGCGGCATCGAGTACATCGAGGCCGCCGGCAAGCCGATCCTGTTGGTTCCGGCGCTGGAAGTGGCGGGCGGCCTGGCGCTGTGGGACGGGGCCGGCGCCTGGCGCGGCGCCTGGATCAAGGTCGACGCCGCCAGCCGGCTGCAGCCGATCGTGATGCCGCGCGGCGATCGCCGCGATCAGGGCTTGCTGCCGCCGGACAAGGCGCAGGCGCTGGACGAAGAATCGCTGCGCGCGCTGATGGGCGCATACCGCACGACCGACGTGGCCTTGGCCACCGCCAAGCTGCGCCGCGATCTCGGCAGCAACAAGATCGCGCTCGACGTCACGGTCGAGTTCCGCGGCGCCTCGGGGCCCAAGACCATGGTGCAGAGTTTCGAAAGCGCGGGCGAGGGCGAGGGGGCGGAGGCGGCGTTGCTGGATGCCGCGGTGTCGGCGCTAGCGGCCCGGATGGAGACCGATTTCCGACGCGAGGCGCGGATTCCCGCGACCGGCCCGCTGGCGCGGCTGGCGGCGCGCGCGCCGGTCGGAGGGCTGCAGGAGTGGTTGCGGCTGCGCGAAAGGCTGGGCGGAGTCGCCGCCATCAGGCGGGTCGACATAACCGCCATGTCCACCTCTGGCATGGCGCTGACGCTGCATCACCACGGCGATGCGCAGCAATTGGCGGCGGTGCTGGGTGCGCGCGAGATCGAACTGGTCGAGCGCGACGGGTTCTGGACCGTGCGGCTGCGCCCGGCGACGGCTCGGCCGTGAACCTGCCCAATCTGATCACCTTCGGGCGGTTGTTGGCCGTGCCGGCGACGGTGTGGCTGATCCTGGCCGATGACTGGCAGCCGGCATTCTGGGTGTTCGTCGCCGCCGGCGTGTCGGACGCGGTCGATGGCGCGCTGGCCCGATTGACCCGCAGCCAGAGCGATCTCGGCCGCGCGCTCGATCCGGCGGCCGACAAGGCGCTGCTGGTCAGCATCTACATCGCGCTCGGCGTCAAGGGCATGCTGCCGGCCTGGCTGGTGATCCTGGTGGTGTTCCGCGACGCCATGCTGGTGGGGGCGATGGTGCTGATGGCGATGATGGAGCGGCGGTTGAACATCGACCCCTCGCTGCTGTCCAAGATCAATACCGGCTTGCAGATCGCGCTGGCGGCGCTAGTGCTGTCGGAAAGCGCGTTCGATTTCGGGCTCGATGCCTGGATCGGGCCGGGGGTATGGCTGGTCGCCGCCAGTACCCTGGCTTCGGGCCTGGGCTATTTGTTCACGCGGCGCGGCGAATTCTCGGTCAAGAAGGTGGGAGCATGACCGGAAGGCAGTGGCTTATCGCCGCGTCAAGCGCAGTGGCGCTGGGCTATGCGATCTATTTGCTGCGCGGCATCCTGCTGCCGTTCGTCGCCGGAGTGATGGTGGGCTATTTCCTCGATCCGGTGGTCGACCGCATGCAGCGTGCCGGCATCGGCCGGACGGTGGCGACGACGCTGGTGACGCTGGCCTTCTTCGCCGTCGTCGGTTTGGCGGTGGTGCTGGTGGTGCCGGCGCTGCACACCCAGGTGCTGGGTCTCGCGGCGCGCGCGCCGGCAGTAATCGACGCCCTGCGCGAGACGCTGATGCCGCTGGCCGAGTCGGTGATGGAGCAGTTCGGCCAGGACACGGTGCGCCAAAAGGCGCAGGACGCGGTCGGCGGCCTGGCCGGAACGGTGCTGGGCTGGGTCAAGGACGTGCTGGGCTCGCTGTGGTCGGGCGGGATGGCGCTGTTCAACCTGGTCAGCCTGATCGTCATCACCCCGGTGGTGGCGTTCTACCTGCTGCGCGATTACGACATGCTGGTGGCTCGGGTCGACGAAATGCTGCCGCGCCGCCAGGCGCCGACGGTGCGCTTGTTGGCCAAGCAGATGGACGAGGTGCTGGCGGCCTTCATTCGCGGCCAGGCCATGGTGTGCCTGGCGCAAGCCATCTTCTACGGCCTGGCGCTGTCGGTTGCCGGGCTTAATTTCGGATTGGCGATCGGCATCTTGGCGGGGGCGGTGGCGTTCATCCCCTACGTCGGAGCACTGACCGGTTTCGGGCTTTCGATCGCGGTCGGGCTGGCGCAGCACGGCCTGGCGATCGAGCCGCTGGCGGTGATCATCGGCATTTTCGCCGTCGGCCAGACGATCGAGAACTTCCTGCTCATGCCCTATCTGGTCGGCGACCGGGTCGGTCTGCACCCGGTGTGGGTGATTTTTGCGCTGATGGCGGGTGGCGCGCTGTGGGGCTTCGTCGGCGTGCTGCTGGCGGTGCCGGTGGCGGCGCTGATCGCGGTGCTGGTGCGCTTCGGCTTCGGGCGTTGGCGCGACAGCCAGCTTTACCGCCAGCAGCCATGAGCCAGTTGGGCCTCGGCCTGCCGCATCGGCCGGCGCTCGGGCGCGAGGATTTCCTGGCGTCCGAGGCCAACCGTGTCGCCTTGGAATGGGTCGAGCGCTGGCCGGACTGGCCCCAGCGCCGGCTGGCGCTGCACGGGCCGGCCGACAGCGGCAAGACCCATCTTGCGGCGGTGTGGGCGGCGCGCAGCGGCGCCACCAGCCTGGCGGGTCCCGATCTCGACCCGGCGGGGATCCGCGGCGCGATCGTGCTGGAAGACGCGGCGCGGGCGCCCGAAGAAAGCCTGGTCCATGCCATGAACCTGATGGCCGAGAACGGCCACGGCCTGCTGCTGGTCGACCGCGAACCGCCGGCGCGCTGGCCGGTCAAGCGGCCGGATTTGGCGACGCGGTTGACGACGGTGGTGGCGGTGGCCCTCGGCGCGCCCGACGACGCGCTGTTCCGGGCGCTGATCGGCAAACTGTTCGCCGACCGGCAATTGCGTGTCGGCGACGAGGTCGTGGGTTGGCTGGCGGCACGATTGGAACGCTCGCATGCGGCGGCGCGCGCGGCGGTCGAGCGGCTGGATCGCGCCGCCTTGGCCGAGGGCCGCGCCGTGACCGTGCCCTTGGCGCGCACGACGCTGGATCTCGCCGCCTGACATTCTCGAACGAAGGAGTCCGACCATGGATCTTGGCATCAAGGGGCGCAAGGCGCTGGTCTGCGCCGCCAGCAAGGGGCTGGGCAAGGGCTGCGCGGTGGCGTTGGCGGCCGAGGGGGTGGCGGTGACCATCACCGCGCGCGGGCGCGAGGCGCTGGAGGCGACCGCGGCCGAGATTCGCGCCGCCGGCGGCAACGTCGCCGGCGTAGTGGCGGGCGACATCGCCACCGAGGAGGGCCGACGCGCGGCCCTGGCCGCCTGTCCCGCGCCCGACATCCTGATCAACAATGCCGGCGGCCCGCCGCCGGGCGACTTTCGCGACTGGGAGCGCGAGGCCTGGGTCAAGGCGCTGGACGCCAACATGCTGACGCCGATTTTCCTGATAAAGTCGACGATCGACGGCATGATCGCGCGCCGCTTCGGCCGGATCGTCAACATCACCTCGGGCGCGGTCAAGGCGCCGATCCCGGAGCTCGGCCTGTCCAACGGCGCCCGCGCCGGCCTGACCGGTTTCGTCGCCGGCGTTGCCCGCCAAGTCTCGCGCCACAACGTCACCATCAACAACCTGCTGCCGGGCCAGGTACGGACCGACCGCCTGGTCTCGAGCTTGGCCCACAACGCGGCCAAGGCCGGGATCACGCCGGCCGAGTTCGAGGCCCAGCGGCTCAAGGCCCATCCCGCCCAGCGCTTCGGCACGGCCGAGGAATTCGGCGCGGCCTGCGCCTTCCTGTGCTCGGCCCAGGCCGGCTTCATCACCGGCCAGAATCTGCTGATGGACGGGGGCGCTTATCCCGGGACGCTGTGACGCGGGTCGCGGACGGCCGAGACGGCGTATAATCGCCCGAGCGACGGGGTAGGATCGTGAACAGCGCCCAACTCAAGCCGATGACTGAAACCGCTGAGACGCCGGGACCGGACTCGCCCCAGCGGCTGATCAATCGCGAGCTGAGTTGGCTGGCGTTCAACGAGCGCGTGCTGGAGGAGGCGACCAATCCGCGCCATCCGCTGCTCGAGCGGCTGCGCTTCCTGTCGATCTCGGCCAACAATCTCGACGAGTTCTACATGGTGCGGGTGGCGGGCCTGCGCGGGCAGGTCGACGCCGGCGTCACGCATCGGTCGGATGACGGCCTGACGCCGGCACAGGCGATCGCCGCGATCAACGATCGCGCCGGGCGGCTGATGGCCGATCAGCAACGGGTGTGGCTGGAGCTGAAGTCGCTTCTGGCCGGGGCGGGGTTGGCGGTGATCGGCATCGAGGGTCTCGATCCGGCGGACATCGCCTGGCTGGAACAGCGTTTTCTCGAGCACATCTTTCCGGTGCTGACGCCGCTGGCGATCGATCCCGCGCATCCGTTTCCGTTCATTCCCAATTTGGGCTTCTCGCTGGTGCTGTCCCTGCGCCGGCGGATCGACGGCTCGCAATTGCGCGCGCTGGTGCCGATCCCCAGCCAAGTGCGGCGCTTCCACCGCCTGCCCGGCAAGACCAGCCGCCTGGTCGCGACCGAGACCATCGCCCGGCTGTTTCTCGACCGGCTGTTCCCGGGTTACGAGGTGGCGGGGTTGGGCCAGTTCCGCGTCATCCGCGATTCCGACATCGAGGTCGAAGAAGAAGCCCACGACCTGATCCAGTACTTCGAGACCGCGCTGCGACGACGCAAGCGCGGTTCGGTCATCCGGCTCAAGGTCGATGCCGCCATGCCGCAGGCGCTGCGCGATTTCGTCGCCGGCGAGCTGCACGTGCCGGCCGACGCCATGGTCGCGGTCGACGGCATCCTCGGCATGAGCGATCTGTCGCAGCTGGTGGCCGACGACCGGCCGGATCTGCTGTTCGTGCCCTACATCCCGCGCTTCCCGGAACGCATCCGCGATTTCGGCGGCGACATCTTCGCCGCCATCCGCGCCAAGGACATGGTCATCCACCATCCCTACGAGACTTTCGACGTGGTGGCGCAGTTCGTGGCGCAAGCCGCGGCCGACCCCGAGGTGGTGGCGGTCAAGCAGACGCTCTATCGCACCTCCAAGGATTCGCCGATCGTCAAGGCGCTGATCGCCGCCGCCGAAGCCGGCAAGTCCGTCACCGCGCTGATCGAGCTCAAGGCGCGGTTCGACGAGGAGGCCAACATCCGCTGGGCGCGCGATCTCGAGCGCGCCGGCGTGCACGTGGTCTACGGTTTCGTCGAGCTCAAGACCCACGCCAAGGTCTCGCTGGTGGTGCGGCGCGAGGGCGAGAGCCTGCGCAGCTACGTCCATCTCGGCACCGGCAACTACCATCCGATCACGGCGCGGATCTACACCGACCTGTCGTTCTTCACCTGCGATCCGGTGCTGGCGCGCGACGCCGCCTATCTTTTCAACTACCTGACCGGCTATGCCGCGCCGGCGCGGCTGGCCAAGATCATGACCTCGCCGCAATGGCTGCGCGAGACGCTGCTCGAGCTGATCGAGGCCGAGATCGCGCACGCCCGCGCCGGCCGGCCGGCGGCGATCTGGGCCAAGATGAACTCGCTGGTCGATGCCCGCGCCATCGACGCGCTCTATCGCGCCAGCCAGGCCGGGGTGCAGATCGACCTGGTGGTGCGCGGCATCTGCTGCCTGCGCCCGGGCGCGCCCGGCCTGTCCGACAACATCCGTGTCAAGTCGATCGTCGGCCGCTTTCTCGAGCATGGCCGCATCGTCTGCTTCGGCGCCGGCCACGGCCTGCCGCATCGCGAGGCCAAGGTGTTCATTTCCTCGGCCGACTGGATGGTGCGCAATTTCGATCACCGCGTCGAAACCCTGGTGCCGATCGAGAACCCGACCGTGCATCGCCACGTGCTCGACCAGATCATGGTGGCCAATCTCAAGGACGAGGCGCAGAGCTGGACGCTCGACGCCGAAGGCGTCTACACCCGCCAGAAGGCGGGCGATGGGGCGTTCAACGCCCACACCTATTTCATGACTCATCCCAGCCTGTCGGGGCGCGGCAAGGCGTTGCGCGATCCCGATCAGGTGCCGCGCCTGGTGCTGGACGACGGCTGAGCCGATGGCGCGCAAAGGCGGGGCCGGCGAGCGGCGGGTCGGCGTGATCGACGTCGGCTCGAATTCGGTGCGGCTGGTGGTGTTCGACGGCCTGCATCGCGCCGCCGCCACCATGTTCAACGAAAAAGTGCTGTGCGGGCTCGGTCGCGGCTTGGGCGAAAGGGGGCGCTTGGATCCGGCGGGCGCCGCCTCGGCCCTGGCCACCATCGGCCGGTTCGCGGTGCTGGCCAAGGCGATGCGCGTGGCGCGGCTGGAAGCGGTCGGCACCGCGGCCCTGCGCGATGCCGGCGACGGCAAGACCTTCGCCGCGCGGGTGCGGGCCGAGACCGGGGTGCGGCTCAAGGTGATTTCGGGCGAAGAGGAGGGCCGGCTGTCGGCGCTGGGCGTGGTCTCCGGCATCCCGGCGGCCGCGGGGGTGATGGGCGATCTTGGCGGCGGCAGCCTCGAATTGGTGACGCTGATGGGGGGCGAGCCGTGGCGACAGACCACCTTGCCGCTCGGGCCGCTGCGTCTCGCCGGCGCGGGGGATGCCAAGCAGACCGTCGACCGCGCGCTGTCGGAAGTCGGTTGGCTGCGCGGCGCGCTCGAGGGCCGCACGCTTTATGCCGTCGGCGGCGCCTGGCGTGCGCTGGCGCGGCTGCACATGGGACAGATGCGCTATCCGCTGCACGTCATCCATCATTATCAGGCGCCGGCCGACGCCATGGCGGCATTGACCTCGGTGGTCGGCGGCTTGTCGCGGGAATCGCTCGGCGGCATCGAAGGCCTGTCCAGCCGCCGCATCGACACCATGCGGCCGGCGGCGCTGGTGCTGCGGCGCTTGATTAAGGCCGGGCGACCGAGGAACGTCGTGTTCTCGGCCCATGGCCTGCGCGAAGGCCTGTTGCACGACCTGTTGCCGGCGGCCGAACGCAAGCGCGATCCGCTGCTGGCGGCGGCCAGGCGCCAGTCGCGCGACGGCGGCGCCTTCGGCGATGCGCTGCTGGCTTGGACCGACCGCATGTTTGCCGACCAGGACGCGGCGACCCGGCGGCTACGCCACGCCGCCTGCCTCTTTTCCGACATCGCCTGGCAGGAGCATCCCGAATACCGGCCGATGCACGCCTTCGAGCGCGTGCTGCGCGCGCCGATCGTCGGCATCGATCATCCCGGCCGCGCCTTTCTGGCGGCAGCGGTGCATGCGCGCTATCTCGGCCGGGTCGACGCGACGGTGGCCGACCAGTTGCGCAAGCTGGTGCCGGTCGAGACGATCGCCGGAGCGGGCGCGTTGGGCGCGGCCTTGCGGCTGGGCCACACTTTGGCGGCGGGATCGCCGGCGCTGCTCGGTCGCACCAAGCTCAAGCTCAAGGACGGCGGCGTGCGCCTCAAATTTGGGGCCGGCGCGGCGCGGCTCGATTCCGAGGTCATCGCCAGGCGGGTTGCGGCGCTGGATCGCGCCTGGCGCGAAGCCGCCGCGGTCGGGTGATTACGACGCCTTGGCCAGGCCCTGCTGCGCCAGTTCGGCCGGATCGATCTGCAGCTCGGAGACGACGCGGTTGCGGCCGCCGCGCTTGGCGGTATAGAGCGCGGCATCGGCGCGCTGCACCAGCTTGCCGAGCGGCTCGCCCGGCGCGTAGAGGCCGATGCCGACCGAGAGCGTGATCGTGCCCAGCACCTCGCCGGTCGAGCGCTTGGTGATCTTCTTCGACGCCACCGCCTCGCGGATCGCATTGCCGATCTGCTCGGCATCGTCGATCAGCGCATTGGGCATGATCACCGAGAATTCCTCGCCGCCATAGCGCGCCGCCATGTCGCCCGGCCGGATCACGTCGCTCATGGTCCGCGCCACCAGCTTCAGCACCTGGTCGCCCATCTGATGGCCGAAAGTGTCGTTGAACTTCTTGAAATGGTCGATGTCGACCATCAGGAGGCAGAGGGGCAGTCCGCTTTCCATCGACTGGGCGCAGAGATCGCGCAGCGACAGATCGAAATGCTTGCGGTTGTTGATGCCGGTCAGGCCGTCGGTCATGGCGTCGCGCTTGGCCTTTTCCAGCGAGTCGGTCAGCGTCTTGACCTCGCTCGAGGACTTGTCGAGCTGCTGGGACAGCCGCGCGTTCTGCTGCTCGACTTTCTTGGTTTCGGCCAGCAGCTCCTGCACCAGGATCTTGAGGCCGGCGGCGCCGGCGGCGGGATCGATCTGGCCCGACACGCCTTGCAGATAGCTGCCATAGCGCGAGACGTCGGCGCCGGCATTGCCGAGGATGTCGGCAACCTGGCCGACCAGGTGCTCCAGGCTCTCATTGGCCTTGGCCATGGCTTCGTTCTGCGTGCCGAAGCCGATGAACTGCTCGAACAGCTCGTCGTTGGACGCGTCGGTGAAGGGCTTGCCCGATTGCACCAGCACGTTGATGGTGCGCGTCAAGTCGGGGTTCTGGCCGGCGGCATAGCCGTACCAAACCGCGAAGTTCTTGGGCACCGCCGGAATGCCGCGCTTGGCCATGTGCTCGAGCGCATCGCGCGCATACCGCAACGACTTGTCCAAAGTATCGTGAAAATCCACTACCGACCCCCTTGCCCGGCGGGTTTCCCGCGCCAAAGAGAAAGCTAACCAGCGCCGCCGGGGCCGGCAATAGGTCGAATTGCCTAGGGCATGACCGATCCGTCTTGAGCCTTGCGGTTCAAGACGGATCGTGAATCATGCCCCCGTATCCGACACTGGAGTGCGATTCACGACCGGGACGGATCTTGCGCGATTCCATTCGGGTCGATCGCACTCCTGTCGCTACACGCCCAGATAGCGGTGCTGGAGAGCTGCATCCGCCGCCAGCTCGGCCGATTTGCCGGACCACACCACGCGCCCGCGCTCGACGATGAAATGGCGGTCGGCAAGCTTGGTCAGGGCGGCGACCGATTTGTCGATCACCAGGATCGATTGGCCGGCGCGCTTGAGGCCATCGAGGCAGCGCCAGATCTCCTGCCGGATCAGGGGCGCAAGACCCTCGGTCGCCTCGTCCAACAGCAAGAGGCGCGGATTGGTCATCAACGCCCGGCCGATCGCCAGCATCTGCTGTTCGCCGCCCGAGAGCTGATTGCCCATGTTGGTGGCGCGCTCGGCCAGCCTCGGGAAAAGCGCCAGCACGCGCTCGACCGTCCAGGGCTCGGTCGCAGCGCCGGGCCGGGGCGGGCGGGCGGTGGCGATCAGGTTCTCGCGTACCGACAGGTTGGGAAAGATCTGGCGGCCTTCCGGCACCAAGCCGAGCCCCAACTGGGCGATGGCGTGCGAGGGCAGGCCGCGCAGCTCGCGGCCCTCGAAGCTGATGCGGCCGGCGCGCGGCGGAGTCAGCCCCATGATCGAGCGGATGGTCGTGGTCTTGCCCATGCCGTTGCGACCCAGCAGGGTGCAGACTTCGCCGGCGGCGATCGCAAAGCCGATTCCGAACAGCACCTGGCTTTGACCGTAATAGGTTTCGAGGCCTTCGACCGCGAGCATCACGAAGCCGCCTGTTCGTCGCCGAGGTAGGCCTCGCGCACTTGGGCATTGCGGCGGATCTCGTCGGGACGGCCGGTGGCGATGGCGCGGCCGTAGACCAGCACGGTGATGCGGTCGGCCAGCGCGAACACCGCGTCCATGTCGTGCTCGACCAGGACGATAGTGACTTGGCTCTTGATGCCGCGCAGGCGCTCGATCATGCGCGCGGATTCCTCGGCTCCCATGCCGGCCATGGGCTCGTCCAGCAGCAACAGCCGCGGCCGGGTCGCCAGCGCCAAGGCGATCTCGAGTTGGCGCTGTTCGCCATGCGAGAGGGCGGCAGCCCGCACCTGGCCGCGCTCGGCCAGGCCGACCCGCGCCAGCACCGCCCGCGCCGGATCGCGCAAGCGCGCATCCCTGCGGGCATCGGCCAGGAAGCGGAAGGAGTGGCCGTCATGGGCCTGCACCGCCAGCGCGACGTTGTCCTCGACCGTCATGTCGGCGAACAGCGAGGTGACCTGGAACGACCGCGCCAGGCCGCGATGCGAACGCGCCGGCGCCGGAAGCCGGGTGATGTCCTCGCCGGCGAAGCGGATTTCGCCGGCATCGGCCCGCAGCTCGCCCGCGATCTGGGCGATCAGCGTGGTCTTGCCGGCGCCGTTGGGGCCGATCACGGCATGAACTTCGCCCGGCATGACCTCGAGCGAGAGGTGGTCGGTCGCGGTCAGGCCGCCGAAGCGCTTGACCAGTCGGTCGATGGTCAGCAGCGGCTCAGCCATCGCCGCGCTCCGTGCGCTTGGCGAGCAAGCCGTCGATGCCGCCGCGGGCATAGAGCACCAGCGCCAGCAGCAGGGGTCCGAAGATGATCTGCCAGGCCTCGGTGATGCCCGACAGCACCTCTTCCAGCAGCAGGAAGGCGACGGTGCCGAACAGCGGCCCGAACAGGCTGCCCATGCCGCCCAGCACGACCATGACGATCAGGTCGCCCGAGCGCGTCCAATGCATGGTCGCCGGGCTGACGAAATCGCTGAAATTGGCCAGCAGCACGCCGGCGACCGCGCACATCGTGCCGGCGACGACGAAGCCCGCCAGGCGATAGCGATAGGTGGCAAAGCCGATCGCCGCCATGCGACGGTCGTTCGACTTGGCGCCCCGCAGCACCAGGCCGAAGCGCGAATTGACCATGCGCCAGGACAGCCACAGCGCCGCCAGCATCACCGCCAGCGCGACGTAGTACAGCACCGCCGGGTCCTTGAGCCCGAACAGCCCGAAATCCGAGCGCCGCTTGACGGTCAGGCCGTCGTCGCCGCCATAGCGCGACAGGCCGACGGCGACGAAATAGATCATCTGCGCGAAGGCCAAGGTGATCATGATGAAATAGACCCCCTTGGTGCGCAGCGACATGGCGCCGATGGCCAACGCCGCCACCGCCGCCACCGCCATCGCCAGCGCCATCTGCGCCCAGCCGTCGTTCAGGCCGTGGAACGAACTGATGCCGACGGCGTAGGCGCCGATGCCGACATACATGGCGTGGCCGAAACTGACCATGCCGCCATAGCCCAGGATCAGGTTGAGGCTGATGGCGGCGGTGGTCATGATGACGACGCGCGTGAACAGCAGCAGATAGAAGTTCTGATCGAAGGTCCGCGCCAAGGGCGGGACCGCGACCAGCAGCAGGATCAGCGCCAGCGCCGTCCAGCCGCGCGCATCCAGCGACTTCATGCTTCAGCCGCCCCGCGCCGGGAACAGGCCCTCGGGCCGGAACACCAGCACGCCCGCCATGGCGACGTAGATCAGCATCGAGGAAATCGCCGGCGCCGCGGTCGAGGCCGCGATCGGGGTCATGAACAGCTTGAGCAGCTCGGGCAGGAAGGCGCGGCCCATGACGTCGATCAGCCCGACCAGGATCGAGGCGACGAAGGCGCCGCGGATCGAGCCGATGCCGCCGATCACCACCACGACGAAGGCCAAGATCAGGATGTTCTCGCCCATGCCGATCTGCACGGTGCGGATCGGCGCGTCCATCACGCCGGCGAGACCCGCCAGCGCCGCGCCCAGCCCGAACACCAGCGTAAACAACAGCCTGATGTTGACCCCGAGCGCGCCGACCATTTCCCGGTTCGAGGCGCCGGCGCGGATCAGCATGCCGATGCGCGTCCGGCCGACCAGCCAATAGAGAAACCCCGCCACCGCCAGGCCGACGACGATGATCGAGGCCTTGTAGGCCGAGTAGGGCACGCCGGGCAGGATCTCGATCGCACGCGCCAGATAGGGCGGCAGCGGGATCGACATCCCGGCCGGACCCCATACCAGCCGCGCCGCCTCGTTGAAGAACAGGATCAGGCCAAAGGTGCCCAGCACGTGGTCAAGATGATCGCGGGCATAAAGCCGGCGCAGGGCGACGATCTCGACCACGATCCCCAGGATCAGCGTCGCCACCAGCGCCAGCACCGCGCCCAGCAGGAAGGAACCGGTCAGGCGCGTGAAGGTGGCGAAGAAATAGGCCCCCATCATGTAGAGCGAACCATGGGCCAGGTTGACCAGGTCCATGATTCCGAACACCAGCGTCAATCCGGCGGTGAGCAGGAACAGCAGCATGCCGAGCTGGACGCCGTTCAGCGTCTGCTCGAGGATCAGGATCAGGTCCATGCCGGAAAAGGGCGCGGGAAGTTAATCCCGCGCCCCGATCCTCGGTCTACGGCGACTTGGCCGCGTCTACCACTTCATCGGGCACTTGCCGGCATGCAGGTCCTGATGCGCGGTGAACACGGTGTCGACGGTCTTGAGGCTGAGCGTGCCGTCCGCCAACTTCACCGTTTCCTGCAGATAGAAGTTCTGGATCGGGAAATGGTTGCTGCCGAACTTGAAGGCGCCGCGGGTCGACTGGAAATTGGCCTTGCGCAGGGCGGCGCGCATGCCGGCGACGTCGCCGGCATTGCCGTTGACCGCCTGCACCGCGGAGGCGATCAGCATGACCGCGTCGTAGCTCTGCTGGCCGTAGAAGGACGGGAACTTGCCGCCGTGCTTCTTGCGGAAGTCGCCGACGAACTTCTGGTTGGCGGGGTTGTTGAGGTCGTTGACCCAGTGCTGCGTCCCCAGCACGCCCAGCGCCTGTTCCTTCTGCAACGGCAGCGACAGCGCGTCGATGGTGTAGGCGGCGTAGAGCGGCACCGTGCCCTTGAGGCCCGACTGGTTGTACTGGGTCAGGATCTGGACGCCGTGCGCGCCCGGGTAGAACACGAACAGCGCGTCGGGCCGCGCCGCGCGCACCTTGGACAGCTCGGCGGCGAAGTCGAGCTGGTCGGGCCACTTGGTCAGGTCCTGGCCGACCAGTTCGCCCTTGAAGGTCGACTTGACGCCCTCGGCCATGTCGCGGCCGGCGGCGTAGTTGGGCGACATGATGTAGAGCTTCTTGATGCCCTTGCGGTTCATGGCTTCGCCCATCGCCATCGGCGTCTGGTCGTTCTGCCACGAGGCCGAGAAGAAGTTTTCGTGGCACTGATCGCCCGCCAGCTGCGAGGGGCCGGCATTGGCCGAGATCAGGATCTTGCCGGCATCGAGCACGCTCTTGTAGCTGGCCAGCAGCACGTTCGACCAGATGAAGCCGGTGACGATGTCGACCCGGTCCTGCTGGATCAGCTTGTCGGTCTTCTGCTTGCCGACCTCGGGGCGGAAGGTGTCGTCCTCGTAGACGATCTGCACGTCCTTGCCGCCCATTTTTCCGCCGAGATGCTCGAGTGCCAGGTTGGCGGAATCGCGCATGTCGTTGCCGATCGCGGCCTGCGGACCGGTGAAGGTCGAGATGAAGCCGATCTTGATCTGGGCGGCGGCCGGCTGGACCGCCAGGGCCAGCGCCGAAGCGGCGGCCAAAAGCGCATATTTCATAATCGTTTCCTCCCTCGGATTGGCTCGAAGCTTGCGATTTTTATAGCAGGAAGCGCGCCCGCGCGGCCAGGGGCATCAGGCGAAGGCCGGCATGATTTCGGCGGCGAAGCGCGACATTTGATCCTTGACCATGGCGTGGGGCTTGGCGCCGTAGTTGAAGTAGAGGATGACCTCGGCGATGCCGGCGGCCTCGACCCGCTTGAGGTCCTCGACGATCTTGGTCGGCGGGCCGACCAGGATCGATTTCGAGGTCAGCGCCTCGGGTTTCATGTTCTTGAGGGTCTCGACGATGTCGAGGAAGTATTTCAGCGTCGGCGGCACGGTCTTGGCGTCGGCCGGGAAGGCCGCGATCAGCGCCTCGTGGAAGTAGCGGATCAGGGATTCGCGGCCGAAGCGCTCTTCCGCGGGCGTGTCGGCGATGTGGATGAAATAGCTGCACATGGCGCGGCGCGGCGGTCGCCCATGCTTGGCGGCCTCGGCGTGGAAGGCGCGCACCGCGCCGGCGAGATCGCCATAGACCATGGCGGCGGCGAAGGGCGCGAACATGATGTGCCAGTCGTTGCGCGCCGCCAATTCCATCGACAACCGCGAAAAGCATGCGACATAGGGCCGCAGCGGGTTCTGCTTGGGCCGCGGCCGCACCTCCAGCGCATCGAACTGGTAGAAGCGGCCCTTGTGCGACCATTTGCCGGGCTCGGTCCAGGCCCGCCAGAGGATTTCCAAGCCCTCGGCGAAGATCTCGGCCGAGTGCTCGAACGGCGCCTGGAAGGGTCCGTATTCCAGCCGGTCGTAGCCGCGGCCGGCGGCGAAATCGACCCGGCCGCCGCTGAGCAGGTCCAGCGTCGCCCACTCCTCGGCGACGTGCAGCGGGTGGTGAACCGGCAGCAGCACCACGGCGGGTCCCAATCGGATGCGCTTGGTGGCGCCCGCCAGCTTGGCCAGCAGGATGTTGGGGCAGGCGTTGACGCCCAGCAGGTTGAAATGATGCTCGCCGATCCAGGCCGAGTTCAGGCCGACGGCTTCGGCGTGCAGCGCCTGTTCGAAAATCTGTTCGACGAATTGTTCGGGCGTGCGGTCCAGGTTCTTGTAGCGATTGTCGGACAGGGTGAAGTAACCGAATTTCATAACGGGCTCCGCGGGCGAGAGGCGGCGATGCTATCAGGCTTTTTTCGCCCCGGCCCATTCCTTTTCGCGTAGCACGAAGCGCTGCAGCTTGCCGGTGGCGGTCTTGGGCAGGGAGTCGACGAACGCCACCGCGCGCGGATATTTGTAGGGGGCGATGGTCGCCTTGACGTGGTCCTGCAGCGCCTTGGCCATGGCCTCGCCGGCCTCGGCCGAGGCCTTCAGCACGACGAAGGCCTTGACGATCTGGCCGCGCTCGGCGTCCGGCGCGCCGATCACGGCGCATTCCAGCACCTTGGGATGCTCCAGCATCGCGGTTTCGACCTCGGGGCCCGAGATGTTGTAGCCGGCCGAAACGATCAGGTCGTCGGTGCGCGCCTGATAGAACAGATAGCCGTCCTTGTCCTGGAGATAGGCGTCGCCCGGATAGTTCCAGCCGTCGCGCACGTATTGGCGCTGTTTCTCGGGATTGGCCAAATATTTGCAGCCGGTCGGACCCTGCACCGCCAGCCGCCCGATCGTCCCGAGCGGAACCTCGTTTCCGTGCTCGTCGACGACGCGGGCGCGATAGCCCGGAATGGCGCGGCCGGTGGCGCCGGGGCGGATGTCGTCGCCCGCGGCCGAGACGAAGATGTGCAGCATCTCGGTCGAACCCAGCCCGTCGACGATGCGAATCCCGGTGGCCTCGCGCCAAGCCTTGAAGGTCGCCAGCGGCAGATGCTCGCCGGCCGAGACGCAGGTCCTGAGCGAGCGCAGGTCGTATTTTCCCAGCAGCGGCAGCATGGCGCGGTACATGGTCGGCGCGGTGGCCAGGATGCTGGCCTGGCGCGCCTGGATGGCGCCCAGCAGCGCCTCGGGCGAGGGGGTCTCGATCAGATGGCTGGCGGCGCCGGCATGCATCGGAAAGGACACCTGCACGCCCAGCCCGAAGGTGAATGCGATCGGCGGCGAACCCACGAACACGTCGTCGGGCCGCGGCCGCACGACGTATCGAGAGACGGTATCGCACATCGCCAGGATATCGCGATGGAAGTGCATCGCCCCCTTGGGCGGTCCGGTGGTGCCCGAGGTGAAGGCGATCAGGCAGACATCGTCGGCGCTGGTGTCGTGGGTCTCGAACCGTTCGGGCTTCTTGGCCGCGGCGGCATCGAGATCGCCGCCGCCGAAATACATGATCCGCTTGAGGGTCGCCGCGCGGCCGAGGGTCAGGTCCATCTCCGCGCGCAAGCGCAGATCGCACAGCGCGACTTCGATCCGCGCCAGATCGGCGATCGTCGCCAGTTCGCGCGCCCGCAGCATCGGCATGGTCGCCACCACCACGCCGCCGACCTTCTGCACCGCGTACCAGCAGGCGACATAGGCCGGATTGTTGGCCGAACGCAGCAGCACCCGATTGCCGGGCCGGATACCGAGGTCGTCGCGCAACACATGGGCGATGCGGTCGGCGCGGGCGCGCAATTCGCCATAGGTCAGGGATTCGCGCTCGGAGGAAAATGCCAGGCGCTCGGGATGCGCGGCGGCGCGCTTGTCCAGCAGTTCGGCCGCGCAGTTCATGCGCTTGGGATAGGCCGCGACCTCGGCCACGCCCGCAAGGTCGATCGCCGGCATCTGCTCGGGCGGCGGCAGGTTGTCGCGGCAGAAGCTGTCGACATGGGAACTGGGCTCAAGCCGCATGACCGGCCTCCGTTCCGAAATCGGGCAAAGCAAGATCGAGGCTGACGACGTTGGAGGGCGGGCTCGAGCGGCCGGCGGCATCGTAGGCGCGGACGTAATAGCGATACTGCATTCCGCCCAGCGCCAGCCGGTCCTGGCATTTCGGCGCCTTGACCGCCTCGATCACCCTGGCCTGGCCGTCGCTTTCGGCGCGATAGATGTCGTAACCGGCGACCGGGCCGGTGGGCGGGTTCCAACTCAGGCGCACCGCGCCGCGCTCGTGGCGCGCGACCAGCCCCGCGCCGGTGCCGGGCCAGCGCG
>VGDZ01000076.1 GCA_016869515.1 Alphaproteobacteria bacterium | reverse complement strand
TGATCCCAATTTCGCCACCGGAATCCGCGACCTGCTCAAGACCTTGGGTCGCTGAGCCTTTTCAGCACCGCCAGCCGGAGATTGCGGGTCAGCGGCCCCCGGCGCTGGGAGTCGATCTCGGCCACCAGCGCCGCCAGCGATTTGCGCTCGGCCCGGGCGATGGTCTTGAGCGCAGTCCAGAACTCGGGTTCGAGCGAGACCGAAGTGCGATGACCGCGAATGGTCAGCGAGCGCTTCACGCCGGCGGCTTCGGCACCTGCATGCCGCGCTGCACCGCCGGCCTTGCGCCCATCGTCCCCATCCAGCGCTGGACGTTGGGGAATTCGGCCAGGTCGATTTCCTGCCAGTCGTAGCGCATCGCCCAGGGATAGCAGGCGATGTCGGCGATCGAATAGGCATCGAGGATGTAGTCGCGCCCGGCCAATTGCTTGTCGAGCACGCCGTAAAGCCGCTTGGCCTCGTCGAAATAGCGCTTGATGGCGTAGGGCACCTTCTCGGGAGCGGCGCGCTTGAAATGATGCACCTGGCCCAGCATCGGCCCGAAGCCGGCCATCTGCCACATCAGCCATTGGATGGCGGCGTAGCGCTGGGCGCCCTCGCGCGCCAAGAGCTTGCCGGTCTTGTCGGCGAGGTAGATCAGGATGGCGCCGGATTCGAACAGCGCCAGGCGCTTGCCGCCGGGTCCGTCGGGATCGACGATCGCGGGAATGCGGTTGTTGGGGCTGATCGCCAGGAACTCCGGCCGGAACTGCTCGTTCTTGGAGATGTTGACCGGGTGCACGCTGTAGGCCAGGCCGAGTTCTTCCAGCGCGATCGAGATCTTGCGCCCGTTGGGCGTGGTCCAGGTATGCAGTTCGATCATTCGCTTGCCCCGGCGCTCATGCCAGGCACTTGCTGACCGCCTCGGCGTATTCGCCCTGGTCGAGCGGCTTGCGGATGATGGCGTCGGCACCCAGCTTGCGCGCCATCCGCAGATAAAGGTCCTTGCCGGCGCTGCCGCCGCCGGACATGGCCACGATCTTGACTTCGGGATGGGAACGTTTGACCGCCTTGATGATCTCGATGCCGTCCGGCCCCGGCATGATCAGGTCGGTGACCAACAGCGCGGGCGGGTGCTCCAAGGTCGCCCGCAACCCGGCCTGGGGCTCGGTGAAGGAGTCGACCGTATGCCCGTCCTGCTGCAGCGGCGTCGCCGCCAGCTTGCAGGATATCGGGTCGTCGTCGATGACGACGATCCTGGCCATGCCTCGCGCTCCTTCTGTGCGCTTGCGCCATGCCCCGTGGAACAAGCTGCCGAGCGATTAAATTAGGCCCTTCGCGCGTTGTGTGCAATCAAATGCCCGTAAAGAAATCGTTGCCTTTGTCGTCGATGACGATGAAGGCGGGGAAGTCGACCACGTCGATCTTCCACACCGCCTCCATGCCGAGTTCGGGGAAGGCCAAGGTCTCGACCTTGCGGATGCAGTCCTGGGCCAGCTTGGCGGCGCCGCCGCCGATCGAACCCAGGTAGAAGCCGCCGTATTTCTTGCAAGCCTCGCGCACCATCGGCCCGCGATTGCCCTTGGCCAGGGTGACGAAGCTGCCGCCGGCTTCCATGAACGGCCCGACGAAGCTGTCCATGCGGCCGGCGGTGGTTGGGCCGAACGCGCCCGAGGCGTGGCCGGCCGGGGTCTTGGCCGGGCCGGCGTAGTAGATCGCGCGTTCGCGGAAGAAATCCGGCAGCGGTTTGCCCTGATCGAGGGTCTCGCGCTTGATGCGGGCATGGGCGGCATCGCGGGCGACGATCAGCGTGCCGCTCAGCGCCAGCCGGGTCTTGATCGGGTATCGCGTCAGCGTGGCGCGGATCTCGCTCATCGGCCGGTCGAGGTCGATCTTGACCACCTCGCCGGCCGCGCCCTCGGCCGAAGGCTCGGGCAGATAGCGCGCCGGATCGGTCTCGAAGCGCTCGAGGAAGACGCCGTCGGCGGTGATCTTGGCCTTGGCCTGGCGGTCGGCCGAGCACGACACGCCGATGCCGATCGGCAGCGAGGCGCCGTGGCGCGGCAGGCGGATGACGCGGACGTCGTGGCAGAAATACTTGCCGCCGAACTGGGCGCCGATGCCGGTGCGCTGGCTGAGCTTCAGCACCTCGGCCTCCATCGCCTGGTCGCGCCAGGCCTGGCCGTGCTGCCCGCCGGCGCTGGGCAGCGCGTCGAGATAGCGGCACGACGCCAGTTTGACGGTCTTGAGGTTGAACTCGGCCGAGGTGCCGCCGATGACGATCGCCAGGTGGTAGGGCGGGCAGGCGGCGGTGCCGAGCGTGCGGATCTTCTCGTCGATGAACTTGGGCAGTTGCGCCGGTTCCAGCACCGAGGGCGTGGCCTGGAACAGGAAGCTCTTGTTGGCCGAGCCGCCGCCCTTGGCGACGAACAGGAATTCGTAGCCCTTGCCCTTGGTGGCGAAGAGCTCGATCTGGGCGGGCAGGTTGGTGCGGGTGTTGACCTCGCGGTACATGTCGGTGGCCGAGACTTGCGAATAGCGCAGATTGGTCTCGGTATAGGCGCGAAAGACGCCGCGGCTGAGCGCCTCTTCGTCCGAACCCTCGGTCCAGACGTACTGGCCCTTCTTGCCCATGACGATGGCGGTGCCGGTGTCCTGGCAGGAGGGCAGCACCATGCCGGCCGAGATGTTGGCGTTCTTGAGCAATTCCAGCGCCACGAACTTGTCGTTGGCCGAGGCCTCGGGGTCGTCGAGGATGGCGCGCAACTGCGCCAGGTGTCCGGGCCGGAACAGATGCGCGATGTCGCGCATGGCCTCGAACGCCAGCTGGCTGAGCGCCTCGGGCTTGATCTTGAGCACGGTCTCGCCGTCCAGCTTGTGCGTCGAGACGAAGTCGCCTTCCAGCCGCCGATAGGGCGTGTCGTCGACGCCCAGCGGAAACATCTCGTGATATTGGAACGCGCTCATGGCGGATCTCCGGCGGGCGCCGGTCGCGCCCTATTGCTTCTTGCGGAAGGAATCGAGGCTGATGACCTGGCCGCGCGCGGCGGCGGCCTGGGCCGAGGCGGCCTCGCCCTCGGCGGCGGGATCGGGGCTGGACGCGGGCGCCGGCGCGGCCTCGGTCGGCCGCAGCAAGGAAACCGGCCGGGCTTCGGCCGGCGGCTTGGTCTCGGCCTGCGCTTGCGGTTCGGCCGGGGCCGTCGGCCGGATCTCGCCCGCGGCCTGCTGGTCCTCGGCCCGGAACTGAAGGACGAAGCTGACCGAGGGATCGGTGAACGAGGTCACGGCGGCGAACGGCACCACCAGCCGCTCGGGCATGCGGTTGAAATAGAGCGTGACGGCGAAGCGGTCCTCCTGCACGTCGAGGCCGCTGAAGCGGTTCTGCAGCACGATGGTCATGTCGCGCGGAAAACGCTGGCGCAGATAGTCCGGAATCTCGACCCCCGGCAAGTCGGTGCGAAAGGCGATGTAGAAGTGGTGGTTGCCGGGTAGGCCGACCGAAGCAACCACGCCCAGCGCGTCGCGCACCACGCCGCGCAACGCGGCTTCCACCATTCGATCGTACCGCAACGGACCCATCGGCCCCGGCCAGACTCCATTCCGCCGGCGGGATATTACGCCGGGCGGCGTCGCGCGGGGATAAGTTTTTTTGCCTATGCCTCCGGCTTCGGCGCGCGATCGACTTGAAAGCATCGGCCGCGCGATCGCATCCGGGCCGTTCGCGCGCTCGAATCAGACGAACAGCTTCTCGCCCTTGATGCCGTCGTAAAGCTTGGCGACGAACTCGCCATAGCCGTTGAACAGCAGCGTCGGCACGCGCTTGCCGGTGCCGATGACTTCCTCGGTCGCCTGGCTCCAGCGCGGGTGCGAGACTTGCGGGTTGACGTTGGCCCAGAATCCGTATTCGGCCGGCTGCAGCTTTTCCCAGAAGCTGACCGGGCGCTTGTCGGTGAACTCGAAGCGCACGATCGACTTGACCGACTTGAAGCCGTATTTCCAGGGCAGCGCCAGCCGCAAGGGGGCGCCGTACTGCTTGCGCGCGGGCTTGCCGTAAACCCCGGTGACCAGGAAAGTCAGCTCGTTGGCGGCCTCCTCGATGGTCACGCCCTCGCGATAGGGCCAGGGATACCAGCTGGCCTTTTGGCCGCTGGCGATCTCGGGATTGTGGAAGGTGTCCATAGCGACGTATTTGGCCGCCGACAGCGGCCGCGCCAGCTCGACCAGCGCCTTCATCGGGAAGCCGCCCCAGGGCACGGTCATCGACCAGGCCTCGACGCAGCGGAAGCGGTAATGGCGTTCCTCCAGCGGCATGCGCTTGAGCAGGTCGTCGATGGCGATCTCGAACGGCTTCTCGACCAGGCCGTCGATGCGCACCGTCCACGGCCGGATCGGCAGCTTCTGCGCCGCGCGCCAGATCTGCTTGTGCGATCCGAACTCGTAGAAATTGTTGTAGGTCGAGGCGGTGGCCTCGTCGGTCAGCGGCCGGTCGACCTGGAAGGCTTCGTTGCGCTTGAGCGGATAAAGCCCCGCGGACGGGTCCTCGTCCTTGGCCTGGGCAAAAGCCGGAGCGGCGATGCCCGACCCGGCGGCCAGCGCGCCGGCGACCAGGGCGCGGCGGTTGAGGAACACCGCCTCGGGCGTAACCTGGCTTTCCTTGATCTCCCAGCCGCGCGGAATTCGTATCAGCATGTCCGACCTCCGGGCGGGATTATCGCCATCGCGCGGCGCGCGCCAAGTCAACTCGACGTGAACCGGCCGCCGGTCAGGCGGCGTGAGCAGGCCGCCGGTCAGGCGGCGTGAGCTTTGTCCTGCTGCATGGCCTGCTCGGCCAGCCGCCCGGTCAGCTCGGCCAGATGGTCGAACTGCCAATCGAAGGTGCCGACGCCCTGGCTGAGCGAACGCAGCTCGACGATCATGCCCTGCAGCTCGGCGCGCGGCATCAGCGCCTCGACCGTGTCCCAGCCCTGCCAACCGGCGCGGCCATCGAAGCCCAGCACCCGGCCGCGATGAGTCGAGACCAGCGCATTGGCCTTGGCGGTGACGGCGTTGGGAATATGGATGCGGACCTTGCAGATCGGCTCCAGCAGCACCGGCGCGCAATTCGGCAGGCCTTCCTGCATGGCGATGCGGCCCGCGGTCTTGAACGCCATTTCCGAGGAATCGACGTCGTGGTACTGGCCGTCGAACAGCTCGACCGAGACGTCGACCACCGGGAATCCCAACGGCCCCTTGGCGAGGTATTCGCGCACCCCCTCCTCGACCGCGGGAATGAAGTTCTTGGGAATGGCGCCGCCGACCACCGCGTTGACGAATTCGAAGCCGCTGCCGCGCTGGCGCGGCTTGATGTTGATCTTGACGTCGCCGAATTGGCCATGGCCGCCGGTCTGACGCTTGTGGCGGCCGTGCTGGGTGGTGCCTTTCTTGATCGCTTCCTTGTAGGGCACGCGCGGGGCGCGGGCGGCGACCACCAGGCCGTTGCGGTTCTTCATCCGCTCGAAGGCGACGCGCAGATGCACCTCGCCCTGGCCCGAGAGGATCAGCTCGTGGGTGTCGGGGTCGTGGCCGAAACCGAGCCCGGTGTCCTCGTCGACCAGGCGGTGCAAGGCACCCGACAGCTTGACGTCGTCCTTGCGGTCGGCCGCGGCCAGCGCCAAGCCATAGACCGGGAACAAGGACTCGGCGCGCGGCAGCGGATCGACCTCGGCGGTCGAGAGCGTGTCGCCGGTGCGGGCTTTTTCCAGCCGCGCGATCGCCACCACCTCGCCGGCCTGGACCTCGGAAGTCTTGTCGGGCCGCTGGCCCATCAGCCGGAACAGGCCGCCGGCGCGCTCGCCGTTCAGGGTGGCGCCGTCATGCAGCGGGCCGCGGAAGACTCGCGCCACCGACAGCTTGCCTTGGGGCGAATGCCAGGTTTTCAGCACCTGTGCGACCGGCGGTCCGGCGGCCTCCAGCCCGAGACGCGCCGCCGCCACGGCCGCCTCCGGAGTCTCGTGGCGCAGCGCCTTCCACAGCCGGCGTATGCCGTTGTCGTGCTCGGCCGAGCCCAACATCACCGGCAGGATGCGGCCCTCGCGCATGTCGCGGGTAAGGTCGGCGAACACCGTGCCGACCTCGGGCTCCTTCTCCTCCAGCAGGTCCGACATCAGCCGGTCGTCGCGATCGGCCAGCGCCTCCAGCATCTTGTAGCGCGCCTCGCCCTCGACCGTCTTGGCGTCGGCCGGCAGCTCGATGCGCGCCGAAGCGGCGTGGTCGGCATAGCGATAGGCGCGCTGATTGGCCATGTCGACATAGCCCACCGTGCGGCCGCTCTCGACCAGCGGGAACTGGCGCATCACCACCGGCACCGCCGAGACCTGCTGCAGCGCCTCGATCATCGCCGCCGCCGCCACGCCCGAGCGGTCGATCTTGTTGACGAAGGCGATGCGCGGGATGCCGGCCTCTTCCAGCGCGTGCAGGAAGGGCTTCAGCATCGGCGCCCGCGCCGGATCGGATTCGCACACCACCACCGCCAGATCGGCGCCGCGCACGGCGTTGAGGGTCTCCTGCAGGAACTCGATCGAGCCCGGGCAGTCGAGCAAGGCGTAGCGATCGCCCATGAACTCGCACTGCGCGACGTTGAGCTCGACCCCGATCTGGCGCGCCCGCGCCTCGGGCGCGGCGTCGCCGACCGAGCTTCCGGCGACGACGCTGCCCTTGCGCTTGAGGGCCTCGGCGGCAAACAGCAGGCTTTCCATCAACGTGGTCTTGCCCGAAAGGGACGGCCCGACCAGGGCCACGGTTCGGGCGCCGCTGGATTTCCGTTCGACCATGGCCTGCTCCGCGCTTATTGTTTCGTGACGCAATCAGGCCACGGGCGGGGTCTCCCGGCAAGGGCCAAGTGACGAGGGTAGGACGAGGTAGGACATGGCGACTGTCTTGATAACCGGCGCGGGTCGCGGCATCGGCCTGCACCTGGCGCGACACTACGTCGCGGCCGGATGGACCGTGCTGGCGGGAATGCGGCGGCCCGATGCCGCCAAGGACGTTCCCGGCCGCATCGTCCAATTGGACGTCAGCGATGCCGGCTCGGTGGCTTCGGCGGCGCGGGTGGTGGACGCCGTGTCGATCGATCTCTTGATCAACAATGCCGGCCTCGGCGCGCGGCGCGGCGAGGCGCTGGGCTCGGTCGATTATCCGGCCTTCGCCCGCATGCTGGACGTGAACGTGTTGGGTCCGGTGCGCATGATCGAGGCCTTCGCCGGCCATTTGGCGCGCGGCGAAAGAAAGCAGATCGTGACCGTGTCCAGCCGCATGGGTTCGATCGGCGAGGTCGGCGGCGCCGGCTCGATGGCCTATCGGACCTCGAAGGCCGCGGTCAACATGGCGATGCGCAGCCTGTCGTTCGAGCTTGGCCCGCGCGGACTGACCCTGGTCGTGGTCCATCCCGGCTGGGTGCGTACCGACATGGGCGGGCCGTCGGCGCCGCTGATGCCCGAACAAAGCGCGGCGGCGCTGGCCAAGCTGATCGAACGCCTGACCCCGGCCGACAATGGCCGGTTCTACAACTACGACGGCACGCCGCTGCCGTGGTGACAGCCAAGGAGGCCGGAGCATGCCGACCGTATTCGTGACCGGCGCCAGCCGCGGACTGGGGCTGGAGTTTTGCCGCCAATACGCCGCCGCCGGCTGGCAAGTGCTGGGCGGCTGCCGCGATCCGCGCGGCGCCGAGGCGCTGAAAAAGGCCGGGGTCGCGGTCTACAAGCTCAACGTCGACTCCGACGCCTCGGTGACCGATCTCGCCCGTGCCCTCGAAGGCCAGGCGATCGACGTTCTCATTCTCAATGCCGGCGTCGGCACGCGCGAGCGCGACCGGCTAGGCATTCTCGACTACGGGCTCTGGCGCGACGTGCTCAACACCAACCTGTTGGGGGCGATGCGCGTGGCCGAGGCGCTGCTGAGCCATCTCGGTCGCGGCAGCCTGCGCAAGATCGTCGGCATCACCTCGGGCCTGGGCTCGCATGCCCGTCTGCAACGCGAGGGCGGCGGCAATCGCGGCGCCTATTACATCTATCGCACCTCGAAGGCGGCGCTGAACATGGCGATGCAGGGGCTGGCGGTCGATCTGGCGCCGCGCGGCTTCGTCTGCGTGGCGCTGCATCCGGGCTGGGTGCGCACCGACATGGGCGGGCCCTCGGCGCCGCTCGACGTTACCCAGTCGGTTGCCGGCATGCGCAAGACGATCGACCGGCTGAACGCCAAGGACAACGGCCGCTTCCTCGGCCATGACGGCGCCGAGATGGCGTGGTGAGGCGAGCGCGATGCTGCCCTAAAGGCTGAAATATTTGGCCTGGGGGTGGTGCAGCACGATGGCCGAGGTCGATTGCTCGGGTTCGAGCTGGTCTTCCTCGGTCAGCGAGACCCCGATCCGCTCCGCGCCCAAGAGTTTCAGCAACGCCCGCTGGTCGGCCAGGTTGGGGCAAGCCGGATAGCCGAACGAATAGCGCGAGCCGCGATAGCCCTGGCGCAGCATGCGCGCCATGTCGCGGTCGTCCTCGTGGCTGAAGCCCAGCTCGCCGCGGATGCGCTTGTGGGTGTGCTCGGCCAGGGCCTCGGCCATCTCGACCGACAGCCCGTGCAGATAGAGATAGTCCCGATAGCGGTTCTCGGCGAACCAGGCGCGCGCGACGTCGGAGGCCTTGCGGCCCATGGTCACGACTTGCAGGCCGATGACGTCGCGCTCGGGCGCCGAGGCATCGCGCAGGAAATCGGCGATGCACAGCCCGCCCGGGCGCGGCTGGCGCGGCAAGGCGAAGCGCGCCGCCTCGGTCTTGCCGTCGGTCTCGTAAAGGATCAGGTCGTTGCCCGAGCCCGCGGCTTTCCAGTAGCCGTAGACCGCGGCCGGCCGCAGGATGTCCTCGGCCTTGCACAGCTCCAGCATGCGCTTCAGCACCGGCCGCAGGTCCTGCTTGGCGTAGTCCTTGAACTCCTCCAGCGACTTGCCGCCCTTGCGATAGCCCCATTGGAACTGGAACAGCATGACCTGGTTGAGGAACGGCACCAGCGCGTCGACCGCCACCTGCTCGACCACGCGCGCGCCCCAGAACGGCGGCGTCGGCACGGCCACGCCCTTGGCCAGTTCCTCGCGCCGCAGCCGCGTCTCCTCGGCATCGACCGGCCGCAGCGCCTCCGCGCTGGCCTGGCCGAGGGTGCGGGTCGAATGACCGGGACGGCCGGCGCGCTTCTGCCCCTGCTCCTCGACATGGGCATCGAAGCCGCCGCCCACCACCTTGTCCATCAGCGCGAGCCCGTCGAAGGCGTCGCGGGCATAGGCGACGCGGCCCGGCCCGTAGGCGCGGCGGCAGTCCTCCTCGACGTATTTCCGCGTCAACGCGGCGCCGCCCAGGAACACCGGCACCCGCCACTGGCCGCGGGTCATCTCCTCCAGGTTCTCGCGCATCACCACCGTCGACTTGACCAAGAGGCCCGACATGCCGATGGCGTCGGCCTTGTGCTCGGCGGCGGCGTCGAGAATGTTGCCGATCGGCTGCTTGATGCCGAGATTGACCACGCGATAGCCGTTGTTGGTCAGGATGATGTCGACCAGGTTCTTGCCGATGTCGTGGACGTCGCCCTTGACCGTGGCCAGGACGATGGTGCCCTTGGCCTGGCCCTCGATGCGTTCCATGTGCGGCTCGAGATGCGCCACCGCCGCCTTCATGGTCTCGGCCGATTGCAGCACGAAGGGCAGTTGCATCTTGCCGCTGCCGAACAGCTCGCCCACCGTCTTCATGCCGTCCAAGAGGATCGAGTTGACGATGTCGAGCGGCGCGTAGCGCGCCATGGCCTGGTCCAGTTCGGCGCCCAGCCCCTTGCGGTCGCCGTCGACGATGCGCTGCTTGAGCCGATCCTCGATCGATTCCGGCCGCGCCTTGGCGGCGGCGCCTTGCGCGGCGCGGTCGCCGAACAGCGCGATGAAGGCGTGCAGCGGATCGAAGCCGGGCGCGCGGCGGTCGAAGATCAGGTCCTCGGCCGCCTTGACCTCGGCCGGCGGGATCTTGTGCAACGGCATCAGCTTCGAGGGATGGACGATGGCCGCGGTCATGCCGCGCTTGACGGCGTGATCGAGGAACACCGAATTGAGCACATGGCGCGCGGCCGGCTTGAGGCCGAAGGAGATGTTGGAGAGGCCGAGCAGGAGCTGCGCCTCGGGCAGTTCGCGCCGGATGCGCTCGATCGCCTCCAGCGTCCACAGGCCCAGCTTGCGGTCGTCCTCGTTGCCGGTGCAGATGGTGAAGGTCAGCGGATCGATCATCAGGTCCGCTTGCGGCAGGCCGAAGCGCCCGCAGGCGAAATCGGCCAAGCGCTTGGCGATCGCCACCTTGGAGTCGACGTCCTTGGCCATGCCGGTCTCGTCGATGGTCAGCGCCACCACCGCCGCGCCGAACCGCCGCGCCAGCTCCATCCGCTTCTCGGCCGGCTCCTCGCCGGATTCGAAGTTGATCGAGTTCAGCACCGCCTTGCCGCCGTAAAGCTTGAGCGCCGCCTCCAGCACCGGCAGCTCGGTCGAATCGACCATCAGCGGCATGTTGGCGGCGCCGCGCAGGCGGCTCATCGCCTCGCTCATGTCGCGGACTTCGTCGCGGCCGACGAAGGCGGTGCAGAGGTCGAGCGCGTGGCTGCCCTCGCGGATCTGCTCGCGGCCGATGGCGACGCAGGCGTCCCAATCCTCGCGCGCCTGGGCCTCGCGGAAGGCCTTCGAGCCGTTGGCGTTGCAGCGCTCGCCGACGGCGAAGAAGGCGTTCTCCTGGGCCAGCGGCACTTGCTGGTAAAGCGAGGCCAGGCTCGGGGTCCAGCGCACCTCGCGCGGCTTGGGCGCGGGCCGGTGGTCGCCGCCGCCCAGCCGCTTCAGCATGGCATCCAGCGCCGCGATGTGCGCGGGCGTGGTGCCGCAGCAGCCGCCGATCAGCCCGACCCCGTCCTCGCGCACGAAGCGCTCCAGCCATTTGGCGATCTCGTCGGGGCCGAGCGGATAATGCGTGCGGCCCTCGACCAGTTCGGGCAGGCCGGCATTGGGCTGGACCGAGATCGTCCCCGGCCAGTTCTCGGCCAGCCATTTGACGTGCTCGGCCATTTCCTGCGGGCCGGTGGCGCAGTTGAGGCCGATGGCGTCGACCCCCATCGCCTGGACGATGGTGGCGGCGGCGGCGATGTCGGTGCCGACCAGCAGCGTGCCGGTGGTCTCGATCGTCACCTGCACCAGGATCGGCAGCGCGGGACGCTTCAGCTTGGCGCGCGCGAGCTTGGTGGCGTTGATCGCGGCCTTGATCTGCAGCGGGTCCTGGCAGGTCTCGATCAAGACGCCGTCGACCCCGCCCGCGATCAGGCCCTCGGCCTGCACCGCAAGCGCGGCTTCGATCGTGTCGTAGCCGACATGGCCCAGCGAGGGCAGCCGCGTGCCCGGGCCGATCGCGCCCAGCACGAAGCGCGTCCGGCCGTCGCCGGCGAATTCGGCCAGCGCCTCGCGCGCCAGTTGGGCGGCGCGGCGGTTGATCTCGGCCGCCCGCGGCGCCAGGTCGAACTCGGCCAGGGTCAAGGGCGAGCCGCCGAAGCTGTTGGTCTGGACCACGTCCGCGCCGGCGGCGAGATAGCCGCGATGGATCTCGCGGACGATGTCGGGCCGGGTCAGGTTCAGCACCTCGGTGCAGTTCTCGCGGCCGTCGAAATCGCGCGCCGTGTCCAGCGTCATCGCCTGGACGCGGCTGCCGGTGGCGCCGTCGCACAACAGCACGCGCGCGCGCAAGGCCGCCAGCAGGTCCGACATGGCTCAGCCCGCCTTGACCGGGCGCAGGCCCAGCATGTGGCAGATGGCGTAGCTGAGATCGGCGCGGTTCAAGGTGTAGAAATGGAAATCGCGGCAGCCCTCGACCCGCAGCCGCCGGCACTGTTCCGAGGCGACGGTGGCGGCGACCAGCTTGCGGGTCTCGGGGTCGCCGTCCAGCCCCTCGAACAGCCGCGCCATCCACGGCGGCACGCCGGCGCCGCACTGGGCCGAGAACTTGACCACCTGGGCGTAGTTGGTCACCGGCAGGATGCCGGGCACGATCGGCACGGCGACGCCGGCGGCATGGGCGCGGTCGCGGAAGCGCAGGAACAGCTCGACGTCGAAAAAGAACTGGCTGATGGCGCGGCCGGCGCCGGCGTCGATCTTGCGCTTGAGGTTGTCGAGATCGGCCTGGGCGCTGAGGGCGTCGGGATGGGTCTCGGGATAGGCCGCGACGGCGATGTCGAAATCGGCCACGCGTTTGAGGCCGGCGACCAGCGCGGCGGCGTCGCGATAGCCCTGGGGATGCGGGGCGTAGCGCGTCTCGCCCTGGGGCGGATCGCCGCGCAGGGCGACGATGTGGCGGATGCCGGCGGCCCAATAGTCGCGCGCCACCTGGTCGACCTCGTCGCGGCTGGCGGCGACGCAGGTCAGGTGCGCCGCCGGCGTCAGCGCGGTTTCGTCCTTGATGCGCTTGACGATGGCGTGGGTGCGGGCGCGGGTCGAGCCGCCGGCGCCGTAGGTCACCGAAACGAAGCGCGGCCGCAAGGGGGCGAGGCGCTCGACCGTCTTCCACAGCGCCGCTTCGGTCTCGGGCGTGCGCGGCGGGAAGAACTCGAACGACACCGCCAGCCGATGCGCATCGGCGGCGAAGGCGTCCAGCGCCGAGGGCTGCCAACTGGTCATCGCGCCGCCAGCCACAGATTGACGGTCAGGGGATCGCCCGGCAGGCGCTTGGTCTCGACCGGGCGCAGGCCGGCGGCGCGCAGCCAGGTCTCGATCTCGGTGTCGTCGAATCCCAGGCGGCGATGCTGGTGCTCGGTGCGCAGCGATTCGAGGGCGTGCGGCGCGAAGTCGACGATCAACAGCCGCCCGGTCGGGCGCAACACCCGCGCCGCCTCGGCGATGGCGGCGCGCGGATCGTCGGCGTAGTGCAGCACCTGATGGAAGATCGCCAGGTCGAAGCCGCCGGTGGGCAGCGACAGATTGTACATGTCGCCGTGCCGCACCTGGCAGTGCTTGAGACCGGCCTTCTCCAGGTTGACCCGGGCGATGGCCAGCATGTCGTGGGTGATGTCGATGCCGACCGCGCGCTGGCAATGCGGCCCCAGCACCTCCAGCACGCGGCCGGTGCCGGTGCCGATGTCGATCAGCGCGCCGATGCCGCCCGGGCGCTTGGCGTCCAGCAGTTCGACCATGGCGCGCTCGACCGCGGCCTCGGGCACGTGCAGCGCGCGCACCTTGTGCCAATCGGCGGCGATGGCGCGGAAATATTCCGCCGCCGCCTCGGCGCGGACCTGCTTGACCTGGCCCAGCCGGTCGAGATCGCGCGCCGCGATCGGATCGTCCTCGGGCACCAGGTCGATCAGCGTCCGCGCCAGCACCGCGGCATCGCCGGCTTCGCTCAGGCGATAGAACGCCCAGGTGCCCTCGCGATGGCGTTCCAGCAGCCGCGCCTCGACCAGAAGCTTGAGATGGCGCGACACCCGCGGCTGGCTTTGGCCGACGATCTGCATCATTTCGCTGACCGACAATTCGCCATGCGCTGCCAGCGCCAGAAGGCGCAGCCGCGTCGGCTCGGCCACGGCGCGGAGGGTGGTCAGAATCGGCTCCATACTCATATATAAACATATCTTTATGTAATGAGCAAGAGCCTGTTGCGGGGCTGTTGCGGCGTTGCCTTATTACAGAAGAGATCGCGGTCGCCGCATAACACCCATTCCGCACCCCCGCCCAGCGGGGCTATGTTCGGCTGGGGCCGAGAGATCGATACGGGGGCATGATCCGCGAACTCACTTGAACCGTGCAGTTCGAGCGAGTGCGATCGTGTCCTTGGGGGGAGATTCCAGGCGTGACGAGTATTCGGGCATGGCGCCCCTGGTTGCTAGGGCTGACTTTGGCTTTGGGATTGGCGGCCTGCGCCACCGCGCCCGATCCGTCGGATCGCGCGGCAATGCGCCAATACGAGGAAGCCAACGATCCGCTCGAACCGATGAACCGGGCGATTTTCGCCTTCAACCAGGTGGCCGATCGCTATGTCATCAAGCCGGTGGCCGAGGCTTATGTCGAGCTGCCCCAGGGCTTGCGTGATTCGATCCGGAACTTCCTGCGCAATCTCAAGACCCCGATCATCCTGGCCAACGATCTGTTGCAGGGCGAAGGCCGGCGCGCGGGCGAGACCTTGACCCGCTTCCTGGTCAACAGCACCGCCGGCGTGCTGGGGCTGTTCGATGTCGCCGCCGCCAACGGCGTGCCCTATCACGACGAGGATTTCGGCCAGACGCTGGCGGTGTGGGGCGTGGGCGAAGGCCCCTATCTGGTGCTGCCGATCCTGGGGCCATCCAATTTCCGCGACACCGCCGGGATGGCGGCGGATTGGCTGGCCGATCCCGTGCGCGACTGGGCCGAGGACCATGACAAGAGCTGGGCCAACTGGACCCGCACCGGCTTGCGCGCCATCGATTTGCGGGCGGAACTCTTGGAGACGCTCGACAAGCTCGAACGCACCTCGCTCGACTACTACGCCGCGCTGCGCAGCATGACCCGCCAGCGCCGCGACGCCGAGATCCGCAACGGCGCCCGCGACCAGCCCGGGGCGATGCCCAAGATCGAGATCGAGGACGACGACGATCCGCCGCCGCAGAGGAAATGACGCCATGACCGCGATGCTGCGCGCCTTGTGCCTGCTGTCGATCCTGGTCCTGGTGCCGCTGGCGCCGGCGCCCGGCCAGGCCGCCACGCCCGAACAGGGCGCGGCCTTCGTCAAGGACCTGGCCGATCGCGCGCTGGAGGCGCTGGGCAAATTCAAGAACCTGTCCAAAGCCGACCGCGAGACGCGCTTTCGCGAGGTGATGCACACCGGCTTCGACATTCCGACCATCGGCCGCTTCGTGGTCGGGCCGACCTGGCGCAAGGCCAGCGAGGCCGAGCGCGCGCGCTATCTCGAGCTGTTCGAGCGCTACATCGTCCAGACCTATGCCGCGCGGCTGGCGGAATACGACGACGAGAAGATCGCGGTCGCGGCGGCGCGGGCCGACGACGGCGACGTGGTGGTGGCCTCGCAGATCCTGCGCAAGTCGGGGCCGCCGGTGAAGATCGACTGGCGGCTGCGCGAGGCCAAGGCGGGGGGCCTGCGCGTCATCGACGTGGTGATCGAGGGCATCTCGATGGCGGTGTCGCAGCGCTCGGAATTCGCCTCGGTCATCCAGCAGGGCGGCGGCGAGATGGCGCCGCTGATCAAGTTGCTGGGCGAAAAGACCGGGGGTTAGGGCATGATCGATCTGTCTTGAACCAGGTGGTTCAAGACAGATCGCGGATCATGCCCTCGCATCCCGCTCTGGACCGCGATTCACGGTTTGCATGGAATAGCGTCTGCGATTCCATGCAAACCGATCGCGGTCTAGGCGCGATACGCGCTCCTCACTCGGTTTTGGGCGGCGGTTTCGGGCGCCAAGCCCGGGCGCGTTCCTCGATGGCGCGGCGCCGAGCTTCGGTCAAATCGCGCCGCAACAGATCGCCCTGCTCCTTGGTGGCGTCGGACGTCTTGCCGCTCTCGCGCTGTTCGACGGCCGCGACCTGCAACAGCCAAAAATAGGACTCGGCAATGTCGCTAGCCACGCCTTTGCCCTCGGCATAGACCACGACCAGATTCATCTGCGCCAAGCGGTGACCGTACTCGGCCGCGGTCCGGAACAGCTTGGCCGCGGCCGCCGGGTCGCGCGCCACGCCGCGCCCGTCGCGATGGAACGTGCCCAAACGGAAAATCCCCTCGGGATGGCCCTTGTCGGCGGCGGCGCGATAGAGCCGCGCCGCCTCGGCATCGTTCTTGGGCAAGCCATCGCCATTGGCCAGCATGCGGGCTAGCTTGATTTGCGCGCCGGCGTTGCCTTGATTGGCGGCGGCGCGGAACCAGCGCGCCGCCTCCGCCATGTTCTTGGCGACCCCGTTGCCCTCCTCGTATACGAGACCGAGATTGTGCTGGCCTTGGCTGTGCCCCTGCTCGGCCGCAAGCCGGTACCAGCGCACCGCCTCGGTCGCGTTCTTGGGCCCGCCGAGACCTTGGACCAACAATATGGCGTAGGCATTCTGGGCATCGGCCAAGCCTTGGGAAGCGGCACGGCGATACCAGCCCAGCGCCGTGGCCCAATTCTGCGGCACGTCTTGGCCGAAGGCGTAGAGCTGACCCAGGCTGAACTGCGCTTCGGCTATCCCCTGCTCGGCGGCGAGCGTCACCCAGCGCCTGGCCTCGGTCGGATCGCGCCCAACGCCGCGGCCGCCGTCGTACATCACGCCGAGGCTGTACTGCGCCGCCGCGTCGTTCTGAGCGGCCCCGGCCCGGAACCATTTGACCGCCTCGACCGCGTCCTTGGCCACGCCCTCGCCGTCGCGATACATCACGCCCAGATTGTATTGCGCCAGCGCCTTGCCTTTGTCGGCGGCGGCGCGGTAATGCGCGGCCGCGCGCGCCATGTCGCGCGGTACGCCGCGCCCGTCGCGATGGAGTTGGGCCAGCCCGACATGGCCGTCGGCCGAACCGCGCTCGGCCGCCTGGCCGTACCAGCGCAAGGCCTCGCGCGCGTCCTCCGGCACGCCGTTGCCGCCGGAATAGATCTGGCCGAGCGCATTCATCGCCGGAACATGGCCCTGAGCGGCCGCCTCGCGCAAAAGCGCAACCGCGCGCCGCATGTCGCGCGGCACGCCTTCGCCGCGACCGAATTTCTGTGCCTCGGCATAAAGCGCGGCCGGCCCGCCGGAGGAAACCGCGGAACTTGTGCCGGTGCCGGATGCGGCGCGGCCGCCGTCCTTGGAGTCCGGCGCGCAGGCGGCCGCCGCCAGCACCAGGCACAAGAGCGGCAGTAGGCGGGCGGATTTCATGGGCGAGCTCTCCGACGGGCGGGGTCAGGGATTGGATTTCGGCCGGAACGCGCGGGCCCGCGCTTCGATCGCGCCGCGGCTTTCGGCCGGCAGGCGATTGCGCGCCGAAATCAGGATGTCGCCAAGCACGGCCTTGTTCCGTTGCGAGAGGCTGGCGGCGTTGGCCTCGGCCACCAGCGACCAGAAATAGGCCTCGGCGGCATCGCCGGCGATGCCTTCGCCGCGCGAATAGGCCGTCGCCAGGCGCAGCTGGCCGGTGGCGTGGCCGCGCTCGGCGGCGGCGCGATATCGATTTGCCGCCTCGCTCGCGCTCTTGGATATGCCGCGGCCATCGCGATACATGTCGCCCAGGTTGACCATGCCCTCGGCGTGAAGGCGCATGACCGCCT
>VGDZ01000075.1 GCA_016869515.1 Alphaproteobacteria bacterium | reverse complement strand
GCGGCAGCGGCGCCATCGCCGAGGCCTGGCTGATCGCGCCGACCGCGCGCTACGCCCATTTCGTGCTGGGCGCGCGCTACGAGGCCGGGGGCCTGGCCGTGCGCACGCGCGCGGGCGCGGTCGTGACCCTGATCCTGCCCGAGGACGAAGTGTTCGAGGACCGCCAGCCGCGCCTGGCCGATCTGGACGGCGACGGCGAGGACGAAATCGTCCTGGTCAAGAGCCACCTGCGCCTGGGCGCCGCGCTGGCGGCGATCGCGCTGTCCGGCGGGCGGCTCGGCATCCTGGCCGAGACCCCGCCGATCGGCCGGCCCAATGCCTGGCTGAACCCGGCCGGCATCGCCGATTTCGACGGCGACGGACGCGCCGACATCGCCGTCGTGCAGCAGCCGCATGTGCTGGGGCTGCTGCGGGTGTGGAGCCTGCGCGGCGGCCGCCTGGTCGAGATCGCCTCGCTGCCCGACGTCTCCAACCACGTCATCGGCTCGCCGGCGCTGGGGCTGTCGGCGGTGGCGGATTTCGACGGCGACGGCATCGCCGACCTGGCGCTGCCCTCGCGCGACCGCGGCTGGCTGCGGTTCCTGAGCTTCGCCGGCGGGGTGCGCGAGATCGCGCGGCGACGGCTGCCGGCGCCGGCGGCCAGCGATTTCGAGCTCGACCGCGGCGACGGCAAGCCGGGCGTGATCGTCGGCCTGGCCGATGGCCGCCGCATCCGCGTCCTGCCTTGAGGCAGGAAGGTTCGAGCTTGAACCGTGCGGTTGATAGGGAATCGCGGCCGCGATTCCCTTCCGGGCGGCTCGCGGTCTAGCGCCCGGGCGGGACGTAGCTGCCGCCGGATTTGCGCGACAGCTCCATCGCCGCCAGCACCTCTTCCATGGTCAATAGCGGCGTGGTCTCGAAGCGGCCGAAGGCGCCGCTCGAGGCCACCGTCATCGACACCGCCGCCGCGCCCTTGGCGTCGGCGAAATCGCAGATCGCCATGCCGTCGTATTCGCCCATCATCCAGAAATAGTGCAGCATCTTGCCGCCATGGGCAGCGAAGATGCGCCCGGCCGGCTCGCGCCGGTCCTTGGGATTGGCCAGCATCGCCTTGACGGTCTCGGCGGTGAAGGTGAAGCGGAACAGGTAATGCGCCATGTCTGCCTCCCAGGTTCGATGTACCGTGTCGACCGCGCCAAACTAGACCACCCGAGCGGGCACCGCCAGCCATGCGGCACCCCGAAACGGATTAAGCTCGCTTCAGGCGGCGCGCTTGGCCGAGCCGTCGGCCAGCAGCGCGTAAAGCGCCTCGGCGGTGTCGGTGGCGCGCAGCTTTTCCACCATCTTCTTGTCGCGCAACAGCCGCGACACCCGCGCCAAGGCCTTCAAGTGATCGGCGCCCGCGCCCTCGGGCACCAGCAAGAGAAACATCAGATCGACCGGCAGGCTGTCGACCGCCTCGAACTCGACCGGCGCCTCCAGCCGGGCGAATACGCCCAGCACGTGCTTGATCCCGGCCAGCTTGCCATGCGGGATGGCGATGCCCTGGCCGAGCCCGGTCGAGCCCAGCTTTTCGCGTTCCATCAGCACGCCGAGGATCTGGCGCTCGTGCAGACCGCACAGTTTGGCGGCCGTGGCCGAGAGCTCCTGCAAGGCCTGTTTCTTGCTGGCCGCCTTGAGCCGGGGCAGCACCGCGTCCTGGGTCAGAAAATCGACGATTTCCATGCGGGTCTTGGCCGACCGGATGCGGGCGCAAGGCCGCGCGGGCTCCGGGGCTGGCTTTACCTTTGGCTGGTTTCGCTGGTTCGGTGGTCCGTGCGCTCGGTGGCTGACGGCATCTGCCGGTCCCGCCGGCGGGTGAATTGATAGGCCGGGCCGGGGCGGCTGTCAACCGCCCGCGCCATCTTCTAACCCATTGATATATATGGATTAGGCCTCCTGGGCCTTGAGCCGCCGGCGCTCCAGGGACGAGGGAATCCCCATGGCTTCGCGGTATTTGGCCACCGTGCGCCGGGCGACATTGACCCCAGCCACGGTGAGGAGTTCGACCAGCCGATCGTCCGACAGCACGCCATCGGCCGGCTCGGCCTCGATCAGGGTCTTGATGCGATGGCGCACGGCGGCGGCGGAATGGGCCTCGCCGCCGGCGGTGGCCGGGACGGCGGCGGTGAAGAAGTACTTGAGCTCGAAAATGCCGCGCGAACAGGCCAGGTATTTGTTGGCGGTGACACGGCTGACGGTGCTTTCGTGCATCTCGATGGCATCGGCGATGTCGCGCAGGATCAGCGGCCGCAAATGCTCGACCCCGCGCAGGAAGAAGCTTTCCTGGCGGCGCACCAGTTCGCTGGCGACCTTGAGGATGGTGGTGGCGCGCTGGTCGAGCGCCCGCACCAGCCAATTGGCCGAGGCCAGGCATTCCGAGAGGTATTGCTTGTCGGCCTTGCTGGCGGCGGCGCCCGAGGCGACGCGGGCATGGTAGCGGGCATTGACCAGCACTTTGGGCAGGGTCTCGGAATTGAGATCGACCAGCCAATCGCCCTTGGGGCCGCGGCGCACGAACACGTCGGGCACCACGGTCTGCACCGCCTCGTGCCCGAAAGCCAGGCCCGGCTTGGGATTGAGCCGCTTGAGCTCGGCCAGCATGTCGAGCACGTCGTCGCGATCCACCCCGCAAAGCTTGACCAGGGCGGCGATGTCGCGCCGCGCCACCAGCTCGAGGTTCTGGATCATGGCCTGCATCGCCGGATCGAAGCGGTCGCGTTCGATCAGCTGCAGCGCCAGGCATTCCGCCAGCGTGCGGGCGCAGATCCCGGCCGGGTCCAGGCTTTGCAACAGCCGCAACACGATCTCGACGCGCTGGCGCGGGCAGCCCAGCTTCTCGGCGATCGGTTCCAGCTCGCCCTGGAGATAGCCCGCCTCGTCGACCAGGTCGATCAGGTGCATGCCGATGGCGCGGTCGATCGGGTCCTCGGTGTCGAGCAGGAACTGCTCGGTCAAGTGCTCGCGCAGGGTCTTGCTCTCGGCGGCGCGGCGATCGAGCCCGTCGCCCTCGGCATCGTCGAAGCCCGCGCCCTTGCCGGGACCGATCGGAGTCTCGCCCACCGCCAGCGGCTGATCGGCCGGCGAGTCGTTGGCGTATTCGTTCGACATGTCGGTGTCGAGCGCCGCCTCGGGCGTCTCGGCCGGCTCCGCCCCGTCCCCGCCCGTTTCCGCCTCGCCCGCCGGCGCCTCGCCCGCTTCCGCCGGCTCGCCCTCGGGCGCCTCGGGCAGGCCGTCGCCCTCTGCGCGTTCCAGCAGCGGGTTGCGTTCCAATTCCTGTTCGACGTATTCGGCCAGTTCCTGGTGCGAAAGCTGCAGCAGCTTGATCGCCTGCTGCAGCTGCGGCGTCATCACCAGTCCTTGGGACTGGCGCAGATCGAGCCGGGGACCGACCGCCATCGCCTTGGATTCCGCCGCTAGAGCGAGAACCGCTCGCCGAGATAGACCCGGCGCACGCCCTCATGGGCGACGATCTCGGCCGGCCGCCCCTCCATCAGCACCTGGCCCTCGTGCAGGATGTAGGCGCGGTCGATGATGTCGAGGGTCTCGCGCACGTTGTGGTCGGTGATCAAGACGCCGATGCCGCGATCCTTGAGATGCGCCACCAGATCGCGCACGTCGCCGACCGCGATCGGATCGATCCCGGCCAGCGGCTCGTCGAGCAGGATGAAGGAGGGCCGCGTCGCCAGCGCGCGCGCGATCTCGACCCGCCGCCGCTCGCCGCCCGACAGCGCGATCGCCGGCGCGCGCCGCAAATGGCTGATCGAGAACTCGGCCAGCAGGTCGTCGAGCACCGCCTCGCGCCGGTCGCGCAAGGGCTCGACCGCCTCGAGCACGGCGCGGAGATTGTCCTCGACCGAAAGCCCGCGGAAGATCGAGGCCTCCTGCGGCAGGTAGCCGATGCCCAGCCGCGCGCGGCGGTACATCGGCAGCCGGGTCACGTCGCGGCCGTCGAGCTCGATCCGGCCGGTGTCGCTCGGGACCAGCCCCGAGATGATGTAGAAGCAGGTGGTCTTGCCGGCGCCGTTGGGGCCGAGCAGCCCGACCGCCTCGCCGCGGCGCAAGTTCAGCGACACGTCGCGCAGCACCGGCCGCTTCTTGAAGCGCTTGCCGATGCGGTGCACCGCCAGCCCGGGGTTGTCGGCCACCAGCTTGAGCGCGCTCTCGCTCATCGCCTGGTCCCCGCCGGTTCGTTCTGGGGCACGAACACGCCGCGCACCCGCCCGCCGCCGGCGCCGGCGGTGGCGGCGCCGTCGAGCTGGCTGACGCCGGTATTGAGGTTCATCACCAGCCGCTCGCCCTTGAGCACGTTGCGATCGCGGGTCAGCGTCACCTGGCCGGTCAGCACCGCCGTGCCGGCGGTGACGTCGTAGACCCCGGTCTGGCCGGCCGCCGTCTCGCTGGGCGAGATCAGATGCACGTTGCCGCTGGCCTCGATGCGGGAGATGGCGCCCATCGCGCCTTGGGGCGCGGGCGTTAAGGCGCCTTGAGGCGCGGGCGTTAAGGCGCCTTGAGGCGCGGGCGTTAAGGCGCCTTGAGGCGCCGGCGCAGAGGCGGATCGCGGCTGCGCCGGTGGAGCGCTACCCGGCGGACGCAATGTCGAGCCGGCCTGGCGGTAATGCACCACCAGCTTGTCGGCCTTGATGCGCAGTTCGCCCTGCACCGCCTCGACCGCGCCCGAGAACGTCGCCTGCTGCTTGTCCTGCTGCACCTCCAGCCGGTCGGCGGTGATCTCGATCGGCTGGTCGCGATCGGGCCGCGCCTGCGGCTGGGCGCGCTGCGCCCACGCGCCGCCCGCCGCCAGCAGCCCCACCGCCAGGACCAAGGCCGCCATAGCCGCCCTCATCCCTGCGCCCGCGGAAAGATCCGCGCCCGCACCGGCCCGGCGAACTCCATCACCCGGCCGCGCTCGAGCACCACCAGGCCGTCGGCGACGATGGTTCCCGCCGGTCCCTGGCCCTGCACCGGCACGGTCGAGACCACCCGGCCCTGCTTCAGTTCGATCAGGGCGGCGTGGGTGGCGAATTCGTAGCCGCTGTCGGAATAGATCTCGATGCCGCCGTCCAGCGCCAGCGTCTGGCGCTCGCGGTCGAGCACGCCGCGCAATGCCTTGATGCCGATCCAGCCGCCGTCCTTGCGGCCGATATCGGCCTGGATGTCGACCAGGTCATAGACCTGCAGGCCGATGCGCTGCAACGCGGTGTTGGCGGTGACGACGAAGGGCTGGCCCTTGCGATCGAGGCCGACGAAGCGCCCGCCGATCAGGCCGGGCTGGCCGGCCTTGCCGTCGCCGGGCGAAAACACCAGCTGCAGGCCCGCCCCCTTGCGGGTGGGATCGGGCCAGGCCAACACCAACCCGACCAGAACCAGCGCCGCCAGGGGCAGGCCGATCTTGAGCCAGCGCACCAAGGCGCGCGAGCCGCTGCCCACATCCAGCGTCGCCGCGGGCGCGGCCGGCGCATCGAGCATGCGAAAGCGCTGGGTCTCGGCGCTCATGCCAGCCCGGCGCGCAGCAGGTCGTGGATGTGGACGATGCCGACCGGCCGGCCGGCCTCGACCGCGAACAGGCTGGTGATGCTGCGCTCGTTCATGCGCCGCAACGCCTCGACCGCCAGCGCGCGGGGGCCGATGGTCTGCGGCGCCCTGGTCATCACCGCTTCGACCGGCCTAGCCAACAGGCCGTCGCCCATGTGCCGGCGCAGATCGCCGTCGGTCACCACGCCGGCCAACTGGCCGCGGCCGTCGCGCACGCCGACGCAACCGAAGCGCTTGGCGGTCATCACCAGGATGGCGTCGGCCATGGCGGTGCCCGCCGCCACCAGCGGCATCTCTTCGCCTTGATGCATCAACTCGGACACCCGCACCAGCATGCGGCCGAGCTTGCCGCCGGGATGAAGCACATGGAATTCCTCGGCGGTGAAGCCCTTGCGCTCGAGCAGCGCCACCGCCAGCGCATCGCCCAACGCCAGCATCAGCGTGGTCGAGGTGGTGGGGGCAAGCCCCATCGGACACGCCTCTTCGGCCTCGGGCAGGGCCAGCACCGCATCCGCCGCCTCGGCCAGGCTGGACGCCTCGCGCCCGACCACGGCCACCAGCGGCAGACCGTTGCGGCGGGTATGGGCCACGATCGCCGCCAGCTCGGGGGTCTCGCCCGAATTCGACAGCGCCAGCACGCAATCGCCCTTGACCACCATGCCGAGATCGCCGTGCGCGGCCTCGGCCGGATGGACGAACAGGGCGGGCGTACCGGTCGAAGCCAAGGTGGCGGCGATCTTGCCGGCGATGTGGCCCGACTTGCCCATGCCGGTGACGGCGACGCGGCCCTTGGTCGCTGCCAGGATTTCGACTGCGCGTTCGAAGCGCGCGTCGAGCCCGCGGCCGAGCGCCGCCAGGGCCGCGCCTTCCAGCGCCAATACCCGCCGCGCGCTGGCCAGCGCGGTCGAGACCGGTTCGGGGCGCGATTTGGGGCTGCGAGCGGCCATGATCCTTCGTCCGGCGCCGGGCCGGCGCGGCCAGGCGCGATTTGCGGTCAATATGGGCGCTGCGACTCGCTGGGTCAACCGATGGCAGGCGCCCTCGCACCGCGCGCCTTCACGTCGCGCGCGGGCGAATTTTCCTTTCGATCCTGGCGCCGAAGCGGTCGCGGGCACGCTCCAGATCGTAGTGCGCCTGCATTCCGGTCCAGAACTCGGCACTAGTGCCGAAATAGCGCGCCAATCGCAGCGCGGTGTCGGGCGTGATCGCGCGCCGGGACCGGACGATGGCGCTGATCCGGATCTGCGGCACGTCCAGCGCCTTGGCCAGGGCGTATTGGCTCATGCCCAGGGGCTTGAGGAAATCCTCGCGCAACACCGCGCCGGGATGGATCGGGCCGAAATCGGGCATGGCTTCGCTCCTCAATGGTAGTCGACGATCTCGACCCGATGCGCATCGCCGTCCAGCCAGCGGAAGCATATGCGCCACTGGTCGTTGATGCGGATCGCATGCCGGCCCTGGCGATCGCCGCGCAGTGCCTCCAACCGGTTGCCCGGCGGCGCCCGCAGGTCGCCAAGCGAGCGCGCATTGTGGATCTGGACCAGCTTGCGATACGCCATCCTGATGACGTCGTTCGGCACGCCCTTGACGAAGCTTCTCCTCCAAGCCGCCTCGGCAGCGGCGTTCCGGAACGACCGGATCATGGCGTATACTATCGTTATACGATAGCTAACGCAACGGATTAGCAATCGCTACGGTCGCGCGCGCGTAGCTAGACCGCGATCGGTTCATAGGGAATCACGGCCGCGATTCCCTATGAACCGTAACTCGCGGTCCGGAGCCAAATGCCAGGGCATGATCCGCGATCTGTCTTGAACCGCTTGGTTCAAGACAGATCGATCATGCCCTAGAGTCCGAACACGCGCCGCGCATTGCCGGCCAGAAACAGGGCCTTGGCCTCCTCGTCGAGGCCGAGCGAGTCGAGCCCCTCCAGCGCCTTGGCCGGATCGATCATCGGATAATTCGTGCCGAACAGGACTTTGCGCCGGCCGTGACCGCGCATGAATTCGACCAGCGCCGCGGGAAAGCGCCGGGCGGTATAGGCCGAGGTGTCGATGTAGACATTGTCGTGCTTGGTGACCAATGCGATCGCTTCGTCGGTCCAGGGATAGCCGATATGCCCGCCGACGATCTTGAGTTCGGGAAAGTCCAGCGCCACCCGATCGAGATAGATCGGACGTCCGACTTCGGAAGGCATCAGCGGTCCGGTGTGGCCGATCTGGGTGCAGAACGGCACGCCCAATTCGCAGCAGGCGACATAAACCGGATAGAATCGGCGATCGGTCGGCGGGACCTCCCACAGCCAGGGCAGGACACGGATGGCCTTGAATCCGAGTTTCTCGACGCAGCGGCGTATTTCGCGCACCGCCTGCATCGGCTTGGCGATGTCGACCGAGCCGACGCCGATCAGCCGATCCGGTGCCTGCGCGACGAACTCGGCCACCTCGTCGTTCGAGATCATGACATTGCGCGGCGCCACCCAAGCCGAGATCAGCGCCTTGGCGACGCCGCCGCCGTCCATGGCGGCAAGCGTAGCGGAAAGCGGGACCGGCTGGGTCGGCGCGCTGCGCCGGATCCAGCGCCACAGCGGCGCGAAGATTTCGTCCTGCGAATGGCGCAGCGTCGGATGCTGCGCCCAGGCATCGATGATGGTCATGGCTTTTTCCTAGACCGCGATCGGTTCATAGGGAATCACGGCCGCGATTCCCTATGAACCGCGGATCGCGGTCCAGAGCGGGATACGAGGCCATGTCCGATCGGTCCCGAGCCACGCGGTTGACGACACATCGCCCCAGCCCTAATGCGCGAAGAGGTCGTGCTTGTCGTCGCCCCAGCCGAGCAGGTCGAGCTCGGCCCGCACCGGCAGGAAATCGAAGCACGCCGCCGCCAGCGCCGCCCGCCCCTCGCGCGCCAGGAGATCGTCCAGCCGCGCCTTGAGGCGATGCAGATGCAGCACGTCCGAGGCGGCATAGGCGCGCTGCGCCGGCGTCAAGTCGCCCGCGCCCCAATCCGAGCTTTGTTGCTGCTTGTCGAGCGCGACGCCGAGCAGTTCCGAACACAGATCCTTGAGGCCGTGCTTGTCGGTGAAGGTGCGGATCAGCTTGGCCGCGATCTTGGTGCAATAGACCGGCGCCACCCGCACCCCCAGATGCCGCCGCAGCATGGCCAGATCGAAGCGCGCGAAATGGAACAGCTTGAGCCGTGCCGGATCGGTCAGCAGCGCGGCGAGGCGCGGCGCGCGATAGTCGTCCTTGGCGAACTGCACCAGATGGCAATCGCCGTCTCCGGCCGAAAGCTGGACCAGGCACAGCCGGTCGCGCCGCGGATCCAGCCCCATGGTCTCGGTGTCGACCGCCACCGCCGCGCCGAGATCGAGCCCGGCCGGCAGATCGCCCTTGTGCAGATGGATGGTCATGCGCCCTCGCCGGTCCGAGGGAAAAATGGTGCCCAGGAGAGGACTCGAACCTCCACGATCTTGCGACCGCTAGCACCTGAAGCTAGTGCGTCTGCCAATTCCGCCACCTGGGCAATGGGGCGACGATGCGTACAGAAGCCCCCAGACCTTGTCAATTGGGCTTGTCGGTGCGGTCGATCTCGGCCAGCAGCGCGGCCAAGGCGGCGCCCTGACGCTCGGAAATCTCGGTGGTCGAGGGCCGCGCCGCCGGCGTCGGCGCCAGGCTGACCGCTTGGCCGGTGACCCGCGCCAGCGCAGCCGCCAGTTCCTCGCCGACGATCGGCTTGGCGACATAGTCGTTGAAACCGATCGCCAGATAGCGCTCGCGGTCGCCGGGCATGGAATTGGCGGTCAACGCCACCACCGGCAACCGCGCCTGGGCGCCGCCCAGGGCGCGGATCGCCGCCACCGCGGTCGGCCCGTCCATCACCGGCATCTGCACGTCCATCAGCACCACGTCGTGTTGCCCGAGCTTGAGCGCGTTGAGGGCTTCGAGCCCGTTTTCGACCACTTTGAGATCGTGCGCGGCGCTCAACGTCCCGGTGATCACCAGGCGATTGATCGGATTGTCCTCGGCCACCAGGATGCGCAGCCGTCGGCCGACCGCGGCGACCGCCACCGGCGCCTTGGCCGCGGCCTCGATCTTGCCGGCCTCGGGCAACAGCACTTCGAACCAGAAGGTCGAGCCGTGGCCGAGCCGGCTGTCGACGCCGATGCGGCCGTCCATCAATTCGATCAGCTGCTTGGCGATGGCGAGGCCGAGACCGGTGCCGCCGAAGCGGCGGGTGGTCGAGGAGTCGGCTTGGCTGAAACGCTGGAACAGGCGGGCGCGCGTCTCCTCGTCGATGCCGACGCCGGTGTCGATCGCCTCGCAGCGCAGGCGATGGTAGCCGTCGCCGATCGAGACGACGGCGATGCGCAGCGTGACCGAACCGCGGGTGGTGAACTTGATCGCATTGCCGACCAGGTTCTGGATCACCTGGCGCAGCCGCGAGGGATCGCCGATCAGCGCCGGCGAACGGTCGGGCAGTTCGATGCGCAATTCGAGGTCCTTGGCGCGCGCGCCATCCTGCATCAGGTCGCGGACATGCCCCGCCACCTCGGCCGGGCGGAAGGGGATGGTCTCCAGCCGCACCTTGCCGGCGTCGAGCTTGGAGACGTCGAGAATGTCGTTGACGACGTTGAGCAGCAATTCGCCCGAGACCAGGATGCCGCTGACATGGCGGCGCTGTTCGGCCTCCAGTCGGCCCTGGCCGAGCAGGCGGGCGAGGCCGATGACGCCGTTGAGCGGAGTGCGGATCTCGTGGCTCATGGTGGCGAGGAAGTCGGTCTTGGCGCGATCTGCCGCCTCGGCCAGTTCGCGTGCCCTGGCGTAGTCCTCGGCCAGCTTCTTCATCGCATCGGCCTGGTTCTGCAGCGTGGTGACGTCGGTGCGGATGGTCACCGTGCCGCCGGATGGCATCGGCCGCGAGGCCACCTGATAACTGTGGCCGCCGACGCGGATGAAGGTGGTCGCGTCCTGGTTGCCGCTGCGTTGCGCCTGATAGGCCCTGAGCCAATTTTCGAAATCGGCGTCGGTCTTGATGAATTCGACGAAGTAGCCATGGCGATAGAGTTCGCGGGCGAAGCGCTCGACCGTCCAGCCGGTGATGTCCAGCTTGGCGATTTCGGGATAGGGGCGAAGGTATTCGCGATTGTAGAGCACGACGCGGTCGCTGACGTCGTGGAGGCAGAAGCCGGCATCGAGGCTTTCGATCGCGTCCTGCAGCCGGCTTTCGGCATCCTTGATCGCGGTGATGTCGGCGCGGATCGAGACCAGGCCGCCATCCGCCGCCGGGCGATCGGTGACTTGGTACCAGCGGCCGCGAATCTTGGCCAAGCGCGAGGAGCCATCGCCCTTGCGGCGCACGGCCTTGTCGGCGGCGAGGCGGGCAAGGAACTCCTCCTCGCTGCCGGCCAGTTCCTCGAAATAGCCGTGCCGATAGCCTTCCGTCATCAGCTTTTCGAAACTCCAGCCGGTGACATCCTGGGCGGCGATCCTGGGATAGGGCGCGGTGTAGTTGCGGTTGTAGAGCACGACGCGGTCGTCCCGGTCGTAGAGACAGACCCCGGCGTCGAGGCTGTCGATGGCGTCGCGCAGCCGATTCTCGGCCCGCTTGATGGCGCTGATGTCGAGCCGGATGGTGACCAGCCCGCCTTCGGCGGTGCGGCGGAACAAGTCCTGGATCCAGAAGCCGGGCTTGGGCTGGATCACCAGCGGCGCGTCGGGCGGATTGGCCCGCATCGCCTGGGCCTTGGCCAGTTGGTCCTCGAACGCGGCCTGGCTTTCGAGGTCGGGGTAGTAGCCCAGCGCGTAAAGCCGCCGCACCATGTCCTCGAACGTCCGGCCGGCGATGCCTTCCGCTGCCAGCTCGGGATAGGGCTCGAGGAACTTGGCGTTGTGCATGACGACGCGGCCCGCGGCGTCGTAAAGGCAGAAGCCGGAATCGAGCGCCTCGACCGCATCGCGCAGGCGCCGCTCGGCGCGCTTGGCGGCGGTGACGTCGGTGCGCAGCATCACCAGATCGCCGTCGGGCGTGCGGCGATACTCGGTCTGGATCCATAGGCCGGGCTTATGCTCGGTGACCAGCACGTCTTTCGGGGGATTCTTGTGATAGGTCGCGATCTGGCCGAGATAGGATTCGAAATCCGCCTCGCTCTTGATGTTCGAGAAACCGCCCGCCGCGCGCATGCGCCGGGCCAGCTGCGGCATGGTGCGGCCCAACACGCCTTCGGTCGGCAGCCTGGGGAAGGTCTCGGCCATCTTGGCGTTGTACATCGCCAAGCGGCCATCCGAATCGAACAACGCAAAACCGGTATCGACGCTTTCCAGCGCCGAATGCAGCCGCTTCTCGGCCAGGATCGAGGCCGTGACGTCGGTGCGGATCGCCACCATCCCGCCCTCGTCCAGCCGGCGATAGGTCAGCTGCACCCATTGCCCGGGCCGGGACTGGATCACGATCGGCGCGCCGACCAGGCCCCGGATGCGGCCGGTCGCGCCGCCGCGCCGCAGCTTCCAGTTCTTGTCGGTCTCGACGGCGTTGTAGTAGCCCAGCCGCTTGATGCGATCGAGAAATTCGCCCGCGCGCATGCCAAGGATGCCGCGATCGCGCAGTTCGGGATAGGGTTCGACGAACTCCCGGTTGTGCTGGACGATGCGACCGTCCTGGTCAAACAGGCAGAATCCCGAGTCGATGCTTTCGATCGCATCGCGCAGGCGCTGCTCGGCCTGCTTGACGGCGCTGACGTCGATGCGGATCGCCACCACCCCGCCATCGGCGGTGCGGCGCAGATGGTTCTGGATCCAGAAGCCGGGCTTGACCTGGACCACCTTGGGTTCGCGATCGGGCTTGGCGAAGTCGGCCACGGCGCCGGCGACGAAACGCTCGAACTCGGCCTCGGTCTTGGTCTCGGGATAGTAGTCGTCGAACCCGCGCAGCTTGCGAATCATCTGCTCGAAAGTCAGGCCGATCACGCCCGCGGCGCGCAGTTCGGGATAGGGTTCGAGGAACTTGGTGTTGTGCAGCGCGACGCGGCCTTGGGCGTCGTAGAGGCAGAAGCCCGAATCCAGGCTTTCGATCGCGTCCTGCAGGCGTTGCTGGCTGCGCTTGAGTTCGCTGACGTCGACCCGGACGGCGACCAGCCCGCCATCGGCGGTGCGGTGCATGTAGCTTTGGATCCAGGTGCCGGGCCGGACTTCGAGCATGACCGGGCGCGCCGAGGGGTTGGCGCGCGCGGCGCGCTGCTTGGCCAACAGCGCCTCGAACTCGGCCTCGGTCCTGCATTCGGGATAGTAGCCGCCGACCGCCCAAGCGCGGCGCATGATCTGTTCGAAAGTCAGGCCGACGATGCCCTCGGCCTTGAGTTCGGGATAGGAGTCGAGCAGCCTGCGGTTGTGCATCGCCACCCTGCCCTCGGCGTCGTAGAGGCAGAAACCCGATTCCAGGCTTTCGATCGCATCGCGCAGGCGCTGGTCGGCCAGCTTGATGGCGGTGATGTCGGTGCGGATCGAGACCGTGCCGCCATTGGCGGTGCGGCGATGCGCGATCTGCACCCACATGCCGGGGCGCGGCTGGGTGACGATCGGCCGGCCGCTGCCTTCCTTCATGCTGGCACGAAAATCCTCGCGCCAGCGTTGCCATTCGCGGTCGGTACGCAGTTCGAAGTAATAGCCGCGCCGGCGCAGGCGCTCGAAATACTGATCGATGGTCAGGCCGACGATGCCTTCGGCCGCCAATTCGGGATAGGGTTCGAGGAACTTGGCGTTGTGCAGCACGACGCGCTGGTCGCGGTCGAACAGGCAGAAGCCGGAGTCGATGTTCTCGACCGCGTCGCGCACCACCTCTTCGGCCGCCGAGCCCTTGCCCGGCCGCGCCCGCCACAGGCTGATCCCGCCCGCCACCGCGGCAAGTCCCGCCGCAACCTCGCCCCACCCGATCAGCGCCGCTATGGCTGCCATCAAGGCGCAGGCCGCCGCCGCCAGCAATTCCCTGGTCCAGCGGGTGGCGAATTGCCTAAACTGCGTCATACGCCCATCGCGTCATCTCCGTATTTATACCAAAGCAGCGAAGGGGGAGGAATATGGCCGAACGGATTAGTACCTATGGCGAGTTCTGGCCCTATTACCTGCGTGAGCATTCGCTGCCGCTGTGCCGGGGTCTGCACTATGTCGGCACGACCATCGCCCTAGCCTCACTCGTCGCTTTGGCGGCGACCGGCGAGGCATGGTGGCTGGCGGGAGCCTTGGTCGGCGGCTACGCCTTCGCCTGGATCGGGCATTTCTTCGTCGAAAAGAACCGGCCGGCGACCTTTACCTACCCGTGGTGGTCGCTGATCAGCGACTTCCGCATGTACGGCCTGTTCGTGAGCGGCCGGCTGGGGCCCGAACTCGAACGCGCCTTCAGGCCGCAACCCGCTTAGTTCGGCTTTCCGGCGCTGTCGATGCCGGAGAGGAATTCGGCCAACGCCGCCTCTTGGCCGGCATCCAAAGGCGCGGCTGCCTGCGGCCTGACGCCGGCTTGCAGATCGAGCGCGCGCCCGGTCAGGCGGGCGATGGCCGCTTTCAACAGCTCGATCTCGACCGGCTTGGAAACGTAGTCGTCGAAGCCCGAGGCCAGATAGCGTTCGCGATCGCCCGGCATGGCATTGGCGGTCAGCGCGACGATCGGCAGCTTGGCCTTGGCGCCGTCCATCGCCCGGATGCGCGCCACCGCGGCCGGCCCGTCCATCACCGGCATCTGCACATCCATCAGCACCAAGTCGTGATCCCTGGTCTTGACTGCCTCCAGCGCCTCGACGCCGTTTTCGGCCTGGTCGAGTTCGTGCTCCTCGCCCAGCATGCCGGCGATGACCATGCGGTTGATCTCGTTATCGTCGACCAGGAGGATGCGCAGCCGCCGCGGGGCCGTCTTGCCGCCCGCGGCGGATTCGGTCGCGGCGGCGATCGCCTGTTCGGCCAGGCGCAGCGGCAGTTCGAACCAGAAAGTCGAACCGCGGCCGCGCGCGCTGTCGACGCCGATCGTGCCGCCCATCAGGTCGACGATGTGCTTGGAAATCGCCAAACCCAGGCCGGTGCCGCCGAAGCGGCGCGTGGTCGAGGAATCGGCCTGGGTGAAGCGCTGGAACAGTCGGCTTTGGGCCTCGGCGTCGATGCCGATGCCGGTGTCGATCACCTCGCAGCGCAGGCGCACCTGGCCGGCCTCGCGCCCCGCGGTCAGCAACAGCCGAATCTTGATCCCGCCCTTGTCGGTGAACTTGATGGCGTTGCCGACCAGATTGAGCAGCACCTGGCCGATGCGGTTGGGATCGCTCAGCAGCGCGAAAGTCGAATCCGGCAAATCGACCGACAGCGCCAAGCCCTTGCCGCGCGCCAGATCGCCCAGCGTGGTCCGCACCAGGTCGATCACCGCCGCCGGATCGAACGGGATCGCCTCCAGCCGCACCCGGCCGGCCTCCAGCTTGGAGAAATCGAGGATGTCGTTGACCACGCTCAGCAGCAATTCGCCCGAGGTCCGAATGCCCTCGAGGTGCCGGCGCTGGGCGTCTTCGAGCTTGGTGCGCGCCAGGATATAGGTCAGGCCGACGATGCCGTTGAGGGGCGTGCGGATCTCGTGACTCATGGTGGCGAGGAAGTCGGACTTGGCGCGATCGGCCGCTTCGGCGCGGTCGCGGGCCAGGGCATAGTCGTCGGCCAATAGCTGTAGCCGGTCCTGCTGTTCCTTCAGATCGGTGATCTCGGTGCGGATCATCACCAGCCCGCCATCGGCGGTGCGATGATCGACCACCCGGTACCAGTGGCGGTTGGCAAATTGTATGACATGCGGCGAGCCGGGCGAGTCGCGCCGGATGCGTTTCAAGGGTTCAAACCAAGCATCGAAAGCGGTGCGATCGGCGAAACGCGCGTAATGCCCCGTCTCCCACAGCAAGTCGTGGAATTCCTCGAATGTGAGGCCGACGATGGTTTTGCCGACGACGGTCGGATAGGGCTCGCGGAAGCGATCGTTGTGCATCACCAACCGGTCCCGCGCATCGTAGAGCGCGAAGCCGCCATCCATCGCCTCGATCGCCTCGCGCAGCCTAGCCTCGGCCAAGCGCACTTCGGTGATGTCGGTGCGCACCGCCACCAGCCCGCCCTCGGCGGTGCGGTGTTCGACGGTCTGATACCAGCGGCCGCGGATCCGGTTGATCCGCGCCTTCCCCGGCTGCTCGCGCCTGCTGCGCAACTGTTCGGTCAGCCACGCCTCGAAGGCCGCACGGTCGGCAAAATGCGGATAGGAGCCGGTCTCGAACAGACGGGTCTGCAGTTCGGCGAAGCTCCGCCCGGCCACGCCTGACAGCGCCAAGGTCGGATAGGGCGCGAGATAGGCTGCATTGTGCATCGACAATCGGTCGTCGGCATCCCACAGCGCGAAGCCGCCGTCCATCGCCTCGACCGCGTCGCGCAGCCGAGCCTCCGCCCGCTTGAGCGCGGTGACGTCGGTGCGAACCATCACCATGCCGCCATCGGCGGTGCCGCGAAAATTCACCTGCACCCAATATCCGGGCATGGTTTGGATCACCAGCGGATCGCGCGGCGGATTCGCAATCATTTCCACGTTACGCGCCACGAACGCTTCGAACTCGGCCTCGGTCTTGATGTCCGGATAGCCACCGATGGCCCGCAACTTTCGGAAAAGTCGATCGAAGGTCAGGCCGATTACGCTGGTTTCGGCCAGACCCTGATAGGGGGCCAGGTACTTGGAATTGTGCAACGTGATCCGCCCGTCATGGGCAAATAGGCAAACGCCCGAATCCAGACTCTCGATCGCATCGCGCAACCGCACCTCGGCCAACCGGGCCGCCGCCTCGGCCTGCTTGATGGCCGATATGTCGGTGCGGATCGTCACCAATCCGCCGTCGGCGGTTCTCCGCATATGATACTGTATCCAACGCCCCGGTTGGAGTTCCAGAATTGCGGGTTCCGAGGGGGGATCCGTCCGATAGCGAATCTGCTGGGCCACAAACGCCTCGAATTCGGCTTCGGTCTTGCATTGCGGGTAGTACCGGCCGGTGGCCCAGGCCCGCCGCAGGTTCTGTTCGAACGTGAAGCCAAGCATGCCCTTGTCCATCAACTCGGGATAGGACTCAAGCAGTATGGAATTGTGAAGCACGACCCGATCCGCCGCGTCAAAGAGGCAGAAACCGGAATCGAGGCTTTCGATCGCGTCGCGCAAGCGCGCCTCGGCCTGCTTGATCGCCGATATGTCGGTGCGGATCGTCACCAATCCGCCGTCGGCGGTGCGGTGGTAATGGGTCTGGATCCAGAAACCAGGTTTGGGCTGCACCACCGTCGGCTCGGCCGGCGGATCGCGCAGCAGGATCTCTGCGCGCGTCACCAAGGCCTCGAATTCGGCCTCGGTCTTGTATTCCGGATAGGCGCCGTGCCCGCGTATGAAACGCAGATTCTCGACGAAGGTGTAGCCGATGGCGCCGCGCGCCTTGAGTTCGGGATAGGGCTCCAAGTATTTGGCGTTGTGCATCACCACCCTGCCGTCGGCCCCGAACAGGCAGAACCCCGAATCCAGGCTTTCGATCGCGTCGCGCAAGCGCGCCTCGGCCTGCTTGATCGCGGAAATATCGGTGCGGATCAGCACCAGCCCGCCATCGGCGGTGCGGCGATGATGAACCTGTGCCCAGAAACCGGGCTTGACTTGAATGACGATGGGATCGTCCGCCGGATCCGAGAAATCGGCTCCGAGCCGAGCCACGAGCTTTTCGAATTCGGCCTCGGTCTTGGCTTCCGGATAGGCGCCGTGCCCGCGTATGAAACGCAGATTCTCGACGAAGGTGTAGCCGATGGCGCCGCGCGCCTTGAGTTCGGGATAGGGCTCCAAGTATTTGGCGTTGTGCATCACCACCCTGCCG
>VGDZ01000074.1 GCA_016869515.1 Alphaproteobacteria bacterium | reverse complement strand
GACGACGTGCCGTTCAGCATCACCCCCAACAGCGGCAACAGCGGCAGCACCGCCACCGGCTCCATCGGCACGGTCAGCAGGATCATGACCGCGGTGCCGATCTCGGTCGCGACCGCGGTCGGGATCATGCCGATGCGATCCGCCAGCCAGCCGCAGACCAGCTTGCCGGCGGCGCCGCCGCCGAAGATCAGCGCCAGCGCCAGCCCGATCAGTTCGACATCCGCCCCCTTGGCCGAAAGATGGAAGGGCAGGAACACCATGAAGGCGGCGCGCGTGCCGCTGTCGATCATCGCCAGCGAGGCCAGCGCGGCATAGCCCCGGCTTTTCAGCGGCGCCCACAACGGCACCTTGTCCGCGGTTTCGCGCTTGCCGCCGGCGGCATGGGTCTCGGGCACGGTCCAGCGCAGCACCATGGCGCTGGCCAGCGCCACCAGCCCGCACACCGCCACGCCCAGGCGCCAGTCGTAAAGCCCGGCGGCGAGTCCGAACAGCGCCGGCAGCGCCACCTTGCCGACATCGCCGCCGAAATTGTAGACCCCCATCGCCGTGCGATGCGCGGCCCCGGCCGATTGCGTCACCAGCGTCGCCGACAGCGGATGCTGCACCGAGGACGCCAACCCGGTCAGGAACAGGAGCAGGGCCAGCGACCAGAAACCCGGCGCCAGCGCCAGCAAGGCATAGGTCAAGCCCATGGCGGCGGTGCCCAGCACCAACAGCCGCCGCGCCCCCATGCGCTCGCCCAACAGGCTGGACGGCAATTGGAATATGGCCAAGGCGCCGGATTGCAGCGAGCGCAACACCCCGACCTCGACCAGCGCCAGGCCGAGCGGCGCCTGAACCAGCGGCAACAAGAGATATGTGGCGCTGGTGATGCCGTCATGGACGGCATGGGCGAACCCGGTCGAGAGCGCCACCCGCGCCCCGCTCGGCGCGCGTTCGGCGGCCACGGCGGTCATGCCGCTACCATACCGATGTCGGTCGGGTTTGACGATGCTGCGCGACGAACCGATCAGCCCGTACTCGTCGCGGGCGGGGCCGGCAATGGCGTCGAAACCGGTTTCGGCGTCGGTGCCGCGGTTTCTTTCTTTTCGTTGCGCGCGCGGGCGGCGGCGCGGCGGGACCGCTTAATCAAGTCCTCAGCCCTTCGGGCTTCGTCGCCATCGACCAGTTCGCGCTTGACGACTTGTCCCTGCACAATCTGGCGAAGGTCATCCTCTTCGATCCGGACCTTGGGAGCGATGTTCTTCAGTTCGCGGCGCAAGGCGGCCAGAACGCGCCTCTCGCTGAGCACGGCGGCAATGGTGTAGGGGCTAGTCGCCTGCTGGGCTCGCCAGAACGATTCCATGTTGTCCTGGCTGTAGCCTTCCTTGCTGAGATGACCGAACCACTCCAGCACCTGCGGATCCTTGGGATTGGCCTTCAGCACGTCGACCTCGAACATGATCGACTTGTCGATCGGCTGCTTGAAGTGGACTTTGTACATCTGCCAGATGATGCCGTTGGTCAATACAACCCATTCGATGCCGTGATTGGCGCCGTAATCGATCGCCTGCTTGATGTGGCTGTCTTTGAGCGTTGCGCCGATCGCCTTGGCCTCGATCAAGAAGCGAACGGTCTGGCCGACCTTGACCGCAAGGTCGACATAGGAACCGCGGATGGCGAACTCGGTGGTGACGTCGGCGTATTTGTCGTACCCCAAGGCGTCGGCCAGCAGATCGGCAATGATCACCACCGTGTCGTTCTCGCCGACATCGCGCGCGCGCGCCGCCTCCAGCACGGCTTGATATTTCTTCAATTGCCGGCCGATTCGATCGAGCGCGCGTTTGGGTGCAGACACGGCATTCTCCCAAGCAATTATTGGTAGAATATAGAGCGTTTATTTACACCCATTCAAGCGCGAGCCCCGTTTTCGACATCGGCGTTCTGCCATCGTTGCATCGTCGCCATTCCGCGATTGGCGATTCCCGCGCCGGCCGATTTCGATTAGGGTCCCGCGCCCATGTCGCCCCCTCCCTTCACTTCGGCCGGCGTGCTGCGCGGCGCGCGGCTGATGATCGGTTTCGTTCCGAGCTCGATCGCCTTCGGCCTGGGCTTCGGCCTGGCGGCGGACCAGGCCGGGCTCAGCCTGCTGGAATCGACCCTGATGAGCGCGCTGTTGTTCGCCGGCACCTCGCAACTGGCGGCGCTGCAGATCTGGACCGCGCCCTTGCCGTTCTGGCCGATCGTGATCACGGTGATGGCGGTCAATTCGCGCCAGTTCCTGATGAGCGCCACCATGCGGCCATGGTTCGGGCGGTTGCCGCGCTGGCGGGCCTATCTCACGCTCGGCCTGCTGGTCGACGCCAATTGGGCGGTGGCGATGCGCGAGCGCGCGCGCGGCGACCAGGACGCCGGCGTGTTCCTGGGCGCGGGCCTGGTGCTCTACGTCTTCTGGACGGCATCGAGCGCGCTCGGTCATGCCGTCGGCGCCATGATCCCCGATCCGCGCGCGCTGGCGCTGGACTACATCGTGCCGGGTTTCTGCGTCGTGCTGCTGCTGGGCATGTGGCGCGGCAAGGGCGATCTGGTGCCCTGGCTGGTGGCGGCGGCGACGGCGGTACTCGTCGCCACGCTGGTGCCGGGCAATTGGCATGTGCTGGCCGGCGGCCTGGCCGGCAGCCTGGTGGGAGCCTTCGGCCGTGACCCTCGATAGCGAAGTCTTCTGGGTCACGGTCGGCATGGCGCTGGCGACCTATGCCATGCGCGCCGGCGGCTTCGCCGCGATGGGGTTGGTGCCGATGTCGCCCGGGATCGAACGCTGGCTGGCTTCGGTGCCGGGCTGCGTGATCGTCGCCCTGACCGTGCCCGGGCTGGTCGAGATCGGCTGGCTGGCCTTGCCGGCGGCGCTGGTCACGCTCGGCACGATGCGGGCGCTGGGCAACGAGTTCCTGGCGCTGGCTTCGGGCATGGCCGTGCTGGCGGCGACGCGGGCGTTTTTGGTTTAAGCTGCCGCCCGCCGACCGTTCCCAAAACAGAGGCCGACATGATCGTGATCCATCATCTGGGCGCGTCCCAGTCCGACCGCGTGGTCTGGCTGATGGAGGAGCTGGGCCTGCCCTACGAGTTGAAATGGTACAACCGCAAGGCCGATCGGCTGGCGCCCGACGAATACCTGGCGCTGCATCCGGCGGCGACCGCGCCGGTGATCCAGGACGGCGACCGCACTTTGGTCGAATCGGCGGCGATCGTCGAATACATCTGCCACCGCTATGCCGGCGGGCGATTCACCGTCGGACCGAGCCGGCCGGAATATTACGACTATCTTTACTGGATGCATTTCAACAACAACCTGCTGGGCCTGTTCTTCGGCAAGCTGGCGCTGCGCGGCAATCCCGAGGGGCCGGACGCCCAGCGCGTGGCCGGGCTGATCCAGCGCCGCGAGAACGGCTATTTCCGCCATCTCGAGCAGACCCTGGGCAAGACGCCCTATCTGGCCGGGGCGGAGTTCACCTGCGCCGACATCATGACCATGTTCGTGCTGACCAACTTGGCGATCGGGCTGGCGCGCAAATTCGACGACCTGCCCAATACCCAGGCCTATATGAAGCGGATCGCGGCCCGCCCGGCCTATGCCAAGGCCATGGCCATCGCCGGCCCCAAGGCGACCCCGCCGGGGTGAGGCTTACTCCTCGAAGATCGCCACCGCCCGCGTCCAGCCGGCCGAGGCGCCGCGGATCTTGACCGGGAAGCAGGAGACGGTGAAGCCGTCGCCCGGCAGCGCCTCGAGATTGTGCAGCTTCTCGAGGTGGCAGTAGCCGATGTCGCGCCCGGCCTTGTGGCCTTCCCAGATCAGCTTGGCGTCCTTGGTGGCGGCGTATTTCTCCTTGGTGTGGACGAAGGGCGCATCCCAGCTCCAGGCGTCGGTGCCGGTCAGGCGCACGCCGCGCTCCAACAGGTACATGGTGGCGGCATAGCCCATGCCGCAGCCCGAATTGACGTAGTCGTCCTTGCCGTAGCGCGATCCGGCGCGGGTGTTGACGACGACGATGTCCATCGGCCGCAGCCGGTGGCCGATGCGCGCGAGTTCGGCCTCGACGTCGGCCGCGGTGACGACATAGCCGTCGGGAAAGCGGCGGAAGTCGAGCTTGACCCCCGGCCGGAAGCACCAGTCCAGCGGCACCTCGTCGATGGTGATGGCGCGCTCGCCCTTGTTCATGGTCGAGTGGAAGTGATAGGGCGCATCGAGATGCGTGCCGTTATGGGTGATCAGCTCGACCCGCTCGACCGCCCAAGCCTCGCCGTCGGGCAGGTCCGACTTCTTCAGCCCGGGAAAGAACGGCTCGATCTGGCCGAAGGTCTGCTGGTGGTTCATGTAGGCGATCTTGGGGCCGAAGGGCTGGGGGTCCGAGATGACGTCGTTTTCCAGCGGCATCGAGATGTCGACGAAGCGGCGCGGCATGGTTGCAATCCCTCCAAGCGATGAGGCAAGACTAGAACCCGGGCCGAGGGGGGACAAGACGGACATGAGTTGGCAGGCCGAGATCGAGGAGCTGCGGCGGCGCGAGGCGCTGGCGCGGCAGATGGGCGGGCCCGACAAGGTCAAGCGCCAGCACGACGGCGGCAAGCTGACGGTGCGCGAACGCATCGCGCGGCTGCTGGACGCGGACTCGTTCCACGAGATCGGCGCCATCGCCGGCAAGGCGCGCTACGACGCGGAGGGCCGGATGACCGAGTTCATGCCGGCCAATTTCGTCTGCGGCCGCGGCCGCATCGAGGGCCGGGCGGTGGTGGTGGGCGGCGACGACTTCACCGTGCGCGGCGGCGCGGCCGATGCCGCCATCCGCGGCAAGCAGCTGATCGCCGAGCAGATGGCCAACGAGCTGCGCCTGCCCTTGGTGCGGCTGGTCGACGGCACCGGCGGTGGCGGCTCGGTCAAATCGCTCGAGGTCGACGGCCATACCTATGTCCCGGCCAATCCGGGCTGGGACTGGGTGGTGGCCAACATGGCGACGGTGCCGGTGGTGGCGCTGGGGCTGGGTTCGGTCGCGGGCCTGGGCGCGGCGCGGCTGGCCAGCGCGCATTATGCGCTGATGGTCGCCGGCATTTCGCAGATGTTCATCGCCGGGCCGCCGGTGGTGGCGCGCATCGGCAAGACCCTGACCAAGGAGGAACTCGGCGGCGCCGCGATCCACGCCCGGGTGGGCGCGGTCGACGACGTGGTCGCCAGCGAGGACGAGGCCTTCGCGCGGACGCGGCGGTTCCTGTCCTACCTGCCGCCTTCGGTCGATGCGCTGCCGCCGCGCGCGGCGTGCGAGGACGATCCGGCGCGGCGCGAGGAGAAGCTGATCGCAGCGGTGCCGCGCGATCGCCGCCAGGTCTACAAGATCCGGCCGATCGTCGAGGCGGTGGTCGACCGCGGCTCATTCTTCGAGATCGGCCGCGATTGGGGCCGCTCGATCGTCACCGGCCTGGCGCGGCTGGACGGCTGGCCGGTGGCGGTGCTGGCCAGCGATCTGTTCCACTACGGCGGCGCCTGGACCGCCGACGCCGCGCGCAAGGTGACGCGCATGGCCGACCTGGCCGAGACCTTCCACCTGCCGGTGGTGCATCTGGTCGACTGCCCGGGATTCCTGATCGGCCCCGAGGCCGAGCAGGCCGCCACCATCCGCCACGGCGCACGCGCGCTGGCGGCGATCTACCAGGCGCGGGTGCCGTGGTGCTCGGTGATCCTGCGCAAGGTGTTCGGCGTCGCCGGCGCCGGGCACCAGAACCACACCCGGCTGCACTACCGCTACGCCTGGCCCTCGGGCGATTGGGGCTCGCTGCCGATCGAGGGCGGGATCGAGGCGGCCTATCGCGCCGAGATCGAAGCCGCCCCCGATCCCGAAGCCCATCGCGCCGCGATCGAGCAACGTCTCAACCGCGTGCGCTCGCCCTTCCGCACCGCCGAGACCTTCCTGATCGAGGAGATCGTCGATCCGCGCGACACGAGGCGCCTGCTATGCGAGTTCGCCAACCTGGCCGCGCCGCTGCGCCGCCCGGGTCCGGGCGCGCACGGGATGAGGCCTTAGATCAGGCCGCGGGCAGCCAGATCGCGGCGCAGGGCCTCGGGCGAGACGAAACGCAGCGCATCGAATCCCAGCTTGGCCGCGGCCGCGACATTGGCCGCGCTGTCGTCGACGAAGACCGTGCGGCGCGGGTCGAGGCCGCCGCGCCGGATCATGATCTCGAAAATCCGCGCATCGGGCTTGACGATCTTCTCCTGACCCGAGACGACGATGTCGCGGAACCAGCCGAGGAAGGGATAGAGATCCTGCGCGATGGGAAAGGTCTCGGCCGACCAGTTGCTCAGCGCATAGAGCGGCCGGCCGGAGGCGCGCAGTTCCTCCAGGATCGCGACCGTGCCGGCGATCGGCCCGGCCAGCATCTCGGGCCAGCGGCCGCGAAAGGCCGCGATCTCGGCGGCGTAGTGCGGCGCGCGCGCCGTGGCCTCGGCGATGGCCTCGTCCCAGGGCCGGCCGGCGTCCTGCTCGACGTTCCAGGCGCCGTGGCAGACTTCGCTCAGGAAGCGCTCCATCTCGGCCGGGTCGGCGAAGATCTTGCGATAGAGGTGGCGCGGATTCCAATCGATCAACACCCCGCCCAGATCGAACACGATCGCGGTCATGGCGCGGTCCTATAGTATGCTTCGGCCATGAACGCCACGCCGATTCACCGGATGTCGGCGGCCGAACTGGCGCATGCCATCGCCGCGAAGACCGTGTCGCCGGTCGAGGCGGTGCGCGCCATCCTGGCCCGGATCGAACGCGCCCAGCCCATCCTCAACGCCTATATCACCGTCGCCGCCGAGACGGCGCTGGACGCCGCGCGCGCGGCCGAGGCACGGCTGATGGCGGGCGAACGGCTCGGGCCGCTGCATGGCGTGCCGTTCTCGGTCAAGGATCTGCTGCCGACCGCCGGCATCCGCACCACCAGCGGTTCGCTGATCTTCAAGGACAACGTGCCGAAGGAGGATTGCCTTGCCGTCAAGCGTCTGAAGGAAGCGGGCGCGATCCTGATCGGCAAGACCGCCACGCCCGAATTCGGCCACAAGGGCACGACCGATGCGCCCTTGTTCGGCCGCACCGCCAATGCCTGGGACCCGACGCGATCTTCGGGCGGGTCTTCGGGCGGGGCGGCGACCGCAGTGATGGCGGGTCTCGGGCCGCTGGCGGTGGCGACCGATGGCGGCGGCTCGACCCGCATTCCCGCCGCCTGCAACGGCGCGGTCGGCTTCAAGCAAAGCCAGGGGCTGGTGCCCCACGACCAGGTGCCCGACGTCTTCAACTATCTGGCCTATGTCACGCCGATGACCCGCGACGTCACCGATACCGCGCTGATGCTGGAGGCCATGGCCGGACCCGATGCCTGCGATCCGCATTCGCTGTTCGCACCGCGCGGCGACCTGGTCGGCGTCGCGCTGCGGGCGCGCGAACTGCGGGGCGTGCGGATCGGCATCATGCCGCGCTTCGGCGATCATGCCATCGACCGCGAGGCGTTGGCGCGCTTCGAGGACGCGGCGGCGGTCTTGCGCGGGCTCGGCGCCGAGACCCGCGAGATGACCTACGATCTGGGCGCGATCGAGCCGTTCTGGCTGGTGATCACGCACGCCTATTGGAATGCGCGCTTCGGGCCGCACCTCGCCCGCCATCGCGCCGTCATGAGCCCGAGCCTAGTCGGCCAGCTGGACGCCGCGCGCGACCACAGCGCGGCCGAATTGCAGGCGGCGCTGTTCGAGCGCAGCCGCATCTACCGCGCCGTCCAGCGCTGGTTCGAAAGCGTCGATCTGGTGGCGACGCCGACCCTGACCCGCACCGCGCTGCCGATCGACCACGACTTCTTCGCGCCGATCGAGATCGAGGGCCGCAAGACCGACACCATGCGCCGCGCGCACTATCCCTACACGCTGCCGTTCAACCTCACCGGCAATCCGGCGCTGAGCCTCGCTTGCGGCTTCCATTCCGACGGCCTGCCGCTCGGCCTGCAGCTGATCGGCCGGCGCGGCGAGGATGCCGGCGTCATCGCCGCCGCCGCCGCCTACGAACGCGCCACGCCTTGGCACCGGCGCCGGCCGGCGATTGCGGGGTTGGAGGATTAGGGCGGCGCCAGCCCGACCGCCTTCAGCGCCTTGGCCTGGCGGCGCGCCATGGCGGCGGCATCGAAGCCGTCGATCAGGCCGTGGAACAGCCGGTGCCAGTTGACGCTGGCGCGCAAATGCATGAACACCCCGCCCAGGCCCAGCGCGGCGCGGTCCATGAACACGAATTCGCGCGGCGGCCGCACCCCGCCCAACTGGCGCAGCTTGACGTGGACCTGTTCCGCCACCTCGCGGCCGTAGATGCCCGGGGTCTTGACCAGCTGGATCGGCCGGGCGCGGTCCTCGAGCAGCGGACCGTAGAGGAACTTGGCCCACAGATTGAGCGCGTCGATGACCTCGTTGGTCAGCTTGTCGAAACCCCAGCTGCGATAGGCATGCACCGCCAAATCGCGATCGTCGGTCAGCATGGCGCGATAAAGGTCGATCACGCCCTGGACGAAATGGGCCTTGAACACCCGCACGCAGCCATAGTCGAGCAGGTTGATCGACAGATCCTCGCGCACCGAATAATTGCCGAGATGGGGATCGCCGTGGATTACGCCATAGTCGTAGAACGGCACGTACCAGGCGCGGAACATGTTGCGGGCGATGGCGTCGCGCGCCTTCTGCGGCGCCTCGACGAACTCCATCAGCTTGCGGCCCGTGAGCCATTCCATGGTCAGCAATCGGCCGGTCGAAAGCGGGTCGATCACCTCGGGCACGTGCACGCCCGCCTCCTCGGCCAGCATGGCGCGATAAAGCCGCATGTGCCGCGCCTCGCGCACGTAGTCGAGCTCCTCGCGCAGCCGCGCCGAGATTTCCTCGAACACCTCGCCGGTGTCGATGCTGCGGTCGATGCGGCCGTAGATCGCGAACACCAGCTTCAGCTGCCGCAGATCGGCCTCGACCGCGGACGCCATGTCGGGATATTGCAGCTTGCAGGCCAGCTCGCGCCCGTCGCGGCCTTGGGCGCGATGCACCTGGCCGAGCGAAGCCGCCGCCGCCGCCTCGCGAGCGAAGCCGCGGAAGCGCCCCTCCCAGTTCTCGCCCAGCTCGGCCGCCATGCGCCGGCGCACGAACGGCCAGCCCATCGGCGGGGCGTTGGATTGCAGCTGCGCCAGCTCGGCGACGTATTCGCGCGGCAGCGCGTCGGGCACGGTGGCCAGGATCTGCGCCACCTTCATCAGCGGTCCCTTGAGCCCGCCCAGCGCCGCGCGCAATTCGCCGGCGTGCCGGTCGCGGTCGATCGTAAGCCCGAGAAAGCGCTCACCGGCCAGCCGCGCCGCCAGGCCGCCGACCGAGCGTCCGACCTGGGCGTAGCGGCGCACCCGCCCGCCCAGCCGGTCGCGATCGTCGAGCCCCTGCTTGGCCATGGCGCCGGGCCTCAGCCGCGCTCGAGCTGGTCGATGAAATCCGCGATCACGCCCAGCCCGCGCGCCCAGAAACCGGGATCGGCGGCGTCGAGCCCGAACGGCCGCAACAGCTCGCGATGGCGCAGCGTGCCGCCGGCGCGCAGCATGTCGAGGTACTTGGCCTCGAAGCCCTGCGGCCGGTCGAGATAGGCGCCGTACAGAGCGTTCACCAGGCAATCGCCGAAGGCATAGGCGTAGACGTAGAACGGCGAATGGACGAAATGCGGGATGTAGGCCCAGTAGCAGCGGTACTCGTCCTCGAAGCGCAGCGCCGGCCCGAGAGATTCCGTCTGCACCGCCAGCCAGATCTCGCCGATCCGCTCGGCGGTCAGTTCGCCCTGGCGGCGCTCGGCATGCAGCCGGCTTTCGAATTCGTAGAACGCGACCTGGCGGACGACGGTGTTGAGCATGTCCTCGACCTTGCCGGCCAGCATCACCCGCTTGCGGCGCGGATCGCGCTCGCCCTCCAGCAAGGCGCGGAAGGTCAGCTGCTCGCCGAACACCGAAGCGGTCTCGGCCAGGGTCAGCGGCGTGTCGGCCATCAGCGCACCCTGGCCCGCCGCCAGCACCTGATGCACGCCATGGCCCAGTTCGTGCGCCAGCGTCATGACGTCGCGCGCCTTGCCCTGGTAGTTCAGCATCAGATAGGGATGCACGCTGGGCACGGTCGAGTGCGCGAAGGCGCCGCCGGCCTTGCCCGGCCGCACCGGCGCGTCGATCCAAGGCGAATCGAAGAAGCGCCGGCCGATCCCCGCCAGCTCGCCCGAAAACGCGCCATAGGCGTCGAGCACGATGCGCCGCGCCTCGGCCCAGCCGATCTTGCGGTCGTCGTCCTCGGGCAAGGGCGCGTTGCGGTCCCAATAGTCCAGCCGTTCCTTGCCCAGCCAGCGCGCCTTGAGCGCGTAATAGCGGTGCGACAGCTTGGGATAGGAATCGCGCACCGCCTTGACCAGCGCCGCCACCACCTCGGGCTCGACCTGGTTGGAGAGATGGCGCGAGGCCTCGGGCGAAGGGAACTTGCGCCAGCGGTCCTCGATCTCCTTGTCCTTGGCCAGGGTGTTGGCGATCATGGCGAACAGCCGGATGTTGTCGCCGAACACCGCGCCCAGCGCCTTGGCGGCGGCGCGGCGCTTGGCCTCGTCTTTGTCCGACAGCAGATGCAGCGTCTGTTCGGCGGTCAGCGCCCGGCCTTCGATCGGAAAGCGCAGCGCCGCCATGGTCTCGTCGAACAGCCGCACCCAGGCGGCGCGGCCGGCGACTTCCTTCTCGTGCAGGATGCGTTCGAGATCGTCGGCCAATTGGTGCGGCCGGAAGGCGCGCAGGTCGCGCAGCCACGGCCGATAGCGCGCCGCGGCCGCATCGGCCAGCTTGGCTTCCAGCCGGTCGTCGGCCAGGCGGTTGATTTCGAGGGTGAAGAACAGCAGTTCCGAGCTGACCGCGTTGATCGCCTCCATCGTGTTCTGGAAAAAGCGGCCGATGGCGGGGTCGCTGACATTGCCGGCGTGCAGCAGCTGGGCGTAGCTGGACAGGCGCCCGAGACGTTCTGTCTGGCGCTCGTAGTCCCGGATGGCGCGGCCGAAATCGGCCGCCGCCAGCGCCTCGACCCGGCCCTTATGGGCCTTGGCGAAAGTTTCGGCCTCGGCCTTGGCCGCGGCCAAGTCGGCGCGGAAGGCGTCGGATTCCGGACCCGGATAAAGATCGCGCAGATCCCATTCCGGCAGCGGACCCAGGGCGGCGGCTTCGGTCATCGCTGCGATCCTAATCAGGTCAAGAGGAACACGCCATGCGCCGCCGCCACCGGCCGCGCCGGCTCGTCCTGCCAGGCGGCGACCGAGACATGGGCGACGCGGCGGCCCTGCTTGGTGACCTCGGCGCGCGCGAACAGGTCGCGCGGCCGCGCCGAGCGCAGGTATTCGAAGGTGATGGTGACGATCTTGGGCAGGCGCGCGCTGTCGCCGGCCCACATCAGGTGGAAAAGCGCCGCCGTCTCCAGCGCCGCGCCGACCACGCCGCCATGCAGCGCCGGCAACACCGGATTGCCGATATGCGTGGGATCGTGGCGCAGCACCGTGACCAGGCCGGCCTCGTCCAGCCGCGCGCCGAGGCCGAGATAGCGCGCATAGGGGAACAGCGCCGCCATCGCCGCCGGGTCCCGGGCCAGCTTGGCGGCGGCCAGTTCCTCGAGCAGGTTCACGGCCGCTTCTTGGGCGGCGGCCGCAAGACCGCATCGCTGGAATCGAGCATGAAGGTGCCGCTGGCGGTGGCCACCGGATCGTCGCGGCCGTCCTGATAGGCCCAGGCGCGGACGAAGGCGATGGTGCGGGTGACCTTGTGGCACTCGGCCGCGGCCTCGATCGTCCGCCCCTCGGCCGCCGGCTTGAGATATTCGATCCGCAGATCCAGCGTCGCGATCGGCACCATCTCGTCCAGCGCCGCCATCGCCGCCATGCCGGCGGCGGTGTCGATCAGCGTCGTGATCACGCCGCCCGAGGGCGCCCGGGTCTCGGGATTGCCGACGAACTCCTCGCGCCAGGGCAACCGCACCACGGCGCGGCCCTTCTCGACCGAGACCAGTTCGCAGCCCAGCGCGCCGGCATGGGGTATGCCGCGCGGCACGATCGCGCGCACCAGGTCGATCGGCGTCTTGCGCGGCACCGATCAGACCTTGTGAAAGTCGCGATACCAGGCGACGAAGCGCGGCACGCCCTGCTCGATCGTGGTGCGCGGCTCAAATCCCAGATCGCGCCGCGTGTCCTCGATGTCGGCGTAGGTCTCCTTGACGTCGCCCGGCTGCATCGGTTCCAGCCGGCGTTCGGCCTTGCGCCCCAGCGCCGCCTCCAACAGCTCGATCAGCTTGAGCAGCGGCTCGGAGCGGTGATTGCCGATGTTGTAGACCCGGTGCGGCGGCGTCCCCGCGGCCGGACGGTCGAGCGCCCCCAACACGCCGGCGACGATGTCGTCGATGAAGGTGAAGTCGCGCCGCATGTCGCCGCGATTGAACACCTCGATCGGCTGGCCGGCCAGGATCGCCTTGGTGAACAGCCACATCGCCATGTCCGGCCGTCCCCAGGGTCCGTAGACCGTGAAGAAGCGCAGGCCGGTCAGCGGCAGCCCGAAGAGATGGGCATAGGCGTGGGATTCGAGCTCGTTAGCCTTCTTGGTCGCGGCGTAGAGCGAGATCGGCCGGTCGACTCGGTCGTCGACCGAGAACGGCAGCTTGGTGTTGCCGCCATAGACCGAACTGGAACTGGCGTAGACCATGTGGCGCAGCCTGGGCAGCCGCCGCGCCAATTCCAGCATCACGGTATGACCGACCAGGTTGGATTCGACATAGGCATAGGGGTTTTGCAGCGAATAGCGCACGCCCGCCTGGGCGGCGAGATGGACGACGCGATCGATCCCGGCGACATCGCCCAGCCCCGCGTCCAATCCGGCGCGGTCGGCGATGTTGGCCTGGACGAAGCGGAAGCCGCGCCGGCCGGCCAGGCGCTCCAACCGCGCGCGCTTGAGAGCGGGGTCGTAATAGTTGTTGAGATTGTCGATGCCGACGACTTCCTCGCCGCGCGCCAGCAGCGCGCCGGCGACGTGAAAGCCGATGAATCCGGCGGCGCCGGTGACCACCACGCTCATGAACCCGCATGCTCCCCGGTTTCGGGACGGCGCAACATAGTGGAGAGGCGGGCGAAAATCATGCGCTTTGTCTAGCGCGTCTCGGCCAGCCGCACGGGGTCGAACAAGGTGCGGGATTCGACCGCGAGGAGAGCGGGGCGGCGCGCCGCAAGCTCGACCAGCCATGCCTGCAGCGCCGCGGCCGCGTCCTCGCCCTTGCCGGTCTCCGCCTGCCGGCCGAGCAGTCCCAGGCGAACGCCGCCCTGTTCGATCCAGGCACGTTCGGCCTCAAGCGAGGGATCGGCGAAGCGGGCATGGACTTGGCCCAGCGCCGTGCGCAAGGCGGCCAGGGCACTGGCGGCATCGGCGCCGCCGTCTTGCGCCAGCAGCGTCGCCGCGGCGCGCCCCCAGCGCAACAGGTCGTCGATCGCGCCGGCCAGCCCGATCCGCTCGGTGGTCTTGTCTTCGGCTGGCGGCAGGGCGCGAACATAGGCCAGCAGCGCATCCAGCAAGAACGGCGTCGGCTCCGTCCCCATGAACTCGACCACGATCACGTGGCGGACGAAATCGCGCAGGCTTGTCGTCGGCGCGACCGTACCGAAGCGGCTCTTGCCGGCAACGCCGCGCAAGGAGGGAATGTCGACCGGCGCGAAGGCGCCGTCATCGGCCAAGGGATTGAAAATCGCATTGGTCGGATCGAAGCGCCCGGGATGGTCGGAGACGCCCTCGATGAAGAACCGCCGGTTGGCGGCGCCTTCGGGATGGCAGGCATTGCAGGCGAGGCCCATGCGCCGCGCCTCGCCGCCGAGAATGCCGGGATCGCGAAACCACAGCTCGCCCAAATCGATTAGCGGCGAGCGGCTTTCCAGCGCGCGCTTGGGCCGCTCGGCCAACAGCGCCGGGCCGTCGCCGGGCGGCTGCCAGCGCCGCTCGGTCAGCCCTTGGGCTTGGGCGGCGCCGCCAAGCGCCAGCATCAGGACGACGAACAGGAACCCCATGACCATAGTGTCGCATCCCCGGCCATGACATGCAGCATTCTTGCCGCGCGCCGCATCGGGGCTATAGTGGCTGGCAGCGACTCGCGGAGGTTCCATGGGCAGTCCCTTGGCGGTGGTTCTGGGCGGTTCGGGCTTTCTCGGCCGGCATGTGACGCGGCTGCTGGCGCGCGCGGGCTGGCGCGTGCGGGCGGCGGTGCGCGATGTCGAGAAGGCCGCCTTCCTCAAGCCGATGGGCGATGTCGGCCAGGTCGCGCCGGTGGCCTGCAACATCCGCGATCCCAATTCGGTGGCGCGCGCCATGGCCGGGGCCGATGCCGCGATCAACCTGGTCGGAATCCTTTACGAGACCGGCCATCAATCCTTCGCCGCGGTCCAGGCGCAGGGTGCGGGCTTCGCCGCGCGGGCGGCTGCGGCCGCCGGGGTCAAGGCCTATGTCCACGTCTCGGCCATCGGCGCCGATCCGACCTCGCCGGCCGAATACGGCCGCAGCAAGGCCGCGGGCGAAGTGGCGACGCGGCTGGCCCTATCCCAGGCGGCGGTGCTGCGGCCCTCGATCGTGTTCGGGCCCGAGGACGATTTCTTCAATCGCTTCGGCGCGCTGGCGCGGCTGCTGCCGGTGCTGCCGCTGATCGGCGGCGGCGGGACGCGCTTCCAGCCGGTCCATGTCGGCGACGTCGCCGCGGCCGCGGTCAAGGCCTTGACCGAGCCCGGCCATGCCGGGCGCAATTACGAACTCGGCGGGCCGCGGGTCTACAGCTTCCGCGAACTGATGGAACTGGTCTGCCGCTATACCGGGCGCGACCGCCTCTTGGTGCCGATCCCCTTCGCGCTGGCGCGGTACGAGGCGATGTGGCTGCAATTGCTGCCCAAGCCGCTGCTGACGGTCGATCAGGTGCGGCTGCTGGAGCGCGACAACCTGGCCGATCCGGCGCTGCCCGGCCTGGCCGATTTCGGCATCGAGCCGACGCCGGTCGAGGCGGTGGTGCCGGGCTATCTCGCCCGCTATCGCCGCGCCGGCGCGATCCAGGACCAGGCCGCCTGAGCGAGGCGGATCGTCCGACTTGCCGCGCACGCTTTATCACCTGCCGCTCTCGGCCGCCTCGCGCAAGTTCCGCGTCGTGCTGGCCGAGAAGGGACTGCCGTTCGAGCTCAAGGTCGAGAAGACCTGGGAACGGCGGCCGGAATTCGTCGTCATGAATCCGGCCTGCGAGGTGCCGGTGCTGGTCGAGGAGGACGGCACCGCCGTCGCCGACACCCTGGCGCTGACCGAATATCTCGAGGAGACCTATCCCGAGCGCCGGCTGTGGCCCGAGGACCCCAAGGCGCGGCTGGAGGCGCGGCGGCTGAACGCCTGGTTCGACGTCAAGTTCGACCGCGAAGTCGGCCGGATGGTGGGCGAGGAAAAGCTTTTGCGGCGCTATCTCGGCATCGGCACGCCCAATTCCGAGGCCATCCGCCAGGGGCTGACCTCGCTGCGCCAGCATCTGGCCTATGTCGACTGGCTGGCGGACCAGCGCAAATGGCTGGCCGGCGACGAACTGACCATGGCCGACATCGCCGCCGCCACCCAGATTTCGGTGATCGACTATCTGGGCGACGTGCCGTGGGACGGATTTCCCGACGCCAAGGCGTGGTACGCCAAGGTCAAGTCGCGGCCGTCCTTCCGCCCGGTGCTGTCGGATTACGTGCCCGGCCTGCCGCCGCCGCGGCATTACGCCAACCCTGATTTCTGAGCGCGGCCTTGCGCGGGCTCGCGGAGCGGATCGGCGAGCGGGCGCGGGCCTTGGGCTTCGAGGCCGTCGGCATCGCCGATCCGGCGGCGATCGCCCGGGCCGGCGCGAACTTGCGCGCCTATGTCGCCCAAGGCCGGCATGGCGAGATGGCGTGGATGGAGTCGACCCTCGAGCGCCGCGCCGATCCGCGCGCGCTCTGGCCTGCGGCCAAAAGCGCGGTGGTGGTCGGGCTCAATTACGGCCCGCGCGGCGATCCGCTGGCGGCGCTCGCGCGCAAGGATCGCGGCGCGATTTCGGTCTATGCCCAGGGCGCGGACTATCACGACGTCGTCAAGGCCAAGCTGCGCCAGCTTGCGGCCTGGATCGCGGCCGCGGGCGGCTGCGAGGTCAAGCTGTTCGTCGACACCGCGCCGCTGATGGAAAAACCGCTGGCCGAAGCCGCCGGAATCGGTTGGCAGGGCAAGCACACCAATCTGGTGTCGCGCGATTGGGGCTCGTGGCTGTTCCTGGGCGTGGTGCTGACCACGCTCGAACTGCCGGCGGCGGAGCGGGGCCAGGACCATTGCGGCGCCTGCCGGGCCTGCATCGATGCCTGCCCGACCGGCGCGATCGATGCGCCCTATCGGCTGGATGCGCGACGCTGCGTCTCTTATCTGACCATCGAGCGCAAGGGACCGATTCCGCGCGACCTCAGGCCGGCGATCGGCAATCGCATCTATGGCTGCGACGATTGCCTGGCGGTCTGTCCCTGGAACAAGTTCGCCCAGGCCGCGCGCGAACTGGCCTTCGCGCTGCGGCCGGAGGCGTCGGCGCCGCGGCTGGCTGACCTGGCGGCGCTGGACGATGCCGGTTTCCGCGCCGTGTTCGCCAAGAGCCCGATCAAGCGCATCGGCCGCGATCGGCTGTTGCGCAACGTGCTGGTGGCGATCGGCAATGCCGGCGACGAGGCCTTGGCCGAGGCGGCGCGGGCGCGGCTTGGCGACGAAGCCGGCGTGGTGCGCGGCGCCGCGGTCTGGGCCTTGTCGCGGCTGTGGCCGCGCGCGCGCCTGGCCGCGCTTCGTGGCGCCGATTCGGATCCTAGCGTCGCTGCGGAGTGGGCTGCGGCTCTGGCCGATCCAGCCATAGATCCAGCGCCTCCAGCGCTCGCGCCGCCTCCTCGGCCGCGGGCGAACCCGGCATGAGGCGGATCAGCCGCCGCCAATCGGCGCGCGCGCCCAGGCGATCGCCGGCCTCGCGCCGCAAATGGCCGCGCTCGAGCAGCGCCTCGGGCTGATCGGGCATCAGTCGCAGCGCGCGCTCGACATCGGCCAGCGCGCCCGGGCCTTCGCCCATCCGCCGCTTGGCCGAGGCGCGCAAGGCGAGAATGTCGGCGCGCTCGGGCGCCAGCTCCAGCGCCAAATCGAGATCGCGCCGCGCCTCGCGCACCCGGCCCATCTGCGCCTGGGCGATGGCGCGGTCGACGTAGTATTCGACCCCGCCCGGATCCAGCCGCACCGCCAGCGTGGCGATGCGCGCCGCCCGCTCGGCATAGCCGGCCGCAAGCCAGGCATTGGCCGCCTGGCCCAGCACCTCGGCCTGACGTTGCGGCGGCTCGGCCGCCATCGCCTCGGCCAGGCGTTCCAGGCGGTCGGCGGCCTCGGCGAACT
>VGDZ01000073.1 GCA_016869515.1 Alphaproteobacteria bacterium | reverse complement strand
ACGCCGAGCGAAGGTCCGGTCGCGGCCACCATCGACTTCCTGGCCAATTCGGCGACCCTCTCGCCCGCGGCCGAGGAGCGGTTGCGCACGCTCGCCCGCCAATTGGCCAACAACGAGCAGCGCATGCAGCTCAAGGCCTTTGCCGCCGGCGGTTCCGACAACATCAGCGCCTCGCGGCGCCTATCGCTGTCGCGGGCGCTGGCCGTGCGCCAGTTCCTGATCGACCAGGGCCTGCGCTCGACCCGCATCGACGTCCGCGCACTCGGCGTCGCCGGCGACAGCGGCCAGCCCGACCGGGTCGACGTCGTCCTGCTGCGCTAGCGCCGAGGGCGTGGGAGATGACCCGCCCGCAGACCTTTTTGGTGCGGATGGCGCTGTTCCTGGTGGCGGTGGCGATCGTCGTCGGCCTGCTGATCGCGCCGCTGATCGAAATCTTCGGGCACAATCCGGCGCTCAACGGCGTCATCCTGGCGGCGCTGGCGATCGGCATCCTCTACGCCCTGCGCCAAGTCATGATGCTGGTGCCGGAGGTCGAGTGGCTCAACAAGTTCCGCCGCTCCGAGCCCGGGCTGTCCGCGCTCAAGGCCCCGCAATTGCTGGCGCCGGTGGCGGCAATGCTGGCCGACCGCCAGGAGCAGAGCGCCCTGGCGCCGACCGCTTTGCGGGCGCTGCTCGATTCCTTGTCCTCGCGACTGGACGAGAGCCGCGAAATCTCGCGCTACTTCACCGGGCTGCTGATATTCCTCGGCCTGCTGGGGACCTTCTGGGGGTTGCTCGAGACGGTATCGGCGGTCGGCTCGACCATCGGCAACCTGACCATCACCTCGGGCGACTTCAATCAGATGTTCTCCCAGCTCCAGGCCGGGCTGACGGCGCCGCTGGCGGGCATGGGCACGGCGTTCGGCTCGTCGCTGTTCGGATTGACCGGATCCTTGGTGCTGGGCTTCCTCGACCTCCAGGCCGGCCAAGCGCAGAACCGCTTCTACAATGACCTCGAAGAATGGCTTTCGGGCATGACCAAGGTCACCGCCGGACGCGGCATCGGCGGGGTCGAGGGCGATCAGTCGGTACCGGCCTATCTCCAGGCCCTGCTCGAGCAGACCGCGGAAAGCCTGGCCAATCTCCAGCGCATCATGATCCGCAGCGAGGAACGCGCCGCCAGCGCCGCGGGCTCGATCGGCGCGCTCAACGAGCGGCTGGCGACGCTGACCGATCAGATGCGCACCGAGCAGGATCTGCTGGTCAAGCTGGTCGAAGGACAGCTGGCGCTGCGACCGGTGCTGCAGCGCCTGTCCGATGCCTCCGAGCGGATGGAGAACGCCGGGCTCGACGCGGCGGCGCGCACGCATTTGCGCAATCTCGACCTGCATCTTGCCCGCCTGGTCGAGGACACGGCCGGCGGCCGCGAGGCGCTGATGGGCGAGATCCGCAGCGAGATCAAGCTTCTGGCCCGCACCATCGCCGCGCTGGGCGAGGGCCTGCGGCGACCGCCCGGGGGCTAGGCGATGGCCGCGCTGTCCGCCCGCCGCCAGCATCAGCGCAGCGAACTGATCTGGCCGGGCTTCATCGATGCGCTGACCACGCTGCTGCTGGTCATCATTTTCGTGCTGGTGGCCTTCGTGCTGTCGCAGTTCTACCTGGCGGCGGCGCTGACCGGGCGCGACGAGGCGCTGGCGCGGCTGAACGCGCAGCTGGCCGAACTCGGCGATCTGCTGGCGATGGAACGCCAGGCCAATACCGATCTGCGCGCCACCGTGGCGCAGCTTTCGGCCTCGCTGCAGGATTCGACCCGTTCGCGCGACCGCATGGCCAGCCAGCTCGACGAGCTGATGACGCGGCTGCGGGCGGCGACCGAACAGGCCGATGCCCGCGGCCGCGAACTCGAGACGCTGGCGGCGCGGCGCCAGACGCTGGAGGCCGAACTCGGCAGCGAGAAGCGGATTTCGGCCGAGGCTCGCGCCCAGGTCGAGCTGCTCAACCGCCAGATCGCCGAATTGCGGGCGCAGCTGTCGCGCATCGAGGCGGCGCTGCGCATCGCCGAACGGCAATCCGAGGAGCAGAAGGTGGTGATCGCCGACCTCGGCAAACGCCTCAACCTGGCGCTGGCGGCCAAGGTCGAGGAACTCGATCGCTACCGCTCCGAGTTCTTCGGCAAGCTGCGCGAGGCGCTGGGCAATCGCCGCGACATCCAGGTGGTCGGCGATCGCTTCGTCTTCCAATCCGAAGTGCTGTTCGAATCCGCCCGCGCCGATCTCAATGTCGCCGGGCGCGAGCAATTGGCCGAGGTGGCGCGGACCCTGATCGAGATTTCGAGCCGCATCCCGCCCGAGTTGAAGTGGATCCTGCGGGTCGATGGCCACACCGATCGCGTGCCGATCGCCACCGCCCAGTTCCCCTCCAATTGGGAGTTGTCGCAGGCGCGCGCGCTCAGCGTGGTGCGTTACCTGATCGAGCGCGGCATTCCGCCGGCGCGGCTGGTGGCGGCCGGTTTCGGCGAACACCAGCCGATCGATTCGCGCGACGACGATGTCGCCAAGCGCCGCAACCGGCGCATCGAACTCAAGCTGACCGATCGCTGAAAGCTATTCCGCCGCGGCCTGGGTTGCGGGTCCGGATGCGGGCGCCGCGAAGGGACGATCGTGGCCGAGCGCGGGCACCATGCCGCGCGCCTTGTCGATCCGCGCGGGATCGATCTCGACCAGACTGACCCCGACCTCCTCGCCGCCATCGGCCAACACCTCGCCCCAGGGCGCCACCGCCAGCGAATGGCCGTAGGTCTTGCGGCCGCCGGCATGGGTGCCGCATTGCGCCGGCGCCAGCACGAAACAGCCGTTCTCGATCGCCCGCGCCCGCATCAGCACATGCCAGTGCGCCTCGCCGGTCGGGCGGGTGAAGGCCGAGGGGATGGTCAGGATGCCGGCGCCGGCCTTGGCCAAGGCGCGATAGAGCTGGGGGAAGCGCAGGTCGTAGCACACCGTCATGCCGATGCGACCGAAGGGCGTGTCGGCCGTCACCGCTTCCTCGCCCGGCCGGAAGCTGCGCGATTCGCGATAGCTTTCGCCGCCGGCCAGATCGACGTCGAACATGTGGATCTTGTCGTAGCGCCGTACCACCCGTCCGGCGGGATTGATCAAGAGCGAGCGATTGGCTAGCCGTTCCTCGCCCGCCAGCCGCACCCCGATCGACCCCAACAGCAGCCAGAGGCCGAGCTCGGCGGCAAGCTCGCCCAGCGCGCGGCGCATCGGATGCGCGTCCTCGGGATAGGCCGCGGCGAACACCGCCTTGCGGTCGGTCGACATGAACGACGAGTTCTCGGGGGTCAGCGCGAAGACGGCGCCGCCGGCCTTGGCCTCGCGCATCAGCCGACCGATCTCGGCGATGTTGGCGTCGAGCGCGTCGCGCGCGCTGGGCTGGATCAGCGCGACGCGGATCGGCGCGGTCATGCCAGCAGCGGGTCGAGCCCGCCCTTGCCGTCGAGGGCGTAGAGATCGTCGCAGCCGCCGACATGCTTGCCGTCGACGAACACCTGCGGCACCGTCCGCCGGCCGCCGGCGCGCTGGACCATCTCGGCGCGGGCTCCGGCCGTCATGTCGACGTCGATCTCCTTGTAGGCCACGCCCTTGTCGGCCAAAAGCTGCTTGGCGCGATAGCAGAACGGGCAGAAGGCGGTGGTGTAGATCTCGACCGTGGCCATGGCCGGCATCATAGCGAGGGCGAATCCGCCCGCAAGACCCGCGCCGCGGTCAGCACGTCGACCGCGCCCGCGCCCGCGCCTAGCAAGGCCTTGGCGCAGGCCTCGACCGTGGCGCCGGTGGTCATGACGTCGTCGATCAACAGCACCCGCCGGCCGCGCAGCTCCTGCCGCGCGCGTTCGGGCACGACGAAGGCGCCGCGCAGATTGGCGCGACGCTCGGCCGACGACAGGCGACCCTGGGATCGAGTATGGCGCCGCCGGCGGATGGCCTGCGCGGCATGGGGCTTGGCGAAGCGCCGCGCCAGCATCGCCGACAGCACCGCCGCCTGGTTGTAGGTCCGCCACCACAACCGCAGACGATGCAAGGGCACCGGCGCGATCGTATCGGCCTCGACCAACAGCCGCCGCCCCGCCCGCGCCAGCGTTCCGGCCAGGAACTCGGCCGTCTCCAGGCGGTCGCCGTGCTTGAAGCCCAGCACCAGCCCGCGGCTTTGCGGATCGTAGGCGAAGGCGGCCCGCGCGCGATCGTAGCTTGGCGGTTCGGCCATGCAGGCGCCGCATTGTGCCCCCGGCTCGATCTCGTGTTCGAACGGCCGGCCGCAGCACGCGCAGCAGGGCTCCTCGATCCAGCGCAAGCCCGTCCAGCAGCGCGCGCACAGTTCGCCCTGGCTGGCCACCCGGTCGCCGCAACCCAGGCAGCGCGGCGGCAGCACCAAATCCAGTGCCGCTCGCGCCGCCGTGGTTGCCAATGCCGTCGCCTCCATCCGGCCATTGAGCGTCGCCGGACCCCTCCGGTCAAGCCGCCCGATTGCTGTTGCGCCCGTCGCCCGGCCTGCTACAACGGCCGGCGCCAATGGATATCCAGCAGCTCATCACCGACCATCGCGATTGGTTCTACGTCGTCTCCTTCGTCTGGGCGTTCTTCGAAGGCGAGACATTCGTGATCTTCGCCGGCGCCGCGGCGGCGCAGGGCATGCTCAACCTTTGGGGCCTGATGTTGACCGCCGGCCTGGGCAGCTTCCTCGGCGATCAGCTTTATTTCTGGCTGGGGCGGCATTTCGGACCCAAGCTGATGGCGCGTTTCCCCAAATGGGAACCCAATGTCGAAGTCGCGCTCGATTATCTGCGTCGTTACGATATTTGGTTCGTCCTGTCGTTCCGCTTCATCTACGGCATCCGCAACGTCTCGTCCTTCGCCTGCGGCACCTCGGGCATCGCCTGGCAGCGCTTCTTCGTCCTCAACCTGATCGCCGCGACGGTCTGGGTGTTGGTCTTCGCCGGCACCGGCTATCTGTTGGGCGTCGCCTTCCAGGAACTGCTGGAGGAGATCGCCAACGATTTCGGCTTCGTCATGCTGGGCGTGTTCGTGGTGGTGACGATCATCCTTTACACCGCGCATCGCCGTGGCAAGGCGCGGGTGGCGGCGATGAAGGCCGAGTTGGCGGCGCGCCACGCCGCCGAGGCCGAACGCGAACGGGCCCGCCCGCCCGCCGCCTGAGCCGGGCCGCATGGCCGGACCGCCGCTCGTCTTCGACCGCCGGCTGGTGCGCCGCAGGCGGGATCGCGCGGCGAAGATCTACGGCAATCACGATTTCCTTCATGCCGAAGTCGGCCGGCGGTTGATCGAGCGCATCGAGCCGGTACGACGCGGCTTCCCGACCGCGCTCGATCTCGGCGCGCGCAGCGGCGGTCTCGGCCGTCTGCTGGCCGGGCGATTCGGGATCGAGCGCCTGGTGCAATGCGAATTGTCGCCGGCGATGTTGTCCGGCGCCGGCGGCCTGCGGGTCGTCGCCGACGAGGAGGCGCTGCCCTTCGCCGAAGCCAGTTTCGATCTGGTGGTCAGCGCGTTGGGGCTGTCGGCGGTGAACGACCTGCCGGGGGCACTGGCGCAGATTCGGCGCTGCCTGAAGCCCGAGGGATTGCTGGTGGCGGCGCTCTATGGTGGAGCAACGCTGGGGGAGCTGCGACAGGCGCTGGCCGAGGCCGAGATCGCGGTCGCGGGCGGATTGTCGCCGCGCGTGGCGCCTGGGCTCGATCCGCGCGACGGGGCGGCCCTGCTGCAGCGCGCCGGGTTCGCCATGCCGGTGGCCGATACCGAGACCATCGTCGCGACCTATGCCGAACCGCTGGCGCTGCTGCGCGAATTGCGCGGCATGGGCGAAGGCAATGCTTTGACCGCGCGCCGTCATGGCGGCTTGCGGCGGGACGTCCTGGCGGCCGCGCTGTCAGCCTACGGCCGCGAACATGCCGGACCCGACGGCCGCATCCACGCCAGTTTCGAGATCGTCAGTTTGACCGGCTGGGCGCCTTCGGATCGCGGCTAAGGCCCCGGACCTTCAGCGCCGTCAAATAGTCGGACCAATAGCGCTCGCGGTTGCGGCCGAGCTCGTGAAGATAGTCCCAACTGTAAATGCCGGTATCGTGCAGGTCGTCGAACAGGATGCGCACGGCGTAATGGCCGACGGGTTCGAGATTCATGATCCCGACATGCCGTCGGCCGGCGACGGTGACCTCCTGCCCCGGCCCATGACCGCGCACTTCGGCCGAGGGGCTGCGCACGCGCAGATACTCGGCCGGCAGCACGAAGCTGGCGCCGTCCGAAAACTCGACGGTCAGGGTCTTGGCCGCCTTGTCGAGCCGAAGCTCGGTCGGCGTCGGCGCCTCGGTCACGTCTTGTCTTTCAGCTTGCGGGCCTCTTCGGCCAGCATGATCGGGATGCCGTCGCGAATCGGATAGGCCAGGCCGGCACGCTCGCTGACCAGCTCCTGCTTGGCGCGGTCGTAGCTCAACGGTCCCTTGGTCAGCGGACAAACCAAGATCTCGAGCAGTTTGGGATCGATCTCGGGCACGTGCCTCCTCCGTTCGGCTATTGCAGCGCCTTGTCGGGCGCGGCGCCGCCGACATAGGCCAGCGACGCCATCTCCATCAGCGACAGCAGCGCGCGCGTCCGCCGCTCGCCGCGATCGGCCTCGAGCAGCAGTTGCTTCTCGCCCGGCGAGAACGGGCACATCATTGCCAGCGCGTCGACCAGCGCGTCCGAGGGCGCGCGTTCGACCGCCTTCCAATCGAGGCCGATGCCGCGCGCCTCGAAATAGCGCCGCACGATCCGCAGCATGCGGCTGCGCTCGCCCGGCGGACCCAGCCCCGGCTGCATGTCGGCGCGAAAGCGGGCATAGGCCGCGACCACCTGCCGATAGGGTGTGGCCACCGTCAACTCCTCGACGATCTCGAACCGGCACAGGCCGGTCAGCGCGATCGCGAAACGGCCGTCCTGGGTCTCGTTGAACTCGACCACCTTGCCGACGCAGCCGACGCGGTAGACCTCGGGCTTGGCCGCCATGTCGCTGCCGGGGCGAGTCGGCTGGACCATGCCGATCGCCCGCTCGCCGCCCATGGCGTCGCGCAGCATGGCGAGATAGCGCGGCTCGAAGATGTTGAGCGGCAGCCGCCCCCGCGGCAACAGCAGCACGCCGGTCAGCGGGAAGATCGGAATCGTCCGCGGCAGTTGGTCGAAGCGCGGATCGACGTCGCTCACGGTCCGCCTCCGCCCGCTACCGGAACAGCACCGCCGACAGCTTGCGCCTTCCCACCGCCACCAGCGGGTCGGCCGCGCCGAAGGCCTCGAACAGCTTCAAGAGCTGCTTGCGCGCGCCGTCGTCGTTCCATTTGCGGTCGCGCTTGATGATCTCGATCAGGGCGTCGATGCCTTCCTCGCGGCGACCCGAGGCGACCAGCGCCGCCGACAAATCGAACCGCGCCTGGTGGTCGTTGGCGTCGGCCGCGACCCGCGCCTCGAGTTCGGCCAGCTGGCCGGCAGCCTTGCCGGCCTCCTCGCGCAATTGCAGCGCCGCGCGCGCGCCCGAGACGTCGGCGTTCTCGGCCAGCGAGGCCGGAGCCTTGTCCAGCACCGCCTTGGCGCGCTTGAGGTCGTTGCTTTCGAGATAGCAGCGCGCCAGCCCGGCGATGGCCGCGGCATTGGCGGCGTCGTGCTGCAGGACCTCGGCGAAGATCGGCGCCGCCTCGGCCCAGGCCTTGCGCTCCATCGCCTCCTTGGCGGCCGCCAGCGCCTCCTCGATCGGCGACACGCCGCCGCCGACCACGCGGTCGACGAAGGCGCGCAGTTGCGCCTCGGGCAAGGCACCGACGAAGCCGTCGACCGGCTGACCCTGGCTGAATGCGTAGACCGCTGGGATCGACTTGATCTGCAGCTGCGCCGCCAGCTGCTGGTTCTCGTCGACGTTGATCTTGACCAGCTTGACCTTGCCGGCGGCGGCGCGCACCACCTTCTCGATCAGCGGCCCGAGCGTGCGGCAGGGCCCGCACCACGGCGCCCAGAAATCGACCAGCACCGGCTGCTTGAGGCTGGCCTGGATGACGTCGGCGGCGAAGCGCCGCGTGTCGCTGTCCTTGACCAGATCGTCGCCCCCGGCCGCTCCGCCCGCGGCGGCGCCCTGGCCACCCAACCGGCCGATCATACCTTCCATCACTCGACTCCTTGCCGCATCGACCGCATAGATGGTCACCCACCCCCCGCCACGTCAAGCGCCCTGGGTTCGTGGCCGCAGGCGCGGGCGAAGCGCAGCAGATCGCCGGGCGCGATCGCCAGCGATGCCGCATTGTGCAGCGGGTGGAAATTGAGCGGATCGACCGCCAGCATCGCCTTGTCGAACACCGGCCGCACCTTGCGCTCGCGGTCGTTGATCAGGGCGAAGGGCGTGACCGCGCCGGGCTCGATCCCCAGCACGGCGCGCATCAATTCGGGCGAACCGAAGGACAGCCGCTGGGCGCCGATGCGCTCGGGCAGACGCTTGAGGTCGAGCTTGGCCTCCTCCAGCGTCACCACCAGCCACAACTGGTCCTTGCGGTCCTTGAGGAACAGGTTCTTGCAATGCCCGCCCGGCAGGTCGCCACGCAGCCTGCGGCTTTCCTCGACCGTATGCACCGGCGGGTGGCGATGCAGCGTGTAGGCGATGCCGAGTTCCTGGAAGCGGGTCAGCAGCGCCGCTTCGTCGGCCGGAGGCGCGGTCGACATCAGTTGGCCGGCGCCACGGCCGACATCACCTTGCCGATGCCGTCGTTGATCACCAGATCGGCAAGTCCGTCTTGCTCGGTCGGCTCGCGATTGACGATCACGAGGCGCGCCCCGTTGCGCTTGGCCAACATCGGAAAACCAGCCGCCGGATAGACCACCAGCGAGGAGCCCAGCACGACGAACAGATCGCTGGCCAGGGTCTCGATCCGCGAACGCGCCATCGGCTCCTCGGGCATGGCCTGGCCGAAAGAAATGGTGGCGGTCTTGACCAAGCCGCCGCATTCCCGACAGCGCGGAATTTCGCCGCGGCCGAGGAAGCTCTGCTTCAGCACCTCGAGTTCGTGGCGCAAGCCGCAATCCAGGCACTTGGCGTAGGTCGCATTGCCGTGCAGCTCGACCACTTGCCCGGGCGACACGCCCGAATCCTGGTGCAGGTTGTCGACGTTCTGGGTGATGACGCAGGACGCCTTGCCCTCGGCCACCAGCCGCGCCACGGCGAAATGCCCGGCATTGGGCTTGGCGCCGACCCAGCCGGCCGCGCCCGAGAACACCCGTGTCCAGGCCTCGCGGCGCTTGTCCTCGCTGCCGACGAACTCGTCGAACATGATCGGCTTCATCTTGCTCCAGACGCCGCCCGGGCTGCGGAAATCGGGAATGCCGGATTCGGTCGAGATGCCGGCGCCGGTGAAGAACACCACCCGCCTGGCATCGGCCAAAAAACCTCTCAGTTCGGCGATCGCGTCCATTGGGCGCCGGCCGCTCAGGCGGCGCGGGCCTGGCCCAGCGCCCTGGCCCGGCAAGCGGCGCCGAAGGCCTCGAACAGCGCCAAGGACACCGGGTTCCTGTCCGCCACCAGCGCCTCGGGATGCCATTGCACGCCCAGCGCGAAGCCGCGCGCGTCCGTCACCCGTACCGCTTCGACGGTGCCGTCCTCGGCCATCGCCTCGACTGCCAGCCGCGGCGCCAGCCGCTCGATGCCCTGGGCATGGAGCGAGTTGACCAGCACTCGCCGCTCGCCGGTCAGGCGTTCGAGCAGCCCGCCCTGGACCAATTCGACCCAGTGCCGCGGCTTGTAGCCCTGCTCGCGCGGCAGGCTGCGATCGCGGCGATGATCCATCCGCCCCGGCAGTTCGTGCAGATGCTGATGCAGCGATCCGCCCAAGGCGACGTTCAACTCCTGATGCCCACGGCAAATCGCGAACACCGGAATGCCTGCTTGGATGCAGGCGCGGATCAAAGGCAGCGTGGTGGAGTCGCGCTGCGGATCGCGCAAGGTTTCGGGCCGAAAGGCGGGGCCGTCATAGTGGTCGGGTTCGACATTGGACGGGCTGCCGGTCAGCAAGAGGCCATCGAGCCGCGACAGCAAGTTGGGGATCTCGTCCGCCCCCAGGGCTGGGACGATCAGCGGCATGCAGTCCGCACCGTCGCGCAACGCCGTCAGATAGCGCTCATGCACGGCGTGGAAAGGGAAGTCGTTGATGCTGCGCACGCAGCCCGACACGCCGACCAAGGGAGAATGCGCGCTCATGGCGAGGGACCGACTAACACGCCGCTATTCCGGGGGCAAGGCTTGCGCCCCGAGTCCGAATCTGTCAATTATCCATATATGGGGGGTCAGAATGGTCTGCTCCACTATATGTCGCGAGATTCCGATTCGCGACTCGCCCCCCGCATCGCCCCAATTCTAGCGAGCTTGCCATGACCGCACTGAGCCTGCCGGCAGCCGAAAGCGCCGGTCACCCGCTCGATCTGGTCGAGCGCATCATTGCCGACCAGCATTGGCCGTTCGATCGCCACGAGGATGACGAATTGGCGGTGGGCGTGGCCGGTTCCTATTGCGAGTACCAGATGTGGTTCTCCTGGAACGACGAGAAAAGCGCGTTGCAGGTCTGTTGCGCCTTCGACATGAAGGTGCAGGAGGCCAAACGCTCCCAGGTCTACAGCCTGATCGGCCACATCAACGAGCAATTGTGGATCGGCCATTTCGAACTGGGCGCCGATTCCGGCCCGCCGCTCTATCGCTATACCTTCCTGGCCGGCGACGACGCGCCGCTTTCGGCCACCGCCATCACCGGCGTGATCGAAGAGGCGCTGCGGATCTGCGAGCGCTTCTATCCCGCCTTCCAGTTCGTGGTCTGGGGCGGCAAGTCGGTGACCGAAGCCATCGCCGCGGTGATGCTCGAGACCGCGGGCGAAGCATGAGCGCATTCCCGGGCCTGGCCGGCCCGGTCCTGTTGGTCGGTTGCGGCAAGATGGGTGGAGCTTTGCTGTCCGGTTGGCTGGATCGCGGCATGCCCGCCGCGGCCGTGACTGTGGTCGAACCCTTGATCGCCAGCGCCGAGGCGGTCCGCAAATTGGGAGTCGCAGCACATCCCACGGTCGAGACCGTGCCGGCCGCGTTTCAGCCACAAGTGGTGCTGATCGCGGTCATGCCGCAGGCGATGGACGCGGCGGCACCGGCCTGCGGCCGCTTTGCCGCCAAGGGCGCGCTGGTCCTGTCGATCGCCGCCGGCAAGACCATCGCCTATTTCGAGCGCGCGCTGGGCGCGGGCGCGCGCATCGTCCGCGCCATGCCCAACACCCCGGCCGCGGTGCGTCGCGGCTTCAGCGTCATGGCCGCCAATGCCGCGGTCGGCGGCTCGGGTCGGGCTTTGGCCGAGTCTTTGCTGGGGGCCGTCGGCGAGACCGCTTGGGTCGAGGATGAGGGCCTGATCGATGCCGTCACCGCAGTTTCCGGCTCGGGTCCGGCCTATGTCTTCCTTTTGATCGAGACCCTGGCCCAGGCCGGCATCGCCGCGGGACTGGAAGCCGGGCTGGCGATGCGGCTGGCGAGAGCCACCGTCATCGGCGCCGGCGAATTGGCGCGCCTTTCGCCCGCAAGCGCCGAACAGCTACGCAAGAACGTCACCTCGCCCGCCGGCACCACCGAAGCCGCGCTCAAGGTGCTGATGGCGTCGGACGGGCTTGCGCCCCTGATGACCCGGGCGGTGGCGGCAGCGACGCGGCGCTCGCGCGAATTGGCCGGCTGATTCTTGGCGGTTGACCGCGCTCACCGACCGCGTTCTATAGCGCCTTCATGAGCGACATGTTTTCCGCCATCCGCGCCCGCATGCCGGCGTCCGACACCGTGTTCCTGACGACGCCCGAGGGCCGCCGCATGAGCTATGGCGACGTGCTGCTGGAAAGCGCGCGCATGGCCGGCGCGCTGGTCGCCAGCGGCGTCGGGCCGGGCGATCGCGTCGCGCTGCAAGTCGACAAATCGCCCGAGGCGACCCTGGTCTACCTCGCCTGTTTGCGGGCGGGCGCAGTGTTCCTGCCGTTGAACACCGCCTACACTTTGACCGAGCTTGACTACTTCCTGGGCGATGCCGAGCCCGCGCTGGTGATTTGCCGGCCGGCGATCGCGGCCGAGGTCGCGGCGTTGGCGATCAAGCGCGGGGTCAAGTTCTGCCTGACCCTGGGCGCCAAGGGCGAAGGCAGTTTGATGGATCTGGTCGCGCGCCAAAGCGAGTCCTTCGCCGATGTGCCGCGGCGCGGCGACGATCTGGCGGCGTTCCTCTACACCTCGGGCACCACCGGGCGCTCGAAGGCGGCGATGCTGACCCATGACAACCTCGCCTCGAACGCCCAGGTGCTGACCGAATATTGGCGCTTCACCGGCAAGGACGTGCTGCTGCACGCGCTGCCGATCTTCCACACCCATGGCCTGTTCGTCGCCACCAATGTCGTGCTGTTCGCCGGCGCCTCGATGATCTTCCTCGCCAAGTTCGATGCCGACCAGGTGCTGGCGCTGCTGCCCAAGGCGACCGCGCTGATGGGCGTGCCGACCTTCTACACCCGGCTGCTGGACCATCCCGGGTTGACGCAAGCGGCGACCGCGCATATGCGGCTGTTCGTCTCGGGCTCGGCGCCGCTTCTGGCCGAGACCCATCGTGCCTTCGCCCAGCGCACCGGCCACGCCATCCTCGAACGCTACGGCATGACCGAGACCGGGATGATCGCCTCCAACCCCTATGACGGCGAGCGCATCCCGGGCACGGTCGGCTTCCCCCTGCCCGGCATCGAGGTCCGCATCGCCGATCCCGACAGCGGCCGCGCGCTCGGCACCGACGAAGTCGGCGTGATCGAGCTGCGCGGGCCCAACGTCTTCAAGGGCTATTGGCGCATGCCCGAGAAGACCAAGGCCGAGTTCCGGCCCGACGGCTTCTTCGTCACCGGCGACGTCGCCAAGCGCGACGCGCGCGGCTACATCCACATCATCGGCCGCGCCAAGGACCTGGTGATCTCGGGCGGCTACAACGTCTATCCGATCGAGATCGAGGGCGAGATCGACGCCCTGCCCGGCATCGTCGAAAGCGCCGTCATCGGCCTGGCTCATCCCGATTTCGGCGAAGGCGTGACGGCGGTGGCGATCCGCGCCAAGGACGCCGCGATCGACGAAGCCCAGGTGCTCAAGGCCTTGGACGGCAGGCTGGCCAAGTACAAGCAGCCCAAGCGCGTGCTGTTCGTCGACGAATTGCCGCGCAACGCCATGGGCAAGGTGCAGAAGAACCTGCTGCGCGAACGCTTCAAGGATCTCTACGCCAAGCCCGGCGGTTGAGCCGCGGTTGCAGCCCGGGTACCTCCGGGCCTATCATCCGCTCATGGCGCGAAGGACCAAGCGGAACAAGAACACGGTCGAAGACCGCGTGCTGCGCGCGGCGATGGACCTTGCCGCGACCGAGGGCTGGGGCACGGTCACGACCGAGGCCGTCGCCCGCCGCGCCAAGCTTCGTCCCGAACAAGTCGCCGAGCGCCACGGCTCGCGCCGCGCCATTGTGGCGGCGCTGGCGGCACGCGCCGATCGCGCCATGATCGCGGGCGAAGCCGCCGATCCGGCACTGCCCTGGCGGGATCGGCTGTTCGAGGTGCTGATGCGGCGGTTCGAGGCGTTGGCGCCCTATCGCCCGGGCCTGAAGTCGGTGCTGAACGAGGCGCCGCGGCGGCCTTGCGAAAGCGCCTTGGGCGCGCGCGGCGTAGGACGCGCCATGGGCAAGGCGGTCGAGGCGGCCGGTTTCGCGCCGCGCTCGCCCAAGGGACTGGCCGCGGGCCTGCTGGCCGGCGCGGTCTATGTCGGTGTGCTGCGCCGTTTCGTCGAGGACGACAGTCCGGATCTGGCGCCGACCATGGCGGCGCTGGACCGACGGCTGCGCCAAGCAGAGTCCGCGCTGGCCTGGTTCGGCCGGCTGACCGAACCCGCGCCCGAACGGAGGCCCGCATGAGCGGCAAACCGCCTTTCAATTTCTTCGCCCCCGAATTCGGCAATCTCTGGGCCGGGTCGGATTTCGCCAAGCTGCTGAACGCCAAGGACATGGGCGGCTTCGACATGAACCGCCTGATGCAGATCCAGCAGCGCAATCTGGAATTGATGGCGGCCTGCAATCGCCAGGCGGTCGAGGCCGCGCAGGCCATAGCCCAACGCCAGGCCGAACTCATGCGCCAGGCCATGGCCGATTTCCAAAGCGCGAGCCAAGGGCTGGAAACCGGCGCCAACGCCGGCAATGCCGGCGCCAAGCAGGCCGAATTGGCGCGCAAATCCTTCGAGAACGCATTGGCGGCGATGCGCGAAATCGGCGAGATGGCGGCCAAGTCGAACACGGAAATCTTCCGCATGCTCTCGGACGCGACCCAGACCGCGATCGAGGAATTCCAGGCCGCGGCCAAACCGGCGCCTACACCCGGGCCTGCGTCCAGCCCCTCGCCCGCCGGGAAGAAGAAATAACCTTTTGAGTTCGTTCGCTTTTTTCCTGGTGGCCCGGCGGGCATTGCGATAACGTTCGATTGCCGGCGGGGCATCTGGCGCCCGCGACCGGCATTGCCTGAACGAGGTCCGCCATGGTCGACAAGCGCGACACGCCGCATATCACCCTCGCTTACGACGCCGAGCGCGCCGGAGCCGAAGCCGCCACCGACCGCGCGGCGCAGTCCCTGGTCGAGCCCAAGCCCAGCCTCTGGCGCCGCGCGCCGCCGATCTATTGGCTCGGCCTGACGCTGACCGTGCTGTGGGGCGCGTTGTGCGTGGCCTTCGTCGCCAATTCGATCGGGCTCGAGGGTTTGGCGACGCTGCTGCCGTCCGAGTTCGGCGGGCTGGCCGCGGGCGTGGTGACGCCGCCGGCGCTGTTGTGGCTGGTCTTGGCCCAATACGGCCGCGGCGCGATGCTTCAGTCCGGCGAATCGACCGTGCGCGGCTTCCTTGCCCAATTGACCTACCCCTCCGAGCGCGCCGAGGAACGCGTGCGCGCCATCACCGAATCCCTCCGCCGCCAGGCCCACGACTTGACCGGCGCTTCGGTCCAGGCGCTGACCCAAGTCGAGACCATGGACGGGCTGCTGCGCCAGCGCGTCGGCGACCTGCAGAAGCTGACGGCCGACATCGAAGGCCGCATCGCCTCGATGACCGAGGCCCTGACCCGCCGTCAGGACGAACTCAAGGCCATGGCGGATCAGATCGGCGGCCAGAGCCGCGACATCGAGACCCTGCTGGCGGCGCAGCCGGCCGAGGTCGGCAACCGCTCCGAACAGGCGCTGGCGCGCGCCAAGGAGACCCGCGAACTGCTGTCCGAGCAGGCCAAGACCCTGGCCGACACGGTCGACGCCAGCGCCGAGCGGGCGCGCGAGATCGCCGGCGTGCTGCGCGAATCGGTCGATCGCATGAGCGAGGTCTCGGCCGACGCCGCGGTGCGCACGCGCGACGTCGAACTGTCCTTGCGCGAGCGCGCCGACGAACTGACCGCCGCCGCCAACCGCGCGGCGACGCAGCTGCGCGACATGAAGTCGGTGCTGTCCGAGCAGGCCGACGCGCTGTCGCGTTCCAGCCTTCAGGCGATGGAGCGCGCCCAGGGCCTGGGCGATTCCTTCCGCCACCATTCCGACGCCCTGGCCCAAATCGCCGAGCGCGCGGCGCTGCAGACCCAGCGCATCACCGAGGGCCTGCAGCGCCAGTCCGACACCCTGGCCCAGGTCACCGATTATGTCGGCTCGCGCGCCAAGGTGGTCGAGGAGGCCGTGCAGATCCAGGCGCGCGAACTGTCCGCGGCCTCGGACCATTCGGTCAAGCGGCTGCATGAAGTCCGCGAATCCTTCTCGGCCCAGCTGTCGGAACTGGCCGGCGCCTCGGACCGCGTCACCCAGTCGCTCAACGATGTCGGTGCCGCGCTGCGCCGGCGGTCGGACGATTTGTCGGAAATGGCGGCGCGCGCCGAAAGCCGGGTCGGCCAGGTCGGCGAAAGTTTCGAACGCCAAAGCCAGGTCCTGCTCGGCGCTTCCGATCAGGCGCTGGTGCGCGCCAAGGAGATCGGCGGCGCGCTGTCGGTCAACGCCGAGGCCATCCAGGCCCGCTCCGAACAGGCCGCGGCCCAGGTCGAGACCCTGCGCGGCCTGCACGACATGCTCTCGCGCCAGGCCGAACGCCTGGCCGACATCACCAAGCTGGTGGCGGCGCAGGCCGAGATCGGCGACCAGTCGCTGCGCCAACAGGCGCGCGAACTGACCACCACCTCGGACCATGTCGCCCAGCAGGTGGCGCTGGTGGGCGAACAACTGCGCCGACACGTCGAGACGCTGGGCGGCGCCTCGGCATCGATGGTCGACCATCTCAACTCGGTCGGCGGCACGATCCGCGCCCGGGTCGCCGATTTCGCCTCGGCCACCGAGGATTCGATCCGCCAGACCAAGGCGCTGGGCGAGGTGCTGAGCCAGCGCGCCGCCGACATGGCCGGCGCCGCCCAGCAGACCCAGGCACGGGTACGCGGCGTGGGCGAGGAATTGGCCCAGACCACCGAGCGGCTCGACCTCGCCGCCAATCAGGCGATGGGCCGGGTCGGCCAGTTGGGCGAGGCGCTGCAGGCGCGGCTGGGCGAGATGACGCGCCAGGTCGCCGAGGCCGCCGCCACCCTCGAAACCGTCAAGCTGGCGGTCGAACGCCAGTCGGGCGAATTGGGTTCGACCGCCGGCCGGGCCTCGGCCGCGATCCGCGCCGTGTCGGGCTCGCTCGAGCAGGGCGCCCAGGCGCTGACCGCCGCCACCGACAAGGCCGGCGTGCGGCTGACCTCGCTCGGCACCGTGCTGCGCCAGGACCTGCGCGACATCGCCGAATCCGCCGAGCGCGTCACCGGCCGGATCGATTCGCTGTCGGCCGCGCTGCGCCAGCAGTCGCGCGAGATGACCGAGGCCTCGGACCGCTCGGCGGCCGAGGTGCGCGACGCCACCGAGGGCATGCGCCAGCGCGCGGGCGAACTGGGCGCGGCGGCGGCCCGCGCCGCCACCCAGATCGCCGGCATCGGCGAGGCGCTGCGTGGACGCGGCGTCGAGATGACCCAGCTCGCCAACAAGACCGTGGCCGACGTCAACGCCGTCGGCGCCGCGCTCGAATCCCGCGCCGCCGACCTGACCCAGGTCTCGAGCCGCGTGGTCGGCGATCTCGGTGGCGCCGGCGACGCGCTCAAGGCGCGCCATGACGAGCTGGCCCAGACCGGGCATCGCTCGATCGAGCAGATCGAAAGCGTGTCGGAATCGCTGCGCCGCCGCGCCGACGAGATGACCCAGGTCGCCGACCGCGCGCTGTCGCAGGCGCAGGCGGTGGGCGACGTCATGCAAAGCCGCGCCCAGGAGGCGGTGGTGGCGGCGGATCGCGCCGGCGCCGGGCTGCGGCGGGTGGGCGACGATCTGCAGCGCTCGGCCGACCATGTCGGCGAGGCCGCCGGTCGCGCGCTCGACGGGTTGAGCGGGGTCGGCGATTCCTTGCGCGAACGCGCCAAGGAGATCGACGGCGCCGCCGAACGCGCCGGCATCCAGCTCGGCGCCGCCGGAGATTCCTTGCGCGACCGGCTGCGCGAGCTGACCGCTGCCTCGCATCAGGCCTCGGCGCTGGTCGAGGGCGCGGCCGCGATCCTCAATCGCCGCGCGCAGGAGATGACCGGGCTTTCGGACACCTCCCAATCCCAGCTTGCCGCCGCCGGCGAGACGCTGCGCCGTCGCACCCACGAGCTGTCGACGGTGTCGGAACGGGCCGGGGCCGAGATCGACGCCGTGGCCGATCTGCTGCGCCGCCAGGCCGAAACCCTGACCGTGCAGTCGACCCAGGCGGTCGACCGCTTGGCCGAGTCGGGCGACAATTTCGCCCGCCGCGGCGATCAGGTCGACGAGACCGCCCGGCGCATCGCCTCGGATCTGGAATCCGCCTCGCGCGCGGTCCAGACCCAGCTGGGCGACGTCAACAAGACCACGCTCGAGACCATGCGCGCGGTCGAGGCGGTGTCGGATTCGCTGGCCCGGGTCGCGCGCGAGGTCAACTCCGCCACCTCCCAGGCCGAGGCCCAGGCCAAGACCTTGGACGAGGCGCTGTGGCACCGGGTGCAAGAGCTGGTTTCGGCCTCGGACCGGGTCGCCGGCAAGGTGCGGGAATCGGCCGCCACTTTCCAGACCCAGACCCAGGACCTGCAGCGCGCCGCCGAGGACGCCGCCTCCCAGGCCGATCGCCTGGCCAAGAACCGGTCGGACGCGGTGGCCGAGGGCTTCCTTCGGCCGGCCGCGTTCGTGGTCGAATCGCTGCACTCGCTGTCGATCGACATCGCCCGCATGATCGAAAAGGACTTGGACGAGAGCGACTGGCGGCGCTACCACCGCGGCGACCGCGGTGCCTTCACCCGCCGCATCCTGGGCTCGAAGGACGTCTACACCATGAGCTCGATCAAGCAGCGCTACGAAGAGGATCGCGAATTCCGCGACTATGTGCTGCGCTTCATGGGGCAGTTCGAGAAATTGATCGACCAGGCCAAGACCTACGAGCATCACGACCTGCTGACCGCGACCTTCCTTTCGGCCGACGTCGGCAAGGTCTACATGCTGTTGGCACGCGCGCTGGGCCGCGCCCAGTAGCCGAACGAATCGGGCTCGAACGGGAGGCCGTCGCGGCCTCCCGTTTTGTTTTGGGCGCACACCTTATTACTATGGCGGCGGCACGACATGGCGCTGCGCGCGCGATCTATCCAAGCAGTCAACCCAAGTCCTGAGCGGGATACGCGCGTTTCCTAGGGCATGATCGGTCAGTCTTGAACCATGTGGTTCAGGACAGATCGTGAATCATGCCCTCGTATCCCGCCCTGGACCGCGATTCACGGTTCCTGGGAATCGCGGCCGCGATTCCCAAGGAACCGATCGCGGTCTAGGCAGTCCCGGGCCCTATGACGGGACGATTCCGACCTGTTCTCGGCAAAACCTGCCGGGCGCCGCGCCCGGAGGCCGGCGGCCGTTCCAGGAAGAATCCAATATATTCAACAAATTCAATGCCTTGCTTGACTTGGTGAATCTGGCACGCGGCTTGCGAAGCGGTGGGCACGACAGAGGAGAACCTTGCCATGCCCGCCCTTTCCGTCAACACCAACGTCAGCGCGATGGTCGCGCTGCAACAGCTCAACAACACCAACAAGCTGCTCGACCAG
>VGDZ01000072.1 GCA_016869515.1 Alphaproteobacteria bacterium | reverse complement strand
CCCGCCGCCAGCGCCCGCCGCCACGCGCCCGGTCTGGTTCGCGGCCGATGCGCCGATCGCGACCCCGATTTTCGACCGCGCGGCGCTGGCCGCGGGCGACATCGTCACCGGCCCGGCGGTGATCGAACAGCTCGATGCGACCACGCTGCTGTTCCCCAGCGACCGTGCCACGGTCGACCCCCATCTCAACCTCCTGGTGGAGTTCGCGCCATGACCGGCACCCTCGATCCGATCGCGCTCGAAATCCTGTCCAACGGCCTGCGCTCGATCGCCGACGAGACCTACATCGCGCTGATGAAAAGCGCCTATTCGACCAACATCAAGGAGCGCCACGATCACTCGACCGCGATCATCGATCCGCGCGGAAGGCTGGTGGTGCAGGCCGAGAACTCGCTCGCCATCCATCTCGGCTCGATGATGGGACTGATGCATTCGATCCTGGCCAAGATCCCGGCCGACCGGTTCCGCGACGGCGACATCTTCGTCGGCAACGATCCCTATGTCGCCGGCGGCTCGCATCTGCCCGACGTCAACCTGGCGATGCCGGTGTTCGCCGACGGCAAGCTGCTCTGCTTCATGTGCAACATCGCCCATCACGCCGATATCGGCGGCATGGCGCCCGGCAGCATGGCCGGCGGCATGACCGAGATCTACCAGGAAGGCTTGCGCATCCCGCCGGTGCGGCTGTTCCGCGGGGGCGAGCTGGTCGAGGACGTGCTCGACCTTCTGTTGCTGAACGCGCGCGTGCCCGAGGAACGCCGCGGCGACTACTTCGCCCAGGTCGCGGCCTGCCGGCTGGGCGCGCGGCGCATCAAGGAAATGGCCGAGGCGCGCGGGGGTGCCGTGCTGTCGCGCGCCTTCGGCGAGATCATCCAGCGCACCGAGGACCGCATGCGCGCGGCGCTGGCACGGATTCCGGCGGGCGAGTACCGCTTCGAGGACGTGATGGACGACGACGGCCTCGGCACCACCGACATTCCGATCAAGCTGCGCATCGTCGTGCCGCCGCCGGGCTCGAATGCGCGCGTGCTGTTCGACTTCGCCGGCACCGGCAAGCAGGTCAAGGGCAACATCAACTGCACCCCGACCGCTACCCAGGCGGCGGTGCTGTATAGCCTCAAGGGGCTGCTCGATCCCGAAGTTCCCAACAACGAGGGCTTGATCAACGTGGTCCGGATCGAGGCGCCGATGGGCACGCTGGTCAACGCGGCGTTCCCGGCGGCGGTGGCGGCGCGCGCCAATACCGCCCAGCGCATCGTCGACATGGTGATCGGCGCGCTGGCGCCGGTGCTGCCCGAAGCCGCGGTCGGCGCCGCCAACGGCGCCAACACCACTGCGGTGTTCTACGGCAACGATCCGCGCAGCGGCCGGGACTACGTCTATCTCGAGACCCTGGGCGGCGGCTTCGGTGGCCGCTTCGCCAAGGACGGCAAGGACGGGGTGCAGGTGCACATCACCAACACCTCCAACTTGCCGGTCGAGGCGATCGAAATGGAATATCCGCTGACGGTCGAAAGCTACGGTTTCGTCGAAAACTCGGGCGGGCCGGGCCGGCATCGCGGTGGGTTGGGATTGCGCCGGGTGGTGCGGCCGGTCGGCCACGTCATGACCTTCAGCGGCCAGGGCGAACGCTTCGTCAACCAGCCCTGGGGCGTGTTCGGCGGCGGCGCCGGCGGCCGGGGACGCTTCCAGCGGCTTGGCGACAGCGGCGCCGACGTGCTGGCGACCAAGCCTTCGGGCGTCGAGGTCTCGCCCGCGCAGGCGGCGGTGATCGAGACCCCGGGCGCCGGCGGCTATGGCCCGCCCAAGGAGCGCTCGCGCGAGGCGCTGCGGCTCGATTACCGCTCGGGCAAGTTCGATCGCGCCTTCCTCAAGGCGCAATACGGCTACGACCCCGAAGCCGACCGCGGCTCGGCCTGAGCGGGCTGGAGGGCGCGCCATGAGCTACGATTTCATCGTCGTCGGTGCCGGCATCGCCGGCGCCTCGGCGGCCTATCACCTCAAGACCGGCGGTGCGCAGAAAGTGCTGCTGCTCGATCGCGGCGGTCCCGCCGCCGGCGGCACCGGCAAGAGCGCCGCCATCATGCGCCAGAGCTATTCGACCACGCTGCTGGTGCGGTTGGCGATGAAAAGCATCGTCATGCTGCGCAACGCCAAGACCGAACTGGGTAGCGACGGCGGACTGCACGAGGTCGGCTACACCTTCATCTATTCGCGCGACATGCTGGAAGGCGCCCGGCGCAATTTCGCCATGCAGAAATCGCTCGGCGTGGTCAACAAGTGGTGCGACGGCTATGGCTTCCCCGAGCTGTTTCCCGAAGCCAATCCTGACGGCATCGCCGCCATGGTGCACGAACCGCATGGCGGTTACGCCGATCCGGTCCGGGCCACCGAGGCCTATGTCGATGCCTTTGTCCGCGCCGGCGGCGAGTTCCGCCCGCGCACGCCCGTGCGGCGCCTGCTGGGGGATGCCAAGCGCGTCGGCGGCATCGAACTCGACGACGGCCCGCTGGCCGCGGGGAGCGTGATCAACGCCGCCGGACCCTGGGCCAGGCCGCTGGCGGAAAGCGTCGGCCTCGATCTGCCGATGCGCTCGGTGCGCGAGCAAGACACCGCCTGGGAGGTGCCGGCCGGACGGCCGATCCCGCCGACCTCGGTCTCGAACGGCGTCGATGCCGTCTACATGCGGCCGATGGGCGGGCGACGCTTCATCATCGGCCGCGGCTTTCCCAAAGTGTATTTCGATGTCGATCCCTACAACTACAAGACCACCGCCGACCCCGATTTCATCCATGACGTCCAGACCCGGGTCGAGGCGCGGTTGCCGCCCTTTGCCGGCATGAAGCTGATCGAGGCCTATGCCGCGCTCTACGACGTCACGCCCGACTGGTACCCGTTCGTCGGCCCGCGCTCGGACACCCGGGGCTATGCCGATTTTTCGGGCGGCAGCGGGCACGGTTTCAAGATCGCGCCCGCGATCGGCGCCGAGTTGGCGCAGTGGCTGATCGCAGGCAAGGTGGCCGAGGATTTCCGCCAGTTCAGCCATGACCGCATCGCCAACGGCCGGCTGTTCGTGCAATCCTTCGGCGGCAATCGGGGCTGAAGTCCGGGATCCGAGAAAGGGGAGGGGATGGCGCTGCTCGAGGTTCGCGAATTGCATCGCCGCTTCGGCGGCATCGCGGCCCTGGACGGCGCCAGCCTGGAGGTCGAGGCCGGCGGCATCACCGGCTTGATCGGCCCCAACGGCGCCGGCAAGACCACGCTGTTCAACGTCGTTTCGGGCGTGCTGGCGGCCGATTCCGGCCAAGTCCGGTTCGACGGACGCGACGTCGCCGGCTGGCGCTCGGACCAGCTTGCGGCCGCGGGACTGGCGCGCACCTTTCAGATCGCGCGCGGACTGGCGCAGATGACCGTGCTCGAGAACCTGATGCTCTACGGAAAAGATCAGCCGGGCGAGGCGGCCTGGGCGGCGGTCAGCCGGCCGGCAGGCACGCTGCGCTTCGAGGAAGAGTTGCGGCAACGTGCGCTGGACGTGGCGCGGCGGCTCGATTTGGCCGCGGTCGGCGACAATCGCGCGGCGGATCTTTCGGGCGGCCAGAAGAAGCTGTTGGAACTCGGCCGCGCGCTGATGGCGGCGCCCAAGCTGGTGCTGCTCGACGAACCCGCGGCCGGCGTCAATCCGGCGCTGGCCAAGCGGCTGGCCGGCCACATCCTCGATCTCAAGACGCAGGGCCTGACCTTCCTGATCATCGAACACAATATGGGCCTGATCGCCGAGCTGTGCGATCGGGTGGTGGTGATGGCCCAGGGCCGGCGCCTGGCCGCGGGCTCGTTCGCCGAGGTGCGCGCCGACCACCGCGTGCAGGAAGCCTATATGGGCCGGGTGGCATGAGCTTGTTGGCGATCGAAAGCCTGACCGCGGGCTATGGCGCGCATGACGAGATCCTCAAGGGCGTCGGCTTGCGCGCGGATGCCGGCGAGATGGTGGCGCTGATCGGACCCAACGGCGCCGGCAAGTCGACCCTGCTCAAGGCCGTCGTCGGCATCGTCGCCGCGCGTGCCGGCGCGATTCGATTCGATGGGCAGGCGCTGGCCGGTCTCAAGCCGCGCGAGATCAGCCGACGGGGCATCGCCTTCGTGCCGCAGGAAGGCAACGTCTTTCCTTCGCTCTCGGTCGAGGAGAACCTCGAAATCGGCGGTTATGTCGACCGGGCTGCGCGTCGCGGGCGCATCCAGGCGATCTACGCCCGCCTGCCGATGCTGGCCGAACGTCGCCGTCAGGCCGCGGGCACGCTGTCGGGCGGCCAGCGCCAGACTTTGGCCATGGGCATGGCGCTGATGGTGGCGCCCAAGATGCTGCTTCTGGACGAACCGTCGGCCGGTCTTTCGCCCATGGCCGCGGGCGAGCTATTCGGCTTGATCAAGTCGCTGCATCGTGATGGCATGACGGTCGTCATGGTCGAACAGAACGCGCTGGAGGCGCTGGCGGTGGCCGACCGCGCCTACCTGCTGGTCGACGGGCGCAATGCCCGCGACGGCGCCGCGCGCGCACTGGCCGAGGACCCCGAAATCCGCCACGCCTTTTTGGGCGGTTGAGAAACCGAAGAGGAGGAGAAGACGATGACCAAGCGAATCCTTAGCAATCCCACCCGTCGCCGGGCGTTGGCCGGGGGTGCCGCGCTGCTGGCGGCGCCGGCCATCCTGCCGTCGGGCACGCTGGCGCAAGGCGCTGGCCCGGTGCGCATCGCCGGCCTGGTCTCGCTGACCGGCGGCGGCAGCGCCTTCGGCCCCAACATGCGTGCCGTCCACCAGGCGGTGGTCGACGAGGTCAATGCCGCCGGCGGCGTGCTCGGCCGCAGGATCGAATACCTGTCCGAGGACGACCAGACCAATCCCGAGGCCGGGGTACGCGGCGCGCGCAAGCTGATCGACGTCGACAAGGTTTCGGCCATCCTCAGCGTCTGGGCGTCGTCGGTCGGCACGGCCGTGCTGCCGCTGTGCTGGGAAAACAAGGTGATGATGATCGCGATCTGCGCCGCGGATTCGATCGCGCTTCTGCCGCATCAGGGCTATTTCGTGCGGACCCAGCCGCACACCGAACTGCAGGGTACGCAGTTCGCCAATTTCGCCATCAAGCGCGGCGCCAAGCACCTCTACGTCATGATGCCGCAGACGCCGTTCACCGAGTCGACCATGAAGGGCGTCAAGGACACCTGCGAGCCCAAGGGCATCAAGGTGTCGACCATGATCTACGACGCCAAGAAGACCACGTTCCGCTCCGAGATCGACGACATGATGCGGGCGCGGCCCGACATGCTGATGATGGGCGGCTACCAGCCCGACGCCATCGTCATGGCCAAGGACCTGTTCCGCGCCAACTTCAAGCAGACCGTGATCGGCTTCGCCTACGGCATGACGCCGCAATTCGTCGAGGGCGCGGGCAAGGAAGCGGTCGAGAACATGTATTCGGTCGAGCCGGTGCCGTCGGCCGGGGCTTCGGCTTATGCGCGGCTCAAGACCCTGATCAAGCGCGACGAACTCGACATCTATGTCTGCCAAGCCTACGACCATGCCAACCTCGCCATCCTGTCGATGGCCAAGGCGGGCGCCTTCAGCGGCACGGCGATCCGCGACAACATCCGCAAGGTGTCGGACGGTCCGGGGGTGGTGGTCGACAACGCCATCGACGGGCTCAAGGCGCTGGCCGCCGGCCGCGACGTCAACTACGAGGGCGCCTCGGGGCCATGCAAGTTCGCGGACAACGGCAACATTATCGATGTCCAGTTCCGCTACAACCAGATCCGCGACGGCAAGATCGTCGAGGTCAAGCTCTGACGCAGTGGTCGAACTTCTTCAGCTTACCGTCAATGGAGTGATGGCGGGCGCCGTGTTGGCGGTGCCCGCCATCGGTTTCACCACCGTCTACGCGGTGCTGCGCTTCGCCAATTTCGCCATCGCCGCGCACATGGCGATCGGCGCCTTCGCCGGCTACGTCGTCAACGCCTGGCTGGGACTGCCGGCTTGGGCGGCGGTGGTCGGCGCCTTTCTCGGCGCCGGCATCATCGGCGTGGCGAGCGATTTCATCGCGCTCCGTCCTCTGCGGGGGCAGGGCGCGCTGACCGTGGCGATCGCCTCGATCGCGCTCAATCTGATGCTCGAGAACGCGATCCGCTTCGGCTTCGGCAACGCGCCGCGCAACTACGCCATTCCGCTGGTGCGAGATTGGACGCTGGGGCCGATCCGCATCGGTCCCCAGCAGGTCGAGAACGCGGTCATTGCCGTGACCGCGATGACGCTGTTGTTCCTGTTCCTCGGCCTCACGTCGACCGGCAAGGCGATGCGCGCCGTGGCCGACAATCCGGTGCTGGCCGACATCAAGGGCATCGACCCCGAGCGCATGGCGCGGTTCGCGGTCGGCCTCGGCATGGGGTTGGGCGGGATCGGTGGCATGCTGATCGGGCTCGACACCTCGATCGATCCGCTGCTCGGATTCCGCTCCATCCTGTCGGTGTTCGCCGCCGCGGTGGTGGGCGGGCTGGGCAGCATTCCGGGCGCGGTGGTGGGCGGTCTGGTCATCGGCCTGGCCGAGGAATTGTCGCTTCTGGCGCTGCCGGCGACCTACAAGGGCGCGGTCGGATTCCTGGCCATCCTGCTGACGCTCAGTTTCCGGCCGCGCGGCCTCTTGGGTGGGCGGGCGACATGACCAGCTACCTGATCGCCATGGCCACCTTCGCCGCGATCTATGCCGTGCTAGGCCTGGCGCTCAACGTGATGTGGGGCATGACCGGCATGGTCAATCTCGGCCTGGTCGGGTTCTATGCCGTCGGCGCCTATGTTTCGGCCATCCTGACGGTCAAGCTCGGTTGGCCGATCGCGCTCGGGATGGCGGCGGCGATCGTAGCCACCGCCGCGGTCGGCGCCGTTACCACCTTCGGTTTGCTGCGGCTGCGCGACGACTATTTGGCGATTGTGACCTTGGGCTTCGCCGAGGTGGTGCGTACCGTAGCCGAGAACGAGATCTGGCTGACCCGCGGCACCGACGGGATTTCGGGCATTCCGCAGCCGCTCAAGGCGGCGCTGGGACCGGACTTCAACCCGGCCTATCTGGTGTTTTGTCTGGTGGTGCTGGGCGTGGTGCTGGCGCTGGTGGAGCGCCTCCGGGCTTCGCCCTTCGGACGCGTCTTGCGGGCGATCCGCGAAGATCCTCAGATTGCGGCCGTGGCCGGCAAGAACGTGCTGCGTTTTAAGGTCAAGGCCTTTGCCATCGGCGGCGCCATCGCCGGCCTGGCGGGCGCGCTTTACGGCCATTACTCCAGCTACATCGTGCCCGAGATCTACGTCCCGCTGCTGACGGTCTACATTTTCCTCGCCGTGACGGCGGGCGGGGTCGGCAACAATTGGGGCGCGGTGCTGGGCGCCTTCATCATCGTCTTTTTCCTCGAATCGACCCGCTTCCTGATCCAGGTGATTCCCTGGCTGTCCCCGGTGCAATTGGCTTCGCTGCGCGAATTCCTGGTTGGGCTGGGATTGCTCTTGGTATTGCTGCTGCGTCCGCGCGGGCTGCTGCCAGAACCGCTGCCCAAGCTTTCGGATCCGGCGGCCCGCCGCTGATCAATTGCGGAACCCCGGCGCCTGCATCGGCAGGTCGTTGCCACGCGCGGCTAGGTAGGACTCGAGCGCGACATGCTCGGGCGAGTGCGGCGCGAAGGCCTCGGCCCGCACGCCCGTGGTGCAGTTGCCGAGCCGGCGCCAGAACGAGCCCATGCCCAGCCAGTCCGAGCGATAGACCGGATAGGCGTTGACATGGCCGGACGGGATGGCGGTCGCGGCCAGGCGCCGGCCGACCAGGTCGTCGTGGCATTGCGCGCAAGAGAGATCGAGCTGGCCGATCCGCCTCGTGTAGAGCGCGCGCCCTTCGGCGACGGTCTTGGCCAAGGGACCGTCGGCCGCGATGGCCACCGGCAGGCCGCGCGACTGCAAGGCGATGTAGGCGGCAAGGCCGAGCTGCCGGCGGCTCTCGGGTTCGAACGGCGTCTCGCCCTGATGCTCGACCCGACAGGCGTCCAGCCGTTGCGTCAGCAGCATTGCCCGGCCGCGCTTGGCATCGAAGGCAGGGTGACGCGCGGCCACGCCCCGCATCGCGGTCTCGGCCGCGCCATGGCAATCGGCGCAGCTCTTGGCGCCGGGGCGCGGGCGCTCCGACCACAGCGCCTTGCCTTCCTCGACCCACAGAAAGGCGGGATTGGCCATGTCGTCGGTCTGCGCCGCCGCTGGCCAGGTCGCCAGCAGCGCAACCGCCATCGCCGCTTGCCGGATCATTCGACCGTCAGCGCGGCGCTTTCCCGCCAGGCGGTGCCGCGCTCATCGCTCCATTCGAACCGCAGCGTACCGCCGCGCTCGGCCACGGCATGGAAGAAGAAATAGGGATTGGCGGCGATCGCCGGAAACATCTCGGCGCGGAACACTTCTTCGCCGTCCAGCGTGCAGCGGAATTGCTTGACGATGTCGCGCGGGATCGGCGTGCCCTGGTGGTCGCGGCGATAGCCGGTCTCCATCGGATGCGAGATCAGCACCTTGATCTCGAACTCCTGGCCCGGCTTGACGGTCTTGGGAACCCGGATCAGCACGCGCGTCATCGCCGCCCCCTAATCCAGGCAGGCCGACAGCGTGACCAGCAGATCGACGCTGTCCGACCAGCAGCTGCCGTCGGACAGCTTGGCGATCGCGGTCACGGTCTGGGAATCGGCGAGGCGGATATGGGTCGAGACCCGCGGCCGGCCGGCGCGCGGCCCGAAATGGAAATGGCCGACATTGGGCAGCGGGTTGGCGGCGGCGAAGACGTGGAAGCTCTGGATGCGCGTGCCTGCGGGCGGCGTGCCGGCGGTGACGGTCATGCCGACGGCATTGGGGCTTTCGACCAGCACCGGCAGATCGAGCTTGACCAGGCCCGGACGCAGCGCGGCCTCGCCCACCAGCTTGGCGATCTCGGCCTTGACCTCGGCCGGTGTCGCCCCCAGCGGCCGCCAAAGGCCGGGGACCAGCACAAACCCGGCCGCCCCGGCCGCGCGCAGGAGGAACTGGCGGCGCGGCAGAAACTGCGCGGTCATGGCGCCTTGAGCCCGGCCAGGAGCGCGACCACATCCTCGATCTGCTGGGCGTCGAACGCGGGCTTGCCGCGCCAAGCCGGCGCGACGCGCTCGAGTCCGTCGATGCGGTGATAAGGCGGCATCACGGTCGCGGGATTGACCGCGGACGAATCGACCAGCCGCAGCCGGATTTCGCCCGCGCTCAGCCGCGAGCCGACGCCGCGCAGGTCAGGTCCGACCGTGCCCTGAAAACGCTCCTCGGGGAACGGGCCGGCATGACACAACAGGCACAGCCCGGTCTGGCGGTTGACCACGATCGCCCGGCCACGCGCCGCGTCGCCCGGCACCCCGGTCAGCGAGGCGGCGATGGCGCCGTTTTCGATGCGATAGCGCGCGACCGCCTCTTGGCCCGCCGCTGCGGTGGCCATCAGCGCGGCCAAGCAGAGGGTGAAGAGCTGCGCCTTGCCGATCACGCCCGCCGCAAATCGTGATGCTTCAGCGGCAGGGTGCGGATGCGCTTGCCGGTGGCGGCGAAGATGGCGTTCAGCACCGCCGGCGCGGCCACGGCGATGGTGGGTTCGCCGATCCCGCCCCAGAACCCGCCCGAAGGCACGACATGGGTCTCGACCTTGGGCATGCCTTCGAGCCGCATCACCTCGTAGCTGTCGAAATTGCCTTCGGCGATGCGGCCGTTCTTGACCGTGTTCTCGCTGATCAGCAGCGCGCTCAGTCCATAGACGAACGAGCCTTCGGTTTGTGCCGCGATCTGGTCGGGATTGACGGCATGGCCCGGATCGACCGCGCAAACGATGCGATGGATCTTGAGCTTGCCCTGGGCCGAGACCGAGACCTCGGCCACCGCCGCGCAATAGCTGCCGAAACCGTAGTTCTGGCAGATGCCGCGATGGACCCCGGCCGGCAGCGGCTTGCCCCAGCCGGCCTTCTCGGCGGCGACGTTCAGCACCGCCAGATGCTTGGGCCGCTGGGTCAGCAGCCCGCGCCGGAATTCGAGCGGGTCCTTGCCCGCGGCCAGCGCCAGCTCGTCGATGAAGCATTCCATGTAGACGGCGTTCTGGTTGTGATTGACGCCACGCCAGAAGCCGACCGGCACATGGGTGTTGCGCATGGCGTGGTCGACCAGCAGGTTGGGAATGCCGGCATAGCCGAACTCTTCCGCGTTGACGCCCTGGAACTGCAGGGTGTCGATGCCGTTGGTCAGGCGCGAGGGGAACAGATGCGCCAGGATCGACTGGCCGGCGATGCGCATGTGCAGGCCGGTGACGTTGCCCTGGGCGTCGAGCGCGCCGGTCAGCTTGCATTGCGTGATCGGGCGATAGAAGCCGTGCTGCATGTCCTCTTCGCGCGACCAGATCAGCTTGATCGGCCGGCCCGGGATCTGCATCGCGATCTGCACCGATTGGCGGACATAGTCCGACTGGCCGCGGCGGCCGAAACCGCCGCCGAGATGCAGCTTGTTGACCTTGACCTTGTCGAGCGACAGGCCGGCGGCCTGGGCGGCGGCGGCGTGCGCCGCCTCGCCGTTCTGGGTCGGCACCCAGATTTCCAGCTTGCCGTCCGCGTCGTAGCGCGCGGTGCAGTTCATCGGCTCCATGGTGGCGTGATTGAGGAACTGCGAGCCGTAGACCGCCTCGATCTTCTTGGCGGCGCCGGCGAAGGCGGCGGCGACATCGCCCTTCTTCTGGCTGACGCCGGCCTCGGCGGCATCGAGCCCGGTCTTGACGAAGGCCGCAATCTGGGCGCTGTCGGCCTTGGCGTGGGCGCCCTCGTCCCACACGATCGGCATCGCCTTCAGCGCCTGGTTGGCCTGCCACCAGCCGTCGGCGACGACGGCGATGGTCTGGTCGTCCAGCTTGACCACATGGCGCACGCCCTTCATCGCCAGCGCCTTGGCGGCATCCCAGCTTTGCAGCTTGCCGCCGAACACCGGCGACTGGGCGATCGAGGCATTCAGCATGCCCGGCAGCTTGACGTCGATGGCGAAGGTCAGGCTGCCGTCCAGCCGCTCGGCGGTGTCGATGCGCTTGAGGCCCTGGCCTATGATTTTCCAATCCTTGGGGTCCTTGAGCGGGACCTCCTTGGGCACTTCCAGCTTGGCCGCGGCCTCGGCCAGATGGCCATAGCGCAGCGTGCGCCCGCTCGGGCGGTGGGTGACGACGCTGTTGGCGGCCGCGCATTCTCCGACCGGCACGCCCCATTGCCGGGCGGCGGCCTCGGTCAGCATCATGCGGGCGGCGGCGCCGCCCTTGCGGACATAATCGACCGAGGTGCGGATGCCGCGGCTGCCGCCGGTCGACATGTCGCCCCAGGCGCGCTTGTTGGCGTGGTTGACCTCGGGCGCGACGTATTCGGCCCGCACCTTGCTCCAATCGCATTCCAGTTCTTCGGCCACCAATTGGGCCAAGCCGGTGAGCGTGCCCTGGCCCATTTCCGAGCGTGCGATGCGGACGGTGGTGACGTCGTCGGGGTGGATCACCACCCAGATGCCGACCTCGCGCGCGACCACGGTCTGGGCCAGACCGGGGATGGCGCCGCCCGGAATCTGCCAGCCCAGCGTCAAGCCGCCGCCTACCGCGGCGGCCGAAGTGAAGAACTGGCGGCGATCGAGTTTGCGATGATGGGTCACGGTCGCCTCCCTTATGCCTTGTTGCCGGCGGCGGTGTGGATCGCCGCTCGCACGCGCTGATAGGTGCCGCAGCGGCAGATATTGGTCATGGCCGCGTCGATATCGGCATCGGTCGGCTTGGGTTTCTCTTTGAGCAGCGCCGCCGCGGCCATGATCTGGCCCGACTGGCAATAACCGCACTGCGGCACCTGATGCGCCAGCCAGGCCTTCTGCACCGGGTGGCTGGCGTCGCGCGACAGCCCTTCGATGGTGGTGATCTTGGCCTGGCCGACCGAACCGACCGGTATCGAGCAGGAGCGCTGGGCCACGCCGTCGACATGGACCGTGCAGGAACCGCAGGCGGCGACGCCGCAGCCGTACTTGGTGCCGGTCAGGCCGATCTGTTCGCGGATCACCCACAGCAGCGGCGTCTCGGGATCGACGTCGACCTGATGGGTCTTGCCGTTGACGGAAAGCTTGATCATGGCGGCTGGTCCTCCCCTGGTCTCGACCGAAGCCGCCCTGGCCGAGAACGGTTGGCAGTCTAGGCTTGTCGGCCGGCATCGGCAAACGCGGGGTTTCGCCGGGACGCCCCCGGGTTCGTCCGCCAAAACGGATCGCTCGGTTGGACGTCAGGAATTGGCGCCCAGCGGCACCTTGGTGAAATCGCCGTGGCGATAGGTCTTGAGCTCCAGCCGGGTGATGCGGAATTGCGCGCCGCAATGCGGGTCGGTGCAGGCGATGTCGGCATCGGTGGTCATCCAATCGCCCTTGACCGTCGGCCGCTGCTTGGCCGGCAGGAAAGGCAGCACCGCCAGCATCGCCCACATGCCGAAGCTCGAACCCGGGGCGATCTCGATCCGGCTGCCGCGCAGGAAGAACGTATCGCCCAGGCGATGCTGACAGACCAGCGGCCGGGCGCGATCGCCGTGCACCACTTCGACCTTGAGATCGTAAAGCTGGAATTGGTCGTCAACCATGGCGGTCTCCCTTGGGCGGGACGGTTTCAGCGCGCGCCGACGCCCTTGAGGTTCTGGTTGGTCCACATGATCGAGGCGTGGCGGCCGCCAGGTTCGCGCTCCAGCGCGTAGCACTCGCCCGCGGGCCCGCGCGCCTCGGCCTGGACCGCGGCGATGGCGGCGCGATCGGCATCGTCGAGACGGAGCGTGGCGGTCCGCGACAGCCCCTCAAGATGCGCGTCGGTGCGCGCGCCCACGATCGCGGCCGTGGCTCCCGGCCGGTCCAGCACCCAGCGCGTCGCCACCGCCGCGATCGAAACGCCATGCTTGCGGGCGATGCCATCCAGTGCCCTCAGCAGGCGCTGGAACAGCGCCCAGGACCCGAACTCGTCGACGATCAGCCGGTACTTGACCAGCGAGCGGTTGGCCAGCGGCGTGGCCGGATCGTCCGCGCCCAGCCAGCGCTCGGACAGGAACCCGCCCGCCAGCGCGCCATAGCACAAGAGCGCCACGCGATTGGCCCGGGCGAAGTCGACCATGCCGCCCTCGGGCCGGCGGTCGAGCACCGAATACTGCAGCTGGTTTGCGGCGAGGTCGACGCCGGCGGCGACGATCTCGCGCAAACGCGGCAGATCGAAATTGGTCGTGCCGACCAGCCGGATCTTGCCCGCGCGCCGCATGTCGGCGAGCCAGCCCAGGGCCTCGACATAGCCCGGCACGGCGTAGTCCCACCAATGGAACTGCACCAGATCGAGCCGTTCGACCCCGAGCCGCTGGAGTGCGCGGTCGATCAGGAAGGCGATGTCGGCCGGCTTGATGCGCGGCAGCACGTCGCGATCGGGCACGACCTTGGTGTGGACCTTGAGCCGGCGGGCAAGCTCGGGATAGGCGCGGCGGAATTCGCCGATCAGTTCCTCGACGCCGACATAGTGATCGGCGCAGTCGAAGGCGTCGATTCCGGCCTCGACGAAGCGCCGCATGCCGGCCAGCGCCGCCGCCCGCTCGACCGGCGGACCATGGCGCTCGGCCAGCTGCCAATTGCCCTTGATCAGGCGCGGGCAGTCATAGCCCGGGGCCAGTTCGACCCGTTCCACCTCGACCAGTATCCCGGATACCGTCCGGCCTCAGTAGCCGATGCGGCGGAACAGCGCCGCCATCTGCTCGAGGTCGATGACCTTGTCGGTCGCCAGCTTGCCGTCGTCGATCTTCCACACCAGCGCCGGACCCGAGACGTCGCCGTTCTTGTCGAAGCCGAACGGACCGGTGGCGCCGACATAGCGCACCTTGCGCCCGGCCTTGATGGCATCGAGACCCTTCTTCAGGCCCTCGGCGCCCGGCATCACCACCTCGCCGGCCGCATCCTGCACCAGGCGCAGCGCGTCGCGGATGGCGGTGCCGTCCAGCGCCCGTGCCTGCTGCATCGCCAGCGCCGTGACCGCGGCGGAATCGTAGACCGTGTGCAGGCCGGGGCCGACCGGATCGCGGTTGAACTTGGCCTTGAAGGCGGCGTTGAAGGCGTCGACCGAGGGGCCGGCGACCTGGGCGTTGTCGATGCCGGCGGCCTTGCCGAGGAAGCGCGCGCCGACGGCGTTGATGAAATCCTGCGAGCGCAGCGTGTTGTGCAGCACCAGGTTCTGCGTGCCGCCGAGCGAGATCCACTCGCGGCCGATGGTGGCGCCGTCCTGCGAAAAGGCGATCAGGATCAGCGCGTCGCCCTTGAGCGCCAGCGCCTGGTTGACCTCGGTGCGATAGCTCGGCTGGTTCTCGTTGTAGGGCACGGCGCCGGCGATCTTGCCGCCGAGTGCGGCGATCGCCTTCTCCAGATCGCGCAGCAGCGTGCTGCCGAAATCGTTGTTGACGTAGATCACCGCCGGATTCTTGTAGCCGCGATCGGTCGTCGCCACGGCATGGGCGACGGCGAAGACGCGGCTGGTCGGAATGGTGCGGAAGAAATAGCCCTCGGTCTTGCCGTCCTCGGCCATCTTGGTCAGCGTCGGCGTCACCGCGCAGCACGACACCATCGGCACCTTGGCGGCGGTGGTGACCGAGCTGACGATCGCCAGCGCGATGCCCGAGCCGACCACGCCGACGATCGCCGGGGTCTTCTGCACGTCGACCAGGTAGCGCGCGGCGTCGACCCCCAGCGTCGGCTGGCCGGTATCGTCGCGCAGCACCAGTTCGATCGGGCAGCCTTTGACGCCGCCGGCGGCGTTGACGTGCTCGATCGCCAGCTGCGCGGTGTCGGCGATCGGCTTGCCGATCGGGCCCTGCGGGCCGGTCAGCGGAATGACCGCGCCCAGCTTGTGCGGGCAGGCGGCCTGGGCGCGAGCCTCGCCGCCGAAGGCAAGCAAGGGCAGGGCGCCCACCAGGGCGATCAACAGGCGCTTGGTCATGGCTTGGTCCTCGCTCTAGCTGCGGCCGGCGGCCGTTTCGTCCTGCAATACGGGCGAGGAATGCAGGCTCTCGCCGATCATTCCGCGCGACCGGAACACTAGCATGATTATCAGAAGCGCTCCTATCAGGATCGCCTGGACCGCGCCGCCCTGGACCTGCAGCCGGGTCGGCAGCAGATGGACCACGGCGATGCCCGACATGCTCCACAGCGCCCACACCACGAACGCGCCCAGCACCGCGCCGCGATTGTTGCCGCTGCCGCCGACGATCAGCATGGCCCAGATCTGGAAGGTGACGATGGCGGTGAAGTCGTAGGGGCTGACATAGCCGATGAAGGCGGCGTAAAGCGCCCCCGCCAGTCCCATCGGCGCCGCCCCCAGCACGAAGGCGGTCAGGCGCAGCCGATCGACGTCCTTGCCCAGCGCCGCGGCCGCGATCTCGTCCTCGCGTATGGCGCGCAAGGAACGGCCCCAGGGCGAGCGCACCAGGCGCTGGAGCAGGAGATGGCAAGCCGCCAGCAGCCCGAGCGCCAGCGCGCCGAAGGCGAGCGCGAAGCCTTCGGGGCCGAGGCCCTGGAAGGGCTTGGCGATGCTGGTGATGCCGCGGCCGCCGCCGGTGATGTCCTCCAGATTGAGTGCCAATTGATGGATCGCGGCGGCAATGCCGAAGGTCGCCAGTGCCAGATAGTCGGTTCGAAGCCTGATGGTCAGCCGGCCGATCACGAGCGCCACCAGCGCCGTCGCCAGTACGGATGCGATCATGGCCGGCGCGATCGGCCAATGCAGCCCGCCGACCTGGCCGTGCTGCAGCGGCGCGGTCAGGAACGCGTAGACATAGGCGCCGACCGCCATGAAGCCGACCACGCCGGCGTTGAACTGGCCCGAAAACCCCCATTGCAGGTTGAGCCCGAGCGTGACCACGGCGAAGATCGAGGCCAGCGTGACGAAGAACACCAGATACGAGGCGATGCCGGTCATCGTCCGAACAGCCCTTTCGGCCGCAACAGAAAGCAGGCCAGCATGATGAGGAAGGGAATGATCGCCTTGTAGCTGGTCGGCAGCACCAGCACCGACAGGTTCTCGGCCACGCCGACCAGAAGCCCGCCGATCACCGCGCCGGGAACGCTGCCGACGCCGCCCAGCACCGCGGCGGTGAACAGCGGCAGCAGGAGATTGGCGCCCATTTCGGGCCGCAGCTGCACGGTCAGACCGTACAGCGTCCCGGCCAGCGCGCCCAGCGCGCCGGTCACCAGCCAGGTGGCACGGATCGCGGCCTCGGGATCGATCGCGCAGGCCTGGGCCAAGGCCGGGTTCTCGGCCACCGCCCGCATGGCAAGTCCGATCCGCGTCCGCCGCAGCAGCCAGACCAGCGCCGCCAGCGCCAATCCCGCCACCGCCAACACCAGCACCTGGTCGGGCATCACGCGTACTCCGCCAAGCAGCACGGCGATCTGGATCTCGCGGCTGTAGTATTCGGGCTGCGGCCCGAAGGCCAGCAGCACCAGATTGCGCGCGACCAAGGCAAGGCCGAACGAGGCGAAGATCAGCACCAGGGGTCCGGCGCCGCGCCGCCGCAGCGGCCGGAATACCGCCCAGTCGCCGATCAGCGCCATCAGGCCCGCCGCCGCCAGGCCCGCCGCCAGCGCCACCGCCATGAAGCCGCCGAAGGTGAAGGGGCCGAGCGGAGCGCCGGTGCCGCCATAGGCCAGCACCGCTGCCAGCGCGCCATAGCCGCCGACCGTGGCGAATTCGGCATAGCCGAAATTGGCGAAGCGCAGGATGGCGAGGCCAAGCGTCACGCCGATCGCGCCCAGCGCGATCACCGCGCCGGTCAGCAGCCCGTCCACCACCAACTGCGCGATCATGTCGCCGCCACCGTCTCGCCGAGGAAAGCCCGCGCCAGACGCGGATCGCGCGCCAGGTCGGCGGCCGCGCCGGCCAGCACCTTCCGGCCCTGGACCAGCACCACGCCCCGATCCGCCGCCGCCAGCCCGGCCTTGACGTTCTGTTCGACCATCAGCACGCCGATGCCCTCGGCGGCGACGGAACGGGCGCGAGCAAAGACCTCGCGCGCGATCACCGGCGCCAGGCCCGCGCTCGGCTCGTCCAGCAGCAAGAGCCGCGGCCCGGTCATCAGCGCGCGTGCGATCGCCAGCACCTGGCGCTGGCCGCCCGAAAGCTCCCCGCCCAGCGCCTGGCGTTTTTCCGCCAACAGCGGAAAGCGCGCATAGGCCTGGGCAAGGTTCTGCTTCATTTGGCCGGGCCGCAGATGACTGCCCGCACGCAGGTTCTCCTCGACCGTCAGCGTGACGAATACGTTCTGCACCTGCGGCACATAGCCAATGCCGGCGGCAATGGCGGCATGGGCCGGACGGCCGACCAATTCCTGGCCGTCCAGCCGGATCGAACCCGCCATCGTCCGCACCAGCCCGCATACCGCCTTGATCAAGGTCGATTTGCCGGCGCCGTTGGGGCCCAGCAGCGCCACCACCTCGCCGGCCGCGACCGACAGCGAGGCGCCGGTCACGATCGGCAAATCGGGCTGATATCCCGCCACCAGCCGATCGATTTCCAACACCATCGCGCTCACGGCTGATCCCCTAGATAGGCCTCGATCACCCGCGGATCGGCCCGCACCGCGGCGGCATCGCCCATGGTCACCACCCGGCCCTGGGCCATGACCACGATCGGATGGCACAGCCGCGTCACCAGGTCGATGTTGTGCTCGATCACCAAAAAGCCGATGCCGCGGGCGTTGAGCGTCCGGATCTTGTCGACGATGGTCTCGAGCAGCGCCGGGTTGACCCCGGCGGCAGGCTCGTCCAGCAGCACGAATGCGGGATCGGCCATCAGCACCCGCGCCAGTTCCAACAGCTTCGACTGTCCGCCCGACAGCGTCCGCGCCGGCGCCAGCGCCAACGGACGGAGAGTGACGAAATCCAGCACCGCCTCGGCCTTGTCGCGCAGGCGGCGCTCCTCCGCCCGCACCGCGCCGGGGGTCAGCCAGTTGCGCCAAAAGCGCTCGCCGGCTTGGCCAAGCGGCACGGTCATCAGGTTTTCGATCACCGACAATTCGGCGAAAGGCCGCGGGATCTGGAAAGTGCGCGCCAGGCCTTTAGCGAAAATCCGGTGCGGCGGCAGACCGGCGATGTCGCGGCCCTTGAAGCGGATGGCGCCGGCGCCGATCGGCTGGGCGCCGGCGACGGCGTTGAACAGCGTGGTCTTGCCGGCCCCGTTGGGCCCGATCAGGGCGGCGATCGCGCCGACTGGAATGTCGAGGCTGACGCCGTCGACCGCGCGCAGAGCGCCGAAGGCGACCGTGACCTCCCGCAATTCGAGCATGGCGCGCGCACTCTATCGGGGCGACGGCATGACCGCTAGGAGCCGATCCGCAGCGGCGCGACCAGCGATTCCAGCGCCGCCAGCACGCTGAGCGCGATGTTGCGCGAGACTTCGGGATGGCCGGGCGCGGGGAAGTGACCGAGGCTGGCGCGCAAATGTGCCGTGTCGCTCAGCGCCTCGACTTCGATCAGCGGGCCGGGGACAGCGGGATCGATCAGCATCTCGACCTCGAAAACCTCGCGCCCCAGCGCCAGCGCCGTCGCCACCAGGTTGTTGGCATGGCCCGGGAAGCGGCGCGCCGCCTGGCGCGGGCCGCCGCGGAAGGCGCCGACCTCGCCTGGGGCATGATCGGGCGGCAGGCGCATGACGACTCGCGCCGAACGGATCTCCTGGCGCGCCATCGCCTTGAGCGCATCGAGCCCGAGCGTCGCCCCCGAGGGCACCACCACCCGCCCGGGCGGGATCGGCGGCATCGTCTCGTGCCACAGGCCGGCGGCGCTGGTCACGACCAAGGTCTTGCCGGCCGGCAGCGCGAGACGTGCTAGCGCGGGGACGACGGCCGCACTGGCGGCCTCGACGACGATGGTCGCGCGCGTGATCGCCGGCACCGGGTCGTCGCTCCGCCCCAGCACGGCGATCAGGTCGAGTCCCGGGACTCGGCCGGCTCGCAGCGCCGCCGCGATCTCGCCGCCGATGCGGCCACGCCCGATGAGTGCCACCGACTGCATCGCGGCATAGTGCCGCGAAATCCGCGTCGATGGCAGCGGCGAATTGACCGTCGACGATGCGCGCCATAGCCTGACGGCGATAATGGAGGGGCCATGAT
>VGDZ01000071.1 GCA_016869515.1 Alphaproteobacteria bacterium | reverse complement strand
AGGTAGAGCGGGTTGAGATCGAACTTCATCACGATCAGGTAATGCCCCGCCAGCAGCATCGCCACCGGCACCAAGAAATAGACCACGGCATAGCCGGCGATCCCGGGCGGCGAGGGCGGCTTGGGCGGAGCCGGCGGCGGCAGCGGCGCCAGCGATCGATCGAACGCGTCGGCCGCGGCGGCGGCGACGACGGCTTGGGCGGGACCGGGCGCCCTTGCCGCCGGCTTCTTGAACAGGCTCTGGCGCGGCGGCGCCTTGAGTTCGGCGACTTCGGCCTCGAGCTTCTCCAGGCGCTTGGCCAGCGCCCGGTTGGCGTCCATCAGCGGCTTGGGGATGCTGAGATCGCGGTGGCAATGCTTGCAGACGATGGCTTGCGGACGGATCGCTTCGGCGCAGAAGGGACAATTGACGGTCTCTTCCTTCTTGTCCGGCTTGTCGGCCTTGTCGGGTTTTTCGCCCTTCTTGTCCTTGGCCTTCTTTTCGCCCTCGCCGCCGCCCGCTTCCGCCGCCGCGGCTTGGTCGCCGGCGCCGGCGCCCTCGGCAGCGGCATCGGGCCTGGGCTCGGGCGGGCTTTCGCCGGCATCCTTCAGGTCCTGGCTAATGATCGACCTCCCGGCAAGCCGCCGGCGGACCGGCGCTTGCCGTCACCATGACGCGTTGCCGTCGCGGCGCGATGGGCGCCTAATTGCCCACCTTGAGCGTGAAATTGGCGGCGCCGGCGCGGCCCTCGGAATCCTTGATCTCGACCCGGATCGGATGATCGCCCGGCGGCAGTTGGGCGGTCGGCATGGCGATGCCGGTGGGCTTGATGGCGTCCTTCAGGCGCGGCGTCAGGTCGACCGCCGGCGACTTGATGTAGGTGACCTTGACCAAGGCCGGATCGATCGACGAGCCGCCGAAGCTTTCGAATTTGAGCTGCAGGTCGACCGGCGACTTGACCACCGCGCCCGACGCCGCCGGCGAGACCAGATGCACCTTGGGCCCGCGAGTGACGCCGCGCAGCGCCATCCCGCCGGGGGCCGCGGGCAAGGCGGCTTCCTCGGCGGTGATCAGCATCTGCGCCTGGGCAGGCAGCGCCAGGGCCGCCGCGACGAAGCAGCCGGCCAGGAACGCCTTCATGCCGATGCCAAGGCGGATTTTCACGAGAGCGGTCATTGTTTCCCCTCCAGATTCAAAGACAGTCAAGGAACGCGATCGCCAGAAGAAGTTTCGATCCCAGGACCGGCAAGCGCATGCCGCCGACCGATAGCCGAACGCGCAACTTAAGCGCAATATTCCAAAGATTGCCGGACCCCAATTTCGGGCCGATCAGCGCACGCCGCGTTCCGCGAGGTGCCGGGCGACCAGCGGCCCCCAGATCTGCGAGCCGCCTTCGGCGAACAGCAGGCTGTGCCCGTCCCGGCCGAATGGCCCGAGCGCTTCGAGCCGCGCCACCCCGCCGCCGCCGGTATAGGCGCCGTGCATGTCGCGGACCAAGGCGGGGGCGAAGAAGCTGTCGTTGTCGGTGTAGATCCACAGCATCGGCGCGCGCGCCAGCTTGCCGTACTCCCCGGCTGCGGCGGTCAGCGCCTCGGGCGCGCAATTGCTGTGGGGCTGGTTGTCGCGCCAGCCGCCGCGCCCGCCGGCGAAGTTGATCATCGCCGCGACTCCGCTGGGATTGCGGCTGGACAGCGCCATACTGGCCCAGCCGCCGGCGGATTGGCCGACGACGACGACCGCGTCCCTGCGCACGAAGGGCAGATCGCGCGCATAGGCCAGGGCGGCGGCGATGTCGTCGGCGGCGCTCAAGCCCGCATTGCCGTAATCGGGCGCGAAACAGTCACCGAAGGTCTCGGCGAAGCTGCCGCCGGTCTTGCCGAAGCCGCGGCGCATCGGATAGGCCACTGCGAAACCCTGGGCGAGGAACCAGCCGGTCGTCTCGCGCTCGCAACTGGCCGGCTCCATCGTCCGACGCCGGTCCGAGCGCGGCGGCGAGCCGTGATTGATCACCGCCAGCTTGTGCGGGCCGTCGCCGGTCGGGCGACAGACGCGCATCAACAAAAGCTGCTGGCTTTCGGCCGGCGCGGGCGGGAAAGGCACCCAGTGCGATCGCTCGCGATGGGGGCCGGTTTCGGGCCCGATCGGCCCAGGTACGGCGTCCTGAGCCAAGGCCGCGAACGACAGCAATGTCAGCGCCATGCTGACGGCCACTCGGCGCATCCGATCCCCCCGAAAGGGCGACAGCCTAGCCTCCGCCAGGCTGGAAGAGCAAGGCGAACGCGGCATCGGGCGAGACCAAACCGCCGCGGCAGCAGGGTAAGTCCGAGGACCGCAATCGATCGGGCGATCGGGCCCGACCACGATTTTATGCGAGGGCACGATTCGCGATCCGTCTTAAATCATAGTGGTTCAAGACGGATCGATCATGCCCTATAGTTCGCACCTTGCTTGTCAGCGGGGGGATCCATGCGACACGCGAATGCGTTCCGAAATGCGAATTTCGGGATGGCCGGCATTGCCGGCCTGATCGCGCTTTTCGGGCTTGTCGGCTGCGGCGGCGGGCAACCCCCGCAACCCCCACAGCAAACCCAAACCGACACCGAGACCGAAACCGCGGGATCGGAGGTCTCGTCGGAGGACCTCCGGACCATCCAGTCGGGCGCCGATGTCCATGTCGCGGTGCGCAACATCGACGACATCGTCGCCAGGGTGGAAAAAGCGCTGGCCCGATGGGAGGCGCAAAGACAAAGGACTTTTCCCGAAAACCACTGGAACCCGCCGGCGCGCGTCGGATACGAGGCCGTGCGGGCCAGGGAGAGGCTTGCCTCGGAGGCGGCGGCCGCCGGTCTGTTCGAGGAAGCGTTGCGGCAGACCGAAGCCGCCGCCAGGCAGGCGGAAAATTGGAAACAGCCCGGCCTTCCCTACATTTTGACCGGTCTTTCGGTCGCGCGAATCGATCGCGGCGATATCGGTCAAGGAATTGCCGACGCGCAAAGAGGGCTGGCGGAGTTCGTGCGACTGCGCCTGGCGGGCGAAATCGGTCTCAGCGCCAATCTCGTCGACGTCTATTCGTCGATCGGGGATTTCGATCAAGCCAGGGTCTATATGGGTCGGACGCGAGCCGCGCGAGACAAATACGTGCCACTAAATCCGAGGGTTCGGTACAATTACGACGCCCTGGTGTTTGCGACCGAAGCCCGCCTGTTGTGGTCCTCCGGCGACCTGCCCCAAGCCGAGGCCGCCGGGCGCCGATGCGTCACGGCGCAGGAAACCGATAACCGGCTTCGCGCGGGCATCAACACCCAGATAGCGCGTTTGAGCTCGCGTATCAGCGCCCTGGTTCGGTGCCTGACAATCCTCGCCGAAACCCTCAAGTCGCAAGGGCGCTTGGCCGAGGCGGAATCCGTCGCGCGCCGGGCCTACGAACAGGTCGACGAACATCTCGGCTATAGAGGCACCACCGCTCCAAAGACACTCAGTCTTCTGGCGGGGGTCCTGGCCGAGCAGGGGCGGATCCAAGACGCCAAGAAGCTGGTGCGATTGGTCATCAAGATGGAGAGCTTGTCCGGGGCCGATGGGGAGACTCTGTCGAAAACCGCTGCCCGCGCCGCCCTGGCGGACCTCTTGGTCGCCGAGCGCAAATGGGACGAGGCCTTCCAGGAATTCGCATCGATGGACCAGGCGCTGCCCGCGGACGGCGTCGCGCGATTGCGCCATTTGAATCGCAATCTGTCGCGGGTGCTGGCGACGATCAAGGCCGGCGATGCCGGAGCGGCGCTGGCCGTGGCGCGCGCCGTAAACGACCGGATAACGACGGATTTCGGCGAGAACCATCCCGACGCGGTGGAGGCGCGCGGACTGATCGGCCTGGCCCAGCTCAGGACGGGAGACAAGGCGGCGGCGGCGGAGACCCTGCGGCCCATCGCCGAGAAGATGGCTGGGGATGTGACCAGCTACGAATCGACCGGCCTGACCGGCGCGCGCCCCGGACGCCAGCGCGCCATCGTCGAGGGCTATCTGGCGCTGGTGGCGGCGCAAGGCGGGTCCGACGCCGCCGAGCGGGTCTTCACCATCGTCGAGGACATGCGCGGCCGCAGCATCGGACGCGCCATCGGCGCGAGTTCGCTGCCCAAGGCGGCGCGGACGCCGGAAGCGGCGGCGCTGGTCGAGCAGATGCTGGACAAGCAGGCCCATATCGGCTCGCTGCAGCAGGCATTGCTGAACGCCGCGAATTCCAGGACCGAATCCCGCGAATCGCGGAACAAGAACCAGGCCGCCATCACGACGGCCCAAAGGGAAGCCGCCGCCCTCAAGCAGCAGATCCGAACGCAGTTCCCCGAGCTTGAGGCCTTGATGGATCCGCAACCGGCCACCATCGCCAGCCTCAAGGCGAAGCTGCGTCCGACCGAGGCTTTCGTCTCGACCTATACCGCCGAGGACCAGACCTATGTCTGGGCGATTTCGGCGCGGGGGACGGTCATGGCGGTGGCGCCGCTGGGGACGCGCGCCCTGGAGGGCGTCGTCGCCAAGGTGCGGGCGGCGTTCGAATCGCACGCCGGAATGCTGGAAGACGTGCCGGCCTTCGACGTCGCGGCGGCCCACGAGCTTTATCGGCATCTGCTGGCGCCGGTCGAGGCCGGCTGGCAGGGCGCGGCGACCATGATCGTCGCCCCGCACTCCGCCTTGGCGCAGGTGCCGCTGTCGGTCCTGACCACCGCCCCGGCCACGCTGGCCAAGGGCGCCACGCTGTTCGCCGAATACAAGGCGGTGCCCTGGCTCGGCCGCAAGGTGGCCATCGCCCAGGTGCCCTCGGGCTCGGCCTTCCTGATTCAGCGCACCCTGCCCGCGGGCAACCCCGGACGCAAGCCGTTCATCGGCTTCGGCAACCCGGTCTTTTCCAAGGGCCCGGGCGACAGCCAGGGGGTTGGCGGACTCGACCCCCTGCCGGATACCGAACCCGAGCTGATCGAAATCGCCTCGGCGCTGGGCGCCGACCGGGAGAAGGACCTGTTTCTCGGCGCCGCCGCCAACGACACCAACGTCAAGCAGGCCGACATCGCCCGGCGCAAGGTCGTGATGTTCGCCACCCACGGCCTGATCCCGGGCGAGATCGACGGGCTGACGCAGCCCGCCATCGCCTTGTCGCCGGCCGGGACCGGCGGCTCGGGCGAGGGCCTCCTGACCATGGCCGACATCTTGACCCTGAAGTTCGACGCCGATTGGGTGGTGCTGTCGGCCTGCAACACCGCCTCGGGCCAGGGCGAAGGCGCCGAGGCGCTGTCCGGGTTGGGCCGCGCCTTCTTCTACGCCGGCGCGCGCTCGATGCTGGTCACCAACTGGTCGGTGGAATCGGTCTCGGCCCGGCAAATGACCACCGGGCTGTTCAAGCGCTATGCCGCCAATCCGACCATGTCGCGGGCCGAGATGTTGAAGCTCAGCATGCTCGATCTGTTGGACGGGCCGGGCTCGGTCGAGGGCGGCAAGACCGTCTTCGCCTATGCCCATCCGCTGTTCTGGGCGCCGTTCTCTCTGGTCGGCGATCCGGGCTGATCGACCGTCGGCGATCCGGGGTGACGGGATTGGATCACGCCACGCCCGGGATCCGATCCGCCGCCTCGCTCATCGCCGCCAGCGGCTCGGCGCCGAGGCCGGCCAGGGTCGCCGCCAGCGCCGCATCGCCGCGGGTCAGGCCAAGCACGCGCATCCCGGCCGCGCGCGCCGCGCGCACGCCGTTGGGGCTGTCCTCGATCACGACGCAGGTTCCGGGCGCATGGCCCATGCGCGCGGCGGCGTGCAGGAAAATGTCGGGTGCCGGCTTGCCGCGCGCGACCTCGCTCGAGGAATAGACCCGCTCGCCGAACAGCGGCTTGAAGCCGGTCACCGCCAAAGTCAGCGCCATCTTGGCATGCGTGCCCGAGGAGGCGACGCAGGTGGCGATGCCCGCCGCCTGCACCGCCCGCACCGCCTCGGGCGCCCCCGGCACCGGCCGCAATTCGGTCGCCAGCACGCGGTGCAGCGCCTCGGCATAGCGCGCCTCGGCGTCCTCGGGCAGGCGCGCGCCCAACCGCGTCCGCAGATCGGCGAACATGGTCTTGTCGGAGACGCCGATATAGCGGGCGCGGATCTGCTCGGCGCTGAGATGCTCGCCCAGGCCGGCCAGGAACTCGACCATGACGCGCTCGGAGATCGGCTCGGAATCGACCAGCACCCCGTCGCAATCGAATACGACTAGGCCCGGGCGCACGCCGCGATCGCCCGGTTGAGTTCGCGCACGCGCTCGGCGCTGGGCGCCGCATCCTCCACCAAAAGGAAATCGGCTCCGGCGCGGACCAGCGGCGCCGGATCGGCCCCGGCCGCCAGCCGGCCGACGCAGGGCACTTCCATCAGCTCGGCCCACCACGCCAGCAGCTCGACGCCCTCCAGCAGCACGTAATCGGCGCCGCGCTCGGCCACGGTCATGGCGGCATCGCGCGAACCGCCGCAAGCCACCCCGATCGTGCGCCCCGCGCCCAGCAGCCGCCGCGCCGCGTCATAGGCCTTGGGATCGGTCAGATGCACGCCATCGGCGCCTTCGGCCGCCAGCGCGGCGGCGCGGTCTTCCAGCATCAAGGCGATGCCGCGGCGGCGGCAGACCGCCGCCAGATCGCGCGCCTCGCCGCCCCGCACCAGCAGCGCCGCCAGATCGCCGCCGGCCGCGGCCGCGTCCAGCGCCGCCGGCGCCGGCCCGGCCGGGACCGCCAAATAAAGCCGGCAGGCCGGCCGCGCGCTCACGCCTTGCCGAGATAGATCTGGACCAGCGTGTCCAGCATCTTGAGCGCGTCCTCGCGGCTGCGCTGGAAGGTGTTGCGGCCGATGATCGAGCCGTTGCCGCCGCCGTCGCGAATCGCGCGGGCGTCGTCGAACACCGAATCCTCGCCCTTGGCGGCGCCGCCCGAGAACACCACCACGCGCCGGCCCTGGAAGGCGCATTGCATGACGTGCTCGACCCGCTTGGCCTGGCTGGAGAGGTCGATCTTCCTGGCCTCGTAGACCTTCTTGGCCTCGGCCTGTTCGAGGAAGGTCGAGGGCAGCTTGACCTTGATGATGTGCGCGCCCAGCAGCGCCGCCATGTGGCAGGCATAGCCGCAGACGTCCATCGCCGTCTCGCCGTCCTTGGTGACGGCGCCGCCGCGCGGATAGGACCACACCACCGAGGCCAAGCCATGGGCCTTAGCCTCGGCGATCATGTCGCGGCACTCCTCCATCTGGCCATAGGCCGCGTCCGATCCCGGATAGATGGTGAAGCCGACCGCGGCGCAGCCCAGCCGCAGCGCGTCCTTGACCGAGGCGGTCACCGCCTGGTCGGCGCTCTCCTTCTGCCGCGACAGCGAATTGGCGCTGTTCATCTTGAGGATCAGCGGCAGCTGGCCGGCATGGCTGTCGGCGCCGGCTTCCAACATGCCCAGCGGCGCCGCATAGGCGTTCAGCCCGGCATCGATCGCCATCTGGAAATGGTAGTGCGGATCGTAGGCCGGCGGGTTGGGCGCGAAGCTGCGCGCCGGCCCGTGCTCGAAGCCCTGGTCGACCGGCAGGATCACCATCTTGCCGGTGCCGCCGAGCCGGCCGGTGGAAAGAATCCGGGCCAGGTTGGCCTTGGTGCCGGGGTTGTCGCTTTCGTAGCCGTCGAGAATCTTGCGAACGGTCTTGGTCACGCGCATGGTCAGGATGTCCTTGTCTGCGGTCGAACGGAAATTACGGCACGCGGCCGGCCTCGGGCAATGACCCGCGCGCCGAGACGGCGGGCGATGGCCGACAGCTTGCGGGCGATTCCCGGACGGCCGCGAAAGACGATGCCGGCGAAACCCTGGCGCAATGCCGCCAGCGCCAGCCCGGCATCCGTGCCGCAATCCGGCATGGCGCCGCGCGCGCCATGGCGGGCGTAAAGCACGCCGACGCCTTCGGCCGCCACGCGCCAGGCCGGAATCACCGGCGTCACGCGGCCAATGCCGCTCCTGGTCACGCGGCCAATGCCGCGACGCCAGGCAGGGTCTTGCCTTCGAGCCATTCGAGGAAGGCTCCGCCCGCGGTCGAAACATAGGACAGCGCCTCGCCGACCCCGGCCTGGGCCAGGGCCGCGACCGTGTCGCCGCCGCCGGCGACGGAATCGAGCGCGCCGGCGCGCGTCAGTTCGGCCGCCTTGCGCGCCAGCCGCGTCGTGCCGGCATCGAAGGGCGGAGTCTCGAAGGCGCCGACCGGGCCGTTCCAGACCAGGGTCTTGCATTCCGCCATCGCCGCTTCGAGCCGCGCCAGCGTCGCCGGGCCGATGTCGAGGATCATGGCATCCGCCGGCACGGCGGAAATCGGCACGATGCGGGTCGCCACGCCCGGCTTGAGTTCGGCCGCGATCGCCGCGTCCTCGGGCAGCAGCACGGCACAGCCGCGCGCCTTGGCCTTGTCGAGGATCTCGCGCGCCGTCGCCGCCAAATCGCGCTCGCACAGGCTCTTGCCGACCGCAGTGCCCTGGGCATGCAGGAAGGTGTTGGCCATGCCGCCGCCGACCACCAGCCGATCGACCTTGGCCACCAGATTGCCGAGCAGGTCGAGCTTGGTCGAGACCTTGGCGCCGCCGACGATCGCCATCACCGGCCGCTTGGGTTGTTCGAGCGCGCGGCCGAGCGCGTCCAGCTCGGCCGCCATGTTGGCCCCGGCCGCGGCCGGCAGGATGCGCGCCACCGCCTCGGTCGAGGCATGGGCGCGATGGGCGCAGGAAAAGGCGTCGTTGACGTAGAGATCGCCGTTGGCCGCAAGCGCGCGCGCGAATTCGGCGTCGTTGGCTTCCTCGCCGGCGTGGAAGCGCAGGTTTTCGAACAGCACGACATCGCCCTTGGCCAGGCCGTCGACCGCGGCCTTGGCGGAAGCGCCGATGCAGTCCTCGGCGAAGGCGACCTTGCGCCCGAGCGCGGCCTCCAGCGCCGCCACCACCGGCCGCAAGGACATCGCTTCCACCCGCTTGCCGTCGGGCCGGCCGAAATGCGACAGCAGCACGACCTTGGCCCCGGCCTCGCACAGCGCCGCGATGGTCGGCGCGGCGCGGGCGATGCGGGTGGCGTCGCCGACCTTGCCGGCCTTGATCGGCACGTTGAAGTCGACCCGCACTAGCACGCGCTTGCCCGCGACCGGCAGGTCGCGGAACGAGCGGAAGGCCGGCATCAGCCCAGCTTCCCCATCGCCGCCGCGGTGTCGCTCATGCGGTTGGAGAAGCCCCATTCGTTGTCGTACCAGGCCAGCACCCGCACCAGCCCGTCGTCGATCACCTGGGTCTGGGTCAGATCGAAGGTGGCGCTGGCGGAATTGTGGTTGAAGTCCGAGGACACCAGCTCCTCGTCGGTGACGGCGAGGATGCCCTTGAGGCGGTTCGAGGCCGCCGCCGCCGCGATGGTGGCATTGACCTCGGCCGGGGTGGTCTTTTTCTTGGGCACGAACTTGAAATCGATCAGCGAGACGTTGGCGGTCGGCACGCGGATGGCGGTTCCGTCGAGCTTGCCCTTCAGCCCCGGCAGCACCAGCCCGACCGCCTTGGCGGCGCCGGTCGAGGTCGGGATCATCGACAGCGCGGCGGCGCGGGCGCGGCGCAGATCCTTGTGCAGGGTGTCGACCGTGTTCTGGTCGCCGGTATAGGCGTGGATGGTGGTCATGTAGCCGCGCTCGATGCCGAAGGCGTTGTCGAGCACGAACGCCACCGGCGCCAGGCAGTTGGTGGTGCAGGAGGCGTTGGAGACCACGCTGTGCGCGGACTTCAACTGGTCGTGGTTGACGCCGTAGACCACGGTCAGATCGGCGCCCTCGGCCGGGGCCGAGATCAGCACCCGCTTGGCGCCGGCCTTGATATGGGCCTCGGCCTGCTCTTTTTTCGTGAAAATCCCGGTGCACTCCATCACCACGTCGACGCCCAGTTCCTTCCACGGCAGCTTGGCGGGGTCGCGCTCGGCGGCGACGCGGATGCGGCCCTTGCCCAAATCCATCCAGTCGGCGCCGGTCTCGACCTTGCCGGGGAAGCCGCCATGGACCGAATCGTGCTTGAGCATGTGGGCGTTGGCGGCGACGCTGCCGAGGTCGTTGACGCCGACCACGTTGACATCGCCGCGGCCGGATTCGTGGATCGCCCGCAGCACCAGCCGGCCGATGCGGCCGAACCCGTTGATGGCGACGCGTACCGTCATGACACTCTCCGCAGGTCTAGAGTTGCGCCTTGGCGGCCTCGACCACGGCCGCCGCGGCGATGCCGAAATGGCGATAGAGCTCGGGATAGGGCGCCGAGGCGCCGAAGCCGCTCATGCCGACGAAGCCGCCCCGCGCGCCCAGCAGCCCGTCCCAGCCGAGGCGGATGCCGGCCTCGACCGCGACCCGCGCCGGGGCTTCGCCCAGCACCTGGCGACGATAGGCCTGGTCCTGGGCCGCGAACAATTCGAGGCTAGGCAGCGAGACCACGCGCGCGCCGATGCCCTCGGCCTGCAGCGCCGCCTGGGCCTCGAGCGCGATCGCGATCTCGGATCCGGTGGCCAGCAGCGTCGCGCGCGCCGCGCCCTTGGCCGGCGCCAATTCGTAGCCGCCGCGGGCGGAAAGATTGTCGGCGACATGGCTCAGCCGCGCCGCCGGCACGTCCTGGCGCGTCAGCACCAGCACGCTGGGTCCGCCGCGCCGCGCCAGCGCCAGCGCCCAGCACTCGGCGGTCTCGATCGCATCGCAGGGCCGGAACACCGCCAGATTGGGAATCGCCCGCAGCGCCGCCAGATGTTCGACCGGCTGGTGGGTCGGGCCGTCCTCGCCCAGGCCGATCGAATCGTGGGTCATGACGTAGACCACGCGCTGCTTCATCAGCGCCGCCAGGCGGATCGAGGGCCGGCAGTAATCGGTGAACACCAGGAAGGTGCCGCCATAGGGCACCACGCCGCCATGCAGCGCCATGCCGTTCATCGCCGCCGCCATGGCATGTTCGCGCACGCCATAGTGGACATAGCCGGCGCCGTAGGAATCGCGGCTCAGCACCGCCATGCCCTTGACCTTGGTGTTGTTGGAGCCGGTCAAGTCGGCCGAGCCGCCGATCAGCTCGGGCATCAGCGGCTGGATCGCCTCCAGCGCCAGTTCCGAGGCCTTGCGCGTCGCCACCTTGGGCGCGGTCTTGGCCAGCTGTTCCTTGTGGCGGGCGATGGCGGCATCGAGCCCGGCCGGCGCATCGCCGCGCAAGCGCCGATCGAACTCGGCGCGCGTCGCTGCGTCGGCGCGGGCATGGCGCGCCTTCCAGGCGGCGGACGCGGACGCTCCGCGCGCCCCCGCCGCGCGCCAGGCCGCGACCGTCGCCGCCGGCAATTCGAACGGCGGCAGGTTCCAGCCCAGCTTGGCCCGCGCGCCGGCGATCTCGTCCTTGCCCAAGGGCGCGCCATGGCTTTTTTCCGAGCCGGCCTTGGTCGGCGCGCCGAAGCCGATCACGGTGCGACAGGCGATCAGCGAGGGCCGGTCCGAGTCTTGCGCCCGCGCCAGCGCCGCCGCGATCGCCTTGGGATCGTGGCCGTCGACGCGCTCGGCCCGCCAGCCCGAGGCTTCGAAGCGCTTGACCTGGTCGTCGCCGGTGGTCAGCGCGGTCGGCCCGTCGATCGAAATTCGGTTGTCGTCGAACAGCACGATCAGGCGCGCCAGCCGCAAATGCCCGGCCAGCGAGATCGCCTCCTGCGACAGGCCCTCCATCAAACAGCCGTCGCCGGCGACGACGTAGGTGCGGTGATCGACCAGGTCGGCGCCGAACCTGGCCGCCAGCGCGCGCTCGGCCAGCGCCATGCCGACGCCGTTGCCGAGGCCCTGGCCGAGCGGGCCGGTGGTGGTCTCGACCCCCGAGGTCAGGCCGTGCTCGGGATGGCCGGCGGTGCGCGAGCCCAGCTGCCGGAAGCGCCGCAGCTGGTCCATGGTCATGTCGGCATAGCCGGTCAGGTGCAGGACGGCATAAAGCAGCATCGAGCCGTGCCCGGCCGAAAGCACGAAGCGGTCGCGATCGGGCCAGTCCGGCCAGGCCGGATCGTATTTCAGGAACTGCCCGAACAGCACGGTGGCGACATCGGCCATGCCCATCGGCATGCCGGGGTGTCCGGACTTGGCCTGTTCGACCGCGTCCATGGCGAGGACGCGGATGGCATCCGCCATCGGCTTGTGCATCGCCTCGGCTTGGGCCTGGGCCTGGGCCGGGGTCGGGTTGGGGGCGCTCATCGCGTCTCCGGCGGGGTGAATCGGTGCGGCATCGCCAGCGAGGGCCGGAACATGCCGAGCCCGCGCCCGCGCGTCAACAGTCCGAGTGGCGCGCCGGTTGACGCCGCGGCGAGGCGGCGCGTAAGGTGCGCAAAAGCGGGAAAAATCGCGCCATGGCCGGTTTCGGATCGACTCAAGCCTCGACCCAGCAGCTTGCCTCCGCGCTGGCGCGAATCGAAACCGCGCTCGGCCGAATCGAAGCCCGCGCCCGGCCGGCGCGGATCGAAAGCGCGCTGACCGCCGAGCGCGACCGGCTGGCCGAGCGCGTCAAGTCGCTGGAGGCCGAGCGCCGCGAGCTGCAGCAGCGCCTCAAGACCGGCGAGGGCGAACGCCAGCGCATCGAGACCCAGGCCGAGGAGGTGGCGCGGCGGCTGGACGCGGCCGTGGCCGATCTCAAGACCCTGCTCGAGGACGCGGCGTGAGCGAGGTCACCATCCGCATCAACGGCCGCGGCTATCGCGTCAGTTGCGCCGACGGCGAGGAGAACCGGCTCCAGGAGCTGGCGCAATATGTCGACCGCAAGGTCACCGGCCTGGCGCGCGAGGTCGGATCGACCGCGGGCGAGATCACGCTGATGCTGCTGGGGGCGCTGGCGGTGGCCGACGACCTGGCCAACCAGCTCGAGCAATTGCAGGACCTCAAGGAACGGCTGGAGGCGGCCGAGGCCGAGATCGCCGGCCGCCGCGCCGCCGACGCCGCGCGCGAGCGCGCTTTGGGCGAGGCCGGCACGGCGGTCGAAAAGCTGGCCGAGCGCGTCGAGCGGCTTGCCAGCGCCCTGGACAGCGCCTAACGTGCGGGCGGGCGGGTACTGCCCGGCGCGTCCAGTCCGGTTTGCCCCGGGGCCGATATCGAAACCTCTGGGAGCTGTCCCTACCGGGATCCTGGTCTCGGCACACGGCGCCCACCTGCTTCGGCGGGCCATCGAGGTGCAGTTCCGGAGACGGCCATGGCGGTCCCGCCCGCTCTGTTCCATGACCCTGCCCGATCCCCACGCCGCCAAGCGCCTTGCCGACAAGCAGGAATTGCGCGCCCGCCTGAAGGCGCGGCGCGAGGGCTTGGCGCAAGATCGCGCCGCCGCGGCCGAGCAAGCCGCCAGGCACGCGCTGGCGGTGCCTGACTTGGCGGGTCCGATCGCGGCCTATTGGCCGATGGGTTCCGAACTCGATCCGCGGCCTTTGATGGCGCAGCTTGCCGCGCGCGGTTTCGAGATCTGCCTGCCCAAGGTGGTCGCCAAAGGCAGGCCGCTGCGGTTCCATCTTTGGCGGCCGGGCGATGCGCTGGAGGCGGGTCCGCTCGGCACGTCGCAACCCGGCGATCGCGCGCCCGAATGCCGGCCGCGGACGCTGATCGTGCCGCTGCTGGCGTTCGATGGGCGCGGCGGCCGGCTGGGCTATGGCGGCGGGTTCTACGATCGCACGCTGGAAGCGCTGCGCGCCGAGGGTCCGGTGCTGGCGATCGGTTTCGGCTTCGCGGCGCAGGAAGTCGAGGCGGTGCCGATGTCGCCCGCGGATCGGAGGCTGGATTGGCTGGCGACCGAAAGCGGCGCACGCAAGGTGAAATCATGAAACTGGCCTATTTCGGCGACCTAGTCGGCCGCGGCGGGCGCGAGGCGCTGATCGCGCGGCTGCCGGCGCTTCGGCGCGAACTCGGGCTCGATTTCGTCCTGGTCAACGGCGAGAACGCCGCCCAGGGCTTCGGCATCACCGGCAAGATCTGCGACGAATTGCTGGCGGCAGGCGCGGATTGCGTGGTGCTGGGCAATCATGCCTGGGACCAGAAGGAGATCCTGCTTTACATCGACGGCCAGCCGCGACTCCTGCGGCCGCGCAACTATCCTCCGCAGACGCCGGGCCGCGGCGAGGGCATCTATGCGCTGGCCGACGGCCGCAAGGTGCTGGTGGTGCAGGTGATGGGCCGGGTGTTCATGGATGCGCTCGACTGTCCCTTCCAGTCGGTCGATCAGGCCTTGGCCAAGACTCGGCTCGGGCGCGAGGCTCAGGCCATCCTGGTCGACATCCATGCCGAGGCGACCTCGGAAAAGATGGCGCTGGGGCATTATTGCGACGGCCGCGCCTCGGCGGTGATGGGCACGCACAGCCACGTCCCGACCGCCGACGCCCAGATCCTGCCCGGCGGCACCGCCTATCAGACCGATATCGGCATGTGCGGCGACTACAATTCGGTCATCGGCATGGACAAGGCCGAGCCGCTGAATCGCTTCATCCGCAAGATCCCGGCCGGGCGCTTCACCCCGGCCGCGGGCGAGCCGACACTGTGCGGCACGGTGATCGAGACCGACGACACCAGCGGCCTGGCCAAGTCGATCCGCCCGCTGCGCCTGGGCGGCCGGCTGATCGAGCAGACTTAACCCGGGTTCTCGGCCAGGAAAGCTTCCAGCGCGGCGTTGTAGGCGGGGGCGCGGTCGAGATAGCTGGCATGGCCGCCGCCCGCCAGCGGCACGTAGCGCGCGCCCATGATGGCGCCGGCGATGCGGCGCACGCCGGGCTCCGGCGTGATGCGGTCGGCGGTGCCGCACATCACCAGCGCCGGCACCCGCACATGCACCAGATCGGCGATGCTGTCGGCGCGGCCCAGCATGCGGGCGCCGCGGGCGAAGCCCTCGGGCCGGATCTCGGCCATCACCCGCCGCGCGCGTTCGCGCACTTCGGCGCTGGCGTCCTCGGCCAGCATCGTGCCCGAGCGCTTGGCGGCATAGGCCTCGGGCCCATCGGCCGCCATGTCGCCCAGGCGCTGCTGCATCGCCTTGGCGCGCTCGGCCTCGTCCAGCCGGCCGAGCCCGCCGCTGGCCCCGGTCAGGGTCAGCGTCACCAGCCGCTCGGGCCAGGCGCGGGCGAAGGCGGCGGCGATCACCGAGCCCATCGACTGGCCGAGCAGATGAAAGCGTCCGAAGCCGAGGCGATCGACCAGCGCCCGCAAGGCCGTGGCGTAGTCGATCGCCAGCGGCGATTCGGATTCCGGCAGGTCGGATTCGCCGTAGCCCGGCGCGTCCCAGGCGATGACGCGATGGCGGCCCGAAAAGCGCGCGAACTGCTCGGGCCAGGAGGCCGAGCCCGAGCCGATGCCATGCAGCAAAATCAGCGGCGGGCCGGCCCCGGCCTCGCGGAAGGACAGCCGCCTTGCGGCGGCGATGACGGACTGACGCGGGGGTTCCATGCGGACCTCGGGAGGGGAAGGCGGGCAAAACGGCAGGAAGCAAGCTCGAAGCGAACATATAGATACGCATCGCACCCGACAAAGACGATTATTCCCGTGACGCGGCGCCGGTACGTCGTCCCGCGTCCGCCGTTCACGGCAGCGCCAGCGCCACCAGCTCCTCGGCGACGTTGCCGCCGCCGACCGGAAACACCACCAACTGCTTTCCCCCGGCCAGGTAGGCGATCGGCGCGCCGCCGGCGTTCGATCCGATCGGGATCTCGGCCAGCATGGCGCCGCTGGCCTTGTCGTACACCCAGAGATGCGCATCCGAGCGGTCTTGATCGTAGATCCGCCTGCCATGCGGTCCGCTGCGGGTATTGAACATCGCGCCCGACTTGACCGCGAACAGGAGTCGCCTGGTGACCAGGGTCCAGCCGCGCACATTGGGTGCGCCGAGGCGCTCGGGCAGCGCCACGCCGCCGAGCGCCGGATGGCGCAGCGGGCCGCGGCCGAGCGGCGTGCGCCACCGATGCTCGCCCGAATTGAGATCGATCGCCAGCAGGCTGGCATAGGGCGGCTTGAACAGCGGCAGCCCCTGCGGCCCGCTCAGATGCTGGAAGCCGCCGATCCAGGCGAAATAGCCTTCGTCCGGTCCGGGCCGGCGCAAGGTCACGACATAGGGGCTGCGCTGGGTCGCGACATAGAGCATGCCGGTCTCGGGATCGACCGTGCCGCCATCCCAGTTGATCGCGCCGGTGATGCCGGGCATCAGGATGGTGCCTTCGCGGCTGGGCGGGGTGTAAAGCGGACCGTGGCGATAGCGCCCGACGATCTCCAGCGCCTGGCGGCGCAGCGCGGGCGTGAAGTCGATCAGATCCTCGACGCGCACGCCCTGGATCTCGACCGGCGCCGGCCTGGTCGGGAAGGGCTGGGTCGGCGCGGCATGCTCGCCCGGCACGTCCGAGGGCGGCACGGCGCGATCTTCGATCGGCCAAAGCGGCCGACCGGTGACGCGATCGAAGACGAAGACCAGGCCCTGCTTGGTCAGCTGAACCACCGCCTTGACCGGACGGCCCTCGACCACGAGATCGGCCAGGATCGGCGCCGCCGGCAGATCGTAATCCCACAGCCCGTGGCGCACGATCTGGTAATGCCACACCAGCCGGCCGGTGGCGGCCTCGAGGCAAACCAGGCTTTCGCCGTAGAGATTGTCGCCCGGGCGGTGGCCGCCGTAATAGTCGTTGGTCGGCGTGCTGACCGGCAAATAGATCAGGCCCAGGGATTCGTCGGCGCTGATCTGCGCCCAGACATTGGCATTGCCGGCCGCGCGCCAGGACTCGTCGAGCCAGGTCTCGACCCCGGGCTCGCCCGCGCGCGGCACGGTGTGGAATGTCCAGCGCAACTTGCCGCTGCGCACATCGAAGCCGCGCACGTCGCCCGGCAGCGCGCTGCGATTGGCCCACCAATCCCAGATCGACGAGCCGACCACGATCGTGTCGCCGACGATGGTCGGCGGCGATTCCATGTCGTAATAGCCGCGCGGCGCGGGCGCGCGCAGGCCGCGGGTCAAATCGACCGTGCCGCCCTCGCCGAAGCCTGCGATCGGCCGGCCGGTCTTGGCATCGAGCGCGATCATCAGCGCGTATTTGGTCAGGACGATGATGCGCTCGTCCTCGCCGTCGCGCCAATAGCCGACGCCGCGATGGGTCCAGCCATTGTTGCCGGGATGGGGGCCGTATTTGTAGACCCGCGGATCGAACACCCATTTGGTGACGCCGCTGAGGGCGTCGATCGCCGCCACCTGGGTCAGCGAGGTGCTGACGTAAAGCGTGCCGCCGATCATCAAGGGCGAAGCGGCGTTGCGATAGCTTTGCGAGACCGCCAGGCCGCGGGCGCGCAGCTCCTCGTCGGGGGACCGCCAGCGCCACGCCACCCGCAGCCGCCGCGCGTTCTCGGGACCGATCTGATCGAGCGGCGACCAGCGCTGCTGGGCGTTGCTGCCGCCATAGGCCGGCCACTCGCCGCGGGCCAGCGCCGCCACGGTCTCGGGCCGCGCGCCCGGCACGGTCTCGGCCGCCAGCGGCAGCGCCAAAAGCCATGCCGCCGCCGTCCAAACCCATCTCTGCACGTCGCGGCCCATCGCCCCTCGCTTGTCAGTTCCCCTTACGCGTGGAGTTTGCATCTTCCAGGCGGGGCCGGCCATGAACGATTTCGAGCGTTGGGAGGGGCGCTTGGCCGCGCCCGGCTATCCGTTCGGTTCCCGGCCCGGATCGATCCGGCATCCAAGGCGCATCATCCACCCCATCGGCGCGGGCGGAAGTTCGGCTTGAACCGTCCGGCCCAAGATGGAACCATGCCGCCCGAACGCAGGGGGCTTGGCATGGCCTATACGCTGGAACAACTCGGCGCCGACATCCGCGCCGCGCTCAAGGCCGATCCGGGACCGGACGGCAAGCGGGCGGTGTGCAAGCTGGTGGCGCGCGTCCTGACCGACCGCGACTTCGCCGCCAGGCATTTGACCGCCGAGCAGTGCCGGCCGCGCAAGGTGCTGTACGAGGATCCCGAGCTGGGCTTCTGCATCTGCGGCCATGTCTACGGCGACAAGGCCCATGGCCAGCCGCACGACCACGGCCCGAGCTGGGCGATCTACGGCCTGGCCGAGGGCGACACCGAAATGACCGATTGGCGGGTGGTGCGGCCGGGCGCGGGCGATGCCCCGACCCTGGTCGAGCCGACGCGCAGCTATACCCTGCGCCCGGGCGATGCCCATTTCTACGACATCGGCCAGGTCCATTCACCCAAGCGCGAGGGACCGACCAGGCTGGTGCGGATCGAGGGCCAAAACCTCGACCGCATCAAGCGTTCCAACATCAAGCCGGCTTAATATCCCGTTTTGCGGCGCGCGCCGGATCGCGCCGGTCAAATCGGGCGCGCCGGATCGCGCCCTTTACATAAGGCGCGTCAGATCGCGCCCTTTACATAAGGCGCGTCAAATCGCGCCCTGAAGCCACTCGACCAGCTTGCCCTTGGGCGCGGCGCCGACCTTGGTCGCCGCCACCTGGCCGTTCTTGAACAGGATCAGGGTCGGGATGCCGCGCACCCCGAACTTGGTCGGCGTCACCGGATTGTCGTCGATGTTGAGCTTGGCGACCGTGACCTTGCCGGCCATTTCCTTGGCGATGTCCTCCAGCGCCGGGGCGATCATCTTGCACGGCCCGCACCACTCGGCCCAGAAATCGACCAGCACCGGACCCGCCGCCTTGAGCACGTCCTTCTCGAAGCTGGAATCGGTGATGGCGGTGGTGTTGGCACCCATGACGGAGATCCTTGCGTGAAAGGCCGCGCGCGGCGAGAGACCGGAATCTAGGTAGTCGAAGGGTCCGAATCAAGCCGCGCCGGCAGATGACGATCGAGCAGCGCATCGGGCAAGGCCATCAGCCGTGGCCCGTCAGTCCACACCAGCGCGGTGCGCACGCGCCTGCCCGGAAACGCCCGCCGCAGCAGCGCGCGATAGGCCGCCATCTGCGCCAGATAGGCCGGCGCCGCGGTTTCGGGCGCGGCGGGCGGGGCGCGGTTGGTCTTGAAATCGACCGCCAGGATCTCCTCGCTGCCGATCGCCAGCCGGTCGATCTGGCCCGACACCGCCACTTGCCCGACCAAGCCCGCGATCGGCACCTCGGCCCGGCTGCCCGGCGCGAAGATCGGCGCGAAGGCGGCATCGGCCAGCACCGCCAGCACCTCGGCCGCCAAGGCCTCGCGCGCCGTCGCATCCAAGCCATGCGCGGGATCGGCCAAGAACCGCCGCGCGGCCGCGGCGCGACGCGCGACCGGAAGTTCGGGCAGAAGCTGCAACAGCCGATGGACGATGCGGCCGCGGCGAAAGCGGACATCGTCGGCGCCGGCGGGCGACAGCACGGCCGGCTCCTCGCCCAGCCGCGACGGCGCCAGGGGCCGCGTCGCCGGC
>VGDZ01000070.1 GCA_016869515.1 Alphaproteobacteria bacterium | reverse complement strand
GAGCTTGCGGCCGGGCGCGCTGGCGGTGCGCTCGCCGATCAGCGGCGAGACCGTGGCCAGCCTGCGCGCCGACGGCAGCGACGATCTGAACGCCAAGATCGGCCGCGCGCTCGAGGCCTTCGGCCGCTGGCGCTCGGTGCCGGCGCCGCGGCGCGGCGAGCTGGTCCGGCTGTTCGGCGAGGAGCTGCGCGCCCACAAGGTCGCGCTCGGCCGGTTGGTGACGCTCGAGGCCGGCAAGATCCCGCAGGAAGGCCTGGGCGAAGTCCAGGAGATGATCGACATTTGCGACTTCGCCGTTGGTTTGTCACGCCAGCTTTATGGCCTGACCATCGCTACCGAGCGGCCGGGCCATCGCATGATGGAGACCTGGCATCCGCTCGGGCCTTGCGGGATTATTTCGGCCTTCAACTTTCCGGTCGCGGTGTGGTCGTGGAACGCGGCGCTGGCCTTGGTTTGCGGCGACAGCCTGGTGTGGAAGCCCTCCGACAAGACGCCATTGACGGCGCTGGCGACCCAGGCGCTGTTCGAGCGAGCCGCGAGCAAGTTCGGCGATGCGCCCGAGGGCCTGTCGGCGGTCGTGGTCGGCGGCGCCGAACTCGGCCGCGCCCTGGTCGAGGACCGCCGCCTGCCGCTGATCAGCGCCACCGGCTCGACCCGCATGGGCCAGGCGGTGGCGCCGATCGTGGCGGCGCGCTTCGGCCGCTGCATCCTCGAGCTCGGCGGCAACAACGCCATGATCGTGGCGCCCTCGGCCGACCTCGACCTGGCGGTGCGCGCCATCCTGTTCGCCGCGGTCGGCACCGCCGGCCAGCGCTGCACCACGCTGCGGCGGCTGATCGTGCACGAACAGGTCTACGACCGGCTGGTGCCGCGTCTGATCCAGGCCTATGGCCAGGTCAAGGTGGGCGATCCGCGCGAGGCCGGCACGCTGATCGGGCCGCTGATCGACGGCCGTGCCTTCGCCGCCATGCAAGCCGCGCTGGACGAGGCCCGCGCCGCCGGCGGCAAGGTCCATGGCGGCGGGCGGCAAATGGCCGAACGCTGGCCCGAGGCGTACTACGCGCGACCGGCGCTGGTCGAGATGCCGCGCCAGGACGCGCTGGTCTGCCGCGAGACCTTCGCGCCGATCCTCCATGCGCTGCGCTATCGCGAGCTCGACGACGCCATCGCCCTGCACAATGCCGTGCCCCAGGGCCTGGCCTCGTCGATCTTCACCACCGATCTGCGCGAGGCCGAGCGCTTCATGTCGGCCGCCGGCAGCGATTGCGGCATCGTCAACGTCAACATTGGCCCGAGCGGCGCCGAGATCGGTGGCGCTTTCGGCGGCGAGAAGGAGACCGGCGGCGGCCGCGAGGCCGGCAGCGATTCCTGGAAGGCCTATATGCGGCGCGCCACCAACACCATCAACTATTCGCGCGAGCTGCCGCTGGCCCAGGGCATCAAGTTCGAGCTCGGCTGAGTCTCACCGCCCCATCAGCCGATCCGAAATGATGCGCTGCTGGATCTCGGAGGTGCCCTCGAAGATCTTGGTCAGGCGGGCGTCGCGCCAATAGCGCTCGGCGGCGTGCAGCTTGGTGTAGCCGGCGCCGCCGTGGATCTGGATGCCCTCGCTGGTGACGCGTTCGGCCATCTCCGAGGCGTAAAGTTTGACCATCGACGCCTCGAGATCGCAGCGCCGGCCGGAATCGATTTCGCTGCAGACGAAATACATCAGCTGCCGCGCCGCCTCGATCTCGGTCGCCATCTGCGCGATCTTGAAGCGGATGGCCTGGAACTTGCCGATCTTCTGCCCGAACTGGACGCGGCTGTCGGCATAGGCGATCGAATCCTCCAGCGCGCCGCGCGCCAGCCCGATCGAGCGCGCGGCGGTATGGGCGCGGGCCTTTTCGAGCCCGTGGCTGGCGATCTGGAAGCCTTTGCCTTCCTCGCCGATCAGGGTCTCGGCCGGGATGCGGCATTCGTCGAACGCCAGCTCCCAGGTCTTCCAGCCGAAATAGCCGATCTTGGGGATCGGCGTGCCCTTGCAACCAGGCAGCAACTCGCCGCGCTTTTTCGGGATCATGAAGGCCGACAGCCCGTCGTGCCGGCGATTGGGGTTGTCGGTGGTGCGGGCGACGACGATCAGGAAGTCGGCGCCGTCGGCGAAGGTGCACCAGTATTTCGAGCCGTTGAGGATATAGCTGTCGCCCTCGCGCCGGGCGCGGCAGGTGATGTTGGCGACGTCCGAGCCGGCGTTGGGCTCGGACATCGAGAACGCTCCCAGCATCTCGCCGCGCGCCACCTTGGGCAGATAGACCTTGCGCTGGGCCTCGGACAGCTTCTCCATGCCGATCAGGCTGTTGCCGCGCGCGATCAGCGAGGCGACGCTCATCCAGCCGCGCGCCAGTTCCTCGGTCACCAGGCAGTATTCGAACACGCCGAGGCCGAGGCCGCCGTATTCCTCGGGCACCAGGATGCCGAAATAGCCCATCGCCGCCAGCTTGTCGCGCAACTCCATCGGGATGTCGCCCTCGACCGGGTCCAGCTTGTTGGCGACCGGCAGCACCTCCTTCATGGTGAACTCGCGCGCCTGCGCCTGAATCAACCGGCGCTCTTCGGTCATGTAGGTCATGGTCGAACGGATTCCGTCTCGGCAAGTGAAAGGGATGGGGCCGCAGTATGGTGAAGCCGGCTCCCGGCGTCGAGTGCCGCTTGGTCGCAGGGGCCTCGCCAGAGGCGGGACATAGGCTCATAATCCGCAGACGGAGCGGTCATGGCCGAGGCGGTATCCAAGCGCTGGGTGGGCGAAGTCTGGGGCGGGCTGGCGGCGATGCTGGTGGCGGTGCCGTCCTCGATCGCCTTCGGCGTCACCATCTTCTCGCCGCTCGGCGCCGAATATGCCGCCTATGGCGCGGTCGCCGGCATTCTCGGCACGGTGGCGCTGGGGCTGACCGCGCCGGCCTTGGGCGGAACCAATCGGCTGATCACGGCGCCCTGCGCGCCGGCGGCGGCAGTGATGGCGGCTTTCGCGCTGGAACTGTCCGGCCAAGGGATGCGTCCGGAGCAGGCGGTGGTGATGCTGACCGCGACCGCGCTGCTCTGCGGCCTGATGCAGGTGGGATTCGGCGCCGCCGGGCTCGGCCGGCTGATCAAGTACATGCCTTATCCGGTGGTCAGCGGCTATCTCAGCGGCGTCGGCCTGGTGATCGTGGTCAGCCAGATTCCGCGCTTCCTGGGCGTGCCCAAGGGCACCGAGTTCTGGACCGCGCTGGCAAGCCCAAGCCTGTGGGCTTGGCAGGGCATGATCGTTGGCGGTGTGACCGCGTTCGTAATGCTGACCGCGGGCCGGGTGACCAAGCTGGTGCCGGCGGCGATCCTCGGCCTAGTGGCCGGCGTCGCGGCTTATTTCGCGCTCGGCCTGTTCGACCGCTCGCTATGGACGGTGAACGGCAATGCGCTGGTCGTCGGCCCCTTGGGCGGTTCGGACAAGGGGCTGGTCGACGCCGGCACCGGCAACGTTCGGTCTGATCCAGTCACTCGAACCGGTCGTCGCGATGCAGTAATCTCTCACTCGGCTTGGTTCAAAAACTCGGTCAGGTCAAGCTCATGCGTGCGCAAAAGCGTCTCCAGCACCTGATAGCCGTCAAGCTCGGGCATCATCACGTCGCACAGGATCAGATCGGGGCGATGGACCCGGATCGCCTCCAGCCCCTCGCGGCCGTTCTGGGCTTCGACCGTGCCATGGCCGGCCTCGGTCAAATAGCGCGAGACCAGCGAGCGCACCACCTTGTCGTCGTCGATCACCAGGATGGTCGCCATCGCCCGCCCGCCTAGACCCAACGCACGTCGAGGGTTTTGTAGAGCTGCATCATGTCGCGCGTGCCGGCGTCCGCCAGCCGCTCGATCTGGCGCAACCGCGCCTTGACGGTCGCGACCAGGAGCCCGGCATCGAGCGGCTTGGTCAGGTAGTCGTCCGCGCCCAGGTTCTTGCCCACCGCCTGGCTGCGCTGGTCGGTCAGCCCCGACATGAAGATGAACGGCACCTGGCGAAAGACCTCGTGGGTCTTGAGCAGCTTGGACAGCACCTCGTAGCCGTCCATCCCCGGCATCATCACATCGCACAGGATCAGATCGGGACGATGCTCGCGGATGGCATCGAGGCCGGCGCGCCCGTCGGCGGCGTCCAACACGGCATAGCCGGCGCGAACCAATGCGGCGCGAACCGCCTCGCGGATCCATCGATCGTCGTCGATCACCAGCACGCAGGCCATGGCACCCCCTGCCTGGGGCGCAGTCTAACCTATGACGGCGCGTTGCAACGTGCTATTTCGCGCCCGATTTTACCGCGAGGTCCCCATGGCCGAACCCAAGCCCGGATCGACCGATATTCTTGCCCAGATCGCCTTCGATCGCGACGGGCTGGTGCCCGCCATCGCCCAGGCGCATGACAGCGGCGAGGTGCTGATGCTGGCCTGGATGAACCGCGACGCGGTGGCCGAGACCCTGGCCAGCGGGCGGGTGTGCTATTGGTCGCGTTCGCGTGGGCGGCTGTGGCGCAAGGGCGAAAGCTCGGGCCAGGTCCAGCGCCTCAAGGAAATGCGGCTGGACTGCGACGGCGACACGCTCTTGCTGCTGGTCGAGCAGGACGGCCCCGCCTGCCATACCGGCCGCAGGTCCTGCATGTTCAACGCCGTGCGCGAGGGCCGCATCGCCGAAGCCTGGCCGGTGCTGATCCCGCCCGAAAAGCTTTACGGCAAGGACGGCTGAGCCAGGGCTAGATTCTCGGCCGGCAGGCCGGCGATTTCCTTGATCAGCTTGTTGAGGATGGCTTCGCCGAAACGCTCGAAGCTGTCGGCCACCACCATGAAGGCGTCGCGGCCGCCGATCACCTGGCGCTCGTAATAGATGTCGAGATCGCGTTCGGCCGGGCGCGAGAAGTTCGGCCGGTCGTTGATCACCGGCAGGCCGTTGATGGTGATGCCTTTTTGCAGCGCCTCGGCGCGCGCTTCGGATACCGGGCGGCCGTGGTTGTTGCGGCCGTCGCCCGAAATGTCGATCACCTTGCGCTTGCCGACATGGCCGGCAGCGCCGAACAGGGCGGCGGAGAAGTCGATCGCGCCCGAGATCGAAGTCCAATTGGCCGAGAGCGGCGGGAATTGCTGCAATTCGGCGACGAAGGCCGCGGCCGAGGCTGCATCGGTCACCAGCCGCCAGGGCACGACGACGCGCTGATAGTGCGAGCCGGCCCATTCGATGTAGCAAATGGCGATTTTCTGGTGCTCGCCCTGGGAGATGGCGCGGATCACGCGCGGATCGGTCAGCGCGGCGACGTAGCCCTGGCGCTGCAATGCCGCCTCGTGCTCGTCGATCGAGCGCGAGACGTCGACCGCCAGCACCAGTTCGAGGTCGACCGGAGCCGCTGTCGCGACGATGCCGAACGCCGCCATCGCAAGGACCAGCAGCGCGCGCGGCATCGCTTCGATTCCCTTGGGTGGAGAAACGATCTTGCCCTATTCCTCGGGCCCGGCCAAGATGGCGCCAACCAACTCGGGGGAACCTGACATGACGCGCATGCTTTCCTTGGCCGCGCTGGCGGCTGTGCTGGCGGTGGGCGCCCAAGCCCAGACCAAATGGGACATGGCGCTGGCCTATCCGGTCGGCAACTACCATACCGTCAACGCCCAGAAATTCGCCGACGCGGTCAAGGCGCGCTCGGGCGGCAAGCTCGAGATCGTGCTGCATCCCAACGGCTCGCTGTTCAAGGCGCCCGAGATCAAGCGCGCGGTGCAGACCGCCCAGGTACCGATCGGCGAGGTGCTGATGGTCAACTTGCACAACGAGGACCCGTTCTACAGCGCCGACGGCGTGCCGTTCCTGGCCACCAGCTTCGCCGACGCCAAGAAGCTGATGGACGCGCAGAAGCCCGGCATCGCCCGCCGCATGGGGTCGCAGGGCGTGGTGTTCCTCTACGCCGTGCCCTGGCCGCCGCAGGGCATCTACGCCGACAAGGAACTGAAGTCCTTGGGCGACATGGAAGGCCTCAAATGGCGCGCCTACAGCCCGCAGACCGCGCGCATCGCCGAGATCGTCAAAGCCCAGCCGCTGACCATCCAGGCGGCCGAGCTGGCCCAGGCGCTGGCCACCGGCAAGGTCAATTCGTTCGTCTCCTCGGGCGTGACCGGGGTCGATTCCAAGACCTACGAGCATCTCAAGTTCTTCCACGACACCCAGGCCTGGCTGCCCAAGAACATGGTGCTGGTCAACCACTCCCTCTATTCGCGCCTCGACGAGGCGACGCGCCGGGTCCTGGTCGAGGAAGCGCAGAAGGCCGAGGCCGCGGGCTGGGAAGCGGCGAAAAAGATCCAGGACGAGTCGATCGCCACCCTGGCCAAGAACGGCATGACCATCGTCAAGCCCTCGGCGCAGTTCGTGACCGAGCTCAAGACCAAGGTCGGCGCGCCGATGATCGCCGAATGGGCCAAGGGCGCGGGCGGCGACGGCGAGATGCTGGCCAAGGCGCTGAAGTAGCCGGGATCGTGGGGCGGCGGTCGGCGCCGCCCCGCTTTTTCCAATACCTAGTCCGATCGTGACGCAGGTCCGGCGCGCGCTGGCGCGGCTTTACGATGCCTGCGGTTTCGCCGCCGGGCTGTTCATGGTGGCGATCTTCGTCACCATCGTCATCCAGATCTTCGGCCCGATCGTCGGCTACATCTTCCGCGTCGGCGACGAGCTGTCGGGCTATTTCATGGCGGCCTCGTTCTTCCTCGCCTTGGCGCACACCTTCGGCCGCGGCGAGCACATCCGCGTCGGCCTGATCCTCGAGCGCCTGACCGGAAGGGCGCGGCGCGGACTGGAAATCTGGTCGCTGGCCGCGGGCAGCCTGTTCGCCGCGCTGTTCGGCTTCTACAGCGCGCGCATGTGCTGGGTGTCCTACCAGCTCAACGACGTCTCGACCGGGCTGGTGCCGTTCAAGCTGTGGATCCCGCAGCTCGGCATGGCGATCGGCGGCACGGTGTTCGCCATCGCCATGATCGAGCAACTGCTGGTGGCGCTGGCAGGCGGCGCCATCGTCGAAAGCAAGACGCGGGAGTAGCGATGGGCGACGTCGGCACTGCTTTGCTGCTGCTGGCGATCCTGTTCGCGCTGTTGGGTTCGGGCGTGTGGGTCGGGCTGTCGTTGTTGGGCGTGGCCTGGGCGGGAATGCTGCTGTTCACCGCAAGGCCGGCGGGCGATGCCATGGCCACCACCATCTGGGGCTCGGCCTCGTCGTGGACGCTGACCGCGCTGCCGATGTTCATCTGGATGGGCGAGCTGTTGTTCCGCACCCGCTTGTCCGAGGACATGTTCAAGGGCCTGGCGCCCTGGATGCAGCGCATCCCGGGGCGTCTCTTGCACACCAATGTCGTCGGCTGCGCCATTTTCGCCGCCGTGTCGGGATCCTCGGCCGCGACCTGCGCCACCATCGGCAAGATGACCATTCCCGAGCTTTCGCGCCGCGGCTATCCCGACAGCGTCGCCATCGGCTCGCTGTCGGGCGCGGGCACGCTCGGGCTGTTGATTCCGCCCTCGCTGATCATGATCGTCTACGGCGTCGCCGCCGATCAATCGGTCGCCAAGCTGTTCATCGCCGGCGTGATCCCCGGCATCGTGCTGGCGGCGCTGATGTCGGGCTATCTGGTGGTTTGGGCGCTGTTCAATCCCGGCAAGGTGCCGCCGGCCGACATCCATATGAGCTTGGGCGAGAAGATCTGGCAGTCGCGTTCGCTGATCCCGGTGATCCTGCTGATCGTGATGGTGCTGGGCTCGATCTATTCCGGCATCGCCACCGCGACCGAGGCCGCCGCCTTCGGCGTGATGGGGGCGCTGATCCTGGCGGCGGTGCAGGGCGGGCTGACGATCAAGACCTTTTGGGACAGCGTCATGGGGGCGACGCGGCTGTCCTCGATGATCGCCCTGATCCTGGCCGGCTCCTCGTTCCTGTCCTTGGCGATGGGCTTCACTGGCCTGCCGCGGCACTTGGCGCAGTGGATCCAATCGCTCGAGCTTTCGCCCTTCACCTTGATCGCCGTGCTGACGGTGTTCTACGTCATTCTCGGCTGCTTCCTCGACGGCATCTCGATGGTGGTGCTGACCATCGCCGTGATCCTGCCAATGGTCGAGGCCGCCGGTTTCGACCTGATCTGGTTCGGCATCTTCCTGGTGCTGGTGGTCGAGACCGCGCAGATCACGCCGCCGGTCGGCTTCAACCTGTTCGTGCTGCAAGGCATGACCGGCCGGTCGATCTTCGCCATCGGCTGGTACTCGCTGCCCTATTTCGTGCTGATGGTGGTGATGGTGGCGGCGATCGTGGTCTGGCCGGAACTGGCGACTTGGCTGCCGGCGCAAATGAAGGGCCGAGCGGGCTAATCCCGAATCCCATGCCAAAAAAAACTCGGGGCCGGCCGATCTCGCGATCGCCGACCCCGTAGGCGTGACAGTCAGGAGAGAGAAAAGGTGGAGGGCCCGAGGGGGGGATTCGAGCCCTCCGTCAAGTCGCGCCGCGTTTAGGCGGCCATCGGCTTGACAAACTTCTCGACCGCGACGGTGAAGCGGGCCTGCAGCGGCTCGGCGGCCTCGGTCGCGCCCTTGAGCGCCATTTCGGAAAGCTTGGCGTTCTCGGCCACCACCGCGTCGAACGCGGTCTTGGCGAAGCCGGTCTGCAGGTCGATCGCGTCCTTCAGGGTCTTGGCGCCCATCAGCGCGCGCGCGGCCTGCACGCCCTCTTCCATCCGGGTCTTGGCGAAAGCCAGGATCTCGGCATTGAAGGCCTCGACATGCTTGGCGGCGACGTTGCCGGCGGCGATGTAGGCCTCGAACGTGCCCTTGCCGAACTCGGTGGCCTCGCCGTAGTTCTTGACCGCGACATCGACCTGTTCCTTGGTCATGGTCACGGCCTTCTCGTAGCCCTTGGTCGCGGCCTCGGTGCCGGCCTTGATCAAGGTCTCGGCGGCATCACGGCCGACGCCTTCGAAATTCTTGGTGGTGGTCTTCATCTTCGTCTCCATCAGGCCCTTGCGGGCGGTTCATTGTGGCGTCGCAGCATTTCATGGTGCGCTGCAACAACAGGGGTGAATATAGGCCCATTTCGCGCTGCGTCAAGGGATTTTGTGCATTGCATCAAAAATTCAGGCGCATGCGGCGGTTTGCCGCATAAAACTCCAAAAACTCAATTATTTGAAACGGATATCCGTGACTGCCCCATTGCGCAGCGTGACTGCGAAGGGGGCGTGCTTGAGCCTTTCGCGGGCCATGAGGGTGGGCGGAGCCTCGGGCGGCGGCAGGGCGATGCGGGAGGGATCGAAGGCCGCCAACACGCCGATAAACGCTGCCTGGGCGATCCGTCCCGAGGGCTGGTCCCAAGCATTCTGCCGCCAGCGTCCTTCGAGGCAGGCGCCGACCAGCCAATAGAAACTGTCGGATTCGAGGCGCTGGACTTCGGGCGGGCGGTCAAGGCCCGAGCGTTCCAGCGCGGCAACCAGGCGCGCGCCTTGCTCGGCGGTCAGGTCGGCATCGAAGCGCTCGCCCCGCCATGTCGCCAGCGGGTCGGACAGGTCGATGCGATTGACGGTCGGCGTTCGCCGCACATTCATGGTCAGCGCCCAGCCGCCATCGGCCCGGCGCGTCAGGTCGTAGCTGCGCACCTGGCGCTCGTAGTCGGCGTTGTAGACCAGCCGCAGAGCTGCGGCCGATCCAGCCTTGCATTGCGGCCACAGATCGTCGCCGGCCAAGTAGGACTTCCAGGTGAATTTGCGTTCGAACGGATCGTCGGTCGGCCCGCTGCTGACACAGCCCGTTGCCGAGCCGACAATCAACGCCGCTATGATCGCTGCATACCGCATTCCGCCATCCCGCCGCGATAACGAACGGGCGTCAAGCCCAATTCCTTCGCTACCCGAAGTCGCATCGAATCCAATGGGTTATGGACAGATTCGCGGATCGCCCTTAAGATCGCGCCGCCGATTCGGGGTGTAAGGCAAGGAGCAGGGATCAAGCGGCATGGGATTCCGAGTTTTCCTGGCACTCGGTGTTGCAGCGTCGATCGGTCTGGGCAGCCTCGCGGCCGAGGCCGCCAAGCCGCGCAAGAAGCCGCCCATGGCGGCCGACGATCGCTACGCTGCGCTGGTGGTCGATGCCGAAACCGGCGAAGTGTTGCTGGCGCGCGATGCCGAACTGCCGCGCCATCCGGCTTCGCTGACCAAGATCATGACCGCCTACATGACGTTCGATGCGCTCGAGCGCGGCCGGCTGCGACTGAGCGATCGGCTGCCGGTTTCGGTCCATGCCGCGAATCAGAGTCCGACCAAACTCGGCCTGCAGGCCGGCGAGCGCATTGCGGTCGAAGACGCCATCCTTGGCGTCATCGCCAAATCGGCCAACGATGCCGCGGTGGTGCTGGCCGAGGCCCTGGCCGGATCCGAAGAAGCCTTCGCCGAAGCCATGACCCAGCGCGCGCGGCGGCTGGGCATGCGGCAAAGCGATTTCCGCAACGCCTCGGGGCTGCCGCATCCCGAGCAGTTCTCCTCGGCCCGCGACATGGCCATCCTCGGCCGCGCGCTGATCCGCGATTTTCCGCAGTATTACGGCTATTTCGGCCGCGCCAGCTTCGCCTATGCCGAACGGGTCTATCGCAATCACAACGTGCTGCTGGAACTCTACGACGGCACCGACGGCATCAAGACCGGGTTCACCAACGCCTCGGGCTACAATCTGGTGGCCTCGGCGGTGCGCGACGGACGGCGGCTGATCGGCGTGGTGTTCGGCGGCGAATCCGCAAGCTGGCGCAACCAGCACATGATGGCTCTGCTCGATCGCGGCTTCGGCAAGATGAGCGATGCCGAGGTCCAGGTCGCATCGGCATCCGCGCGGACCAAGGCAGCCAAGGGCTCGGTGGTGGCGGCAGCCCAGGCCCAGCCGGTCCGCCCGGCCGAGCCGCGAGCGGTTCAGCGGGCGGCGCCCGCCCCGCAAGGCTCGATCGAGACCAGCTTTGCGGTCCAGGTCGGCGCCTATCGCCGCATCGAGACCGCCGAGACCCGTGCGATCGAAGCGGCGCGGCTGGTGCCGCGGCTCTTGGCGGCGGCGCCGGTGGCGATCAAGTCGAGCCAGGACAGCAAGGGTCCGCTCTATCGCGCGCAGATCGCCGGCTTGTCCAAGGCCGACGCCCGGCGCGCCTGCGATCGACTGAAGGAACGCCAGATTACTTGCGTCGTCGTCCCGGTCGAGCATTGAGCGCCGCCGCGCGCGGCGCGGACGGCTGTGCTATCGTGCCGGTCATGAACCAATTGCTCTTGCGGCTGGCCGCGGCGGCTGCATTTCTGGCCCTGGTGCCGGGCGTCGGGCCGGCCGATGCCGCGGGCGCCATCAAGCTCAAATCCCACAAGGCGATCTACGACCTCCGGCTCGGCCAAGCGCGTTCGGGCAGCAATGTCGCAGACTATCGCGGTCGCATGGTGGTGGAGTGGCGCGACACCTGCGCCGGCTACACGCTTTCGCAACGCCTGGTGTCGCGGCTGGTCGACGCGGAGGGTGGCGCCTTCACCAGCGACCTTTCGGTGGCGTCGTGGGAATCGCACGATCTGCAGCAGTTCCGCTTCACCACCAACACCCAGCGCGACGGCGAGCCGCCCGAGCTGGTGGCAGGCCGGGCGCGGCGGGGCGCGGCCGACAAGCCGGCCAAGGCCGATTTCACCAAGCCCGAGTCCAAATCGGTCGAATACCCCGCCGACACAATGTTCCCGACCGAGCATTCGCTGGCCCTGATCGAAGGCGCGCGCGCCGGCCAGCCGGTGGTGGCGGCGACGGTGTTCGACGGCGGCGGCCCGGACAAGATCTATCGCGTGGTGGCCTTCGTCGGCCCGCGCAGCACCCCGCGCGAGGAACCGCCCGACCTGTCCGGCCGGCCGTCGTGGAAGCTGCGGCTGGCCTATTTCCCGGCCGGCAAGGACGACGGCACGCCGGAATACGAACTGGGCTATCGCATGTACGACAACGGCATCGCCAGCGAACTGGTGCTGGACTATGGCGACTTCACGGTCGACAGCACGTTGTCCTCGCTCGAACTCCTGCCCGAGCCGAGCTGCAACTGACCGGTCGAGGCTAGGGCATGATCGATCTGTCTTGAACCATAGGGTTCAAGACAGATTGTGAATCATGCCCTCGTATCCCGCTCTGGACCGCGGCTCACGGTTTGCATGGAATAGCGTCAGCGATTCCATGCTAACCGATCGCGGTCTAGGCTGCTCCGCCACGGGGCGGAGGGTCCATGACCGGGCGGCAATTCCCCTTTGCGTCGCGCGTCGGGATCAGCCGGGGGCGGCGATATCGGCCAAGAAGCGCGGCAGGTCGGGCGCGACATGCTGGACATAGGCCGCCGGCGCGGGGGCATCGGCCGCGGGCGGCAAGGGCGGCACCCAGATCGTCGCCATGCCCAGCTTGGCTGCGGGCTCGAGATTGCGCACGATGTCCTCGACCATGGCGGCGCGCCCGGGCACGACGCCGTGGCGCTCGATCAGCCGCTGATAGGGCCGCGGATCGGGCTTGGGCAGGTAATCCGAATCCTCGATCGCGAACACCGCCTCGATGCGCTGGCGGATGCCGATGCGTTCCAGCACCCGCCCGGCATAAGGCACCGAGCCGTTGGTGAACACCAGCTTGCGTCCCGGCAGCCGATCCAGCGCCGCTGCCAACGGTGCATCGGGCGAGATCGCGCCCAAGTCGATGTCGTGGACGTATTCGAGATACTCGGCCGGTTCGAGCCCGTGCAGGTCCATCAACCCCTTGAGGGTTGAGCCGTGCTCCTGGAACATCCGGCGCTGGGTGGCGCGCGCCGTAGCTTCGTCCATCCTCAGGAAGCGTTGCACGAACAGGTTGATGCGGCGGTCGACCTGGAGGAACAGATTGCTGGCGGCCGGATAGAGCGTGTTGTCGAGATCGAACACCCAGGTCTCGATATCCGAAAGCGCCGGCGCCATGGCCGGGGTTTAGCCGCGCGGGCCCCGGCTTGCAAGCCGGGCGGCTCGACCGGCTCGGGCGGCTTGGCTAAGCTCGGGCGATGTTGAACAAGGTCCTGCCGCTGCTGTTCGGCGAGGGCGCCGGGGGCGGACTCGGGCGGCTGGCCTTGGATGCGGATGCGCTGTTGGCGCATTTCCCGGGGCCGGCGGCGCTGGTCGACGGGCGCGGCCGCAGGTTGGCGGCCAATCGCGAATCCGAGGCGCTGCTGCGCGCGCTGGCGGCCGACGCCGTGCCCGAGTTGGCGGCGGCGATTCCGCTCGCGGCCGAGGAAGGACGGGCGATGAGCGAGCGCGCCGTGCTGGCCGGACCCGCCGGTGCCGCGCCGGTGGCGCTGGACGTCGCGCTGTTGCCGGTAAGCGGGCGCGACAAGCAGCGGCTGGTGCTGCTGCTCGGACGTGACGCCACGGTCGAACGCAATTTGCTCAATGCGCTGGTCGCCTCGCGCCAGCTCTATCGCGACCTGGTGTCGTGCTCGGCCGATTTCGGCTGGGAGACCGATGCCCAGGGCCGCTTCGTCTTCGTCAGCGGCACCGGCGCGCTGGGCTACACGCCCCAGGAGCTCAACGGCATCGCCGCGCGCTCGCTTCTGGCCGAAGGGCGGCCGGCGCCGAAGGAGTTGCCGTTCGAGGCCCGCGCCCGCCAGGACGAAGTCGAGCTGTGGCTCAGCCGGGCCGACGGCCATGCCGCCTGCCTGATGGTCTCGGCGCTGCCGGTGCATGACGCCGATGGCGGCTGGAAGGGCGCGCGCGGCGTCTGCCGCGACGTCACCGAGGTCCGCCAGCGCGCGGCCGAACAGGCCCGAACCGCGCGGCGCGAGCGTGTGCTGGGACGCATCGTCGAGGCGATGCGCAACGAACTGGTGCCCGAACGCATCCTTGATCAGGCCGCCGAGGCGACCCTGGCGGCGTTGGATGCCCAGGCGGCTTGGGTGTTTCGCGCCGACCCGGACGGCTACGAGCCGGTGGCCGCCACGGGCGCGGAAGCCAAAGCGGCGATGGACATGGCGTTGACCGCGCTCGGCCCCTGCGATCCGCCGCGCCCAGGCGCGATCGAGGCCGCCGGCGGCGGGCTCGAGATCCTGGCCGCGGTCGCGACCCAGCAGGGCCGCGCCAACGGCGCCATCGCCGTCGCCCGTCGTGCGCCCTTCGGCGAGGACGAGCGCCAGCTGTTGGCGGCGGTGGCACCGCATCTCGGCATCGCGCTTCAGCAGGTGGCGGCGATCGTCGAGCTCAAGCGGCTGTCGCTGCGCGACGCGCTGACCGGGCTCTACAATCGCCGCGCCTTCCTCGAGCAGGTCTCGGCGCGCATGGCGGCGGCGCGGCGGATGATGCGGCCGGCGGCGCTGCTCTACGTCGATCTCGACAACTTCAAGCAGGTCAACGACCGCCTCGGCCATCCCGCCGGCGATGCCGCGCTGCGGGCGGTGGCGCGGCTGTTGGAGCGCGCCAATCGCGCCGCCGATCTGGTGGCACGGCTGGGCGGGGACGAGTTCGCGCTGTGGCTCGACGAGACCGACCGCGGCGGCGCGGTGGCCAAGGCAGAGCACCTGCTGACGGTCGCCGCCGAACTGGCACCCTTGTCGGCGCCGGGCGCCAAGCCGCTCGGCTTTTCGATCGGCATCGCCATGTTCGATCCCGAATCCGGCGAGGGCGTCGAGGCGCTGACGACGCGGGCCGATGCCGCCATGTACAAGGTCAAGCAGGCCGGCAAGGGCACCTTTGTCGTGGCCGATCCCGCGGGGGCGCCGCCATGACGCTCAAGGCGCTCAAGAACTGGCTGCTCGGCCGCGGCGACGAGCCGCTCGACTACGCGGCGATGAAGCGCCTGGCGGCCTCGGCCTCGGACGAGGAACGTGTCGATCTTGCCCAGCACGCCGAGGCGCGGCCCGAGGTGCTTTACTACCTGGCTTCGGACCAATCGGGCGGAGTGCGGCAGGCGATCGCCGCCAATCCCTCGACTCCGGTCCAGGCCGACAAGATCCTGGCGAGCGACGTCGACGAGGAAGTGCGCGCCAAGCTGGCCGAGAAGATCGGCCGGCTGCTCCCCAATCTTCCGCCCGAGAGCGCGGGCAAGCTGCGCGATCGGGTGCTGGAAGTGCTGTCGATCCTGGTCGAGGACCAGTTGCCGCGCGTGCGCCGCATCCTGGCCGAACAGCTCAAGGACTCGGCGGCGGCGCCGCCCGACGTCATCCAGCGCCTGGCGCGCGATCCCGAGCTGTCGGTGGCGGCGCCGGTGCTGCAGTATTCGCCGCTGCTTTCGGACCAGGACCTGCTCGACATCATCGCCTCGGCCCCGGTGCAGGGCGCGCTGACCGCGATCTCGCGTCGTCGCGGCCTGGGATCGGGCGTGGCCGACGCCGTGGTGGCGGCCGACGACGCCATCGCCATCGCCGCGCTGCTGGCCAACGATTCGGCGCAGATCCGCGAGGAGACTCTGGATCGCATCGTCAATCGCGCGCCCGACAACGAAGGCTGGCATGAGCCCTTGGTGCTGCGCCGGATGCTGCCGCCGCGACTGATCCGCCGCCTGGCCAGCTTCGTCACCTCCTCCTTGCTCAACATTCTGGCCAAGCGCGACGATCTCGATGCCGACATGGCGGTCGAGCTGGCCTTCCTGGTCAAGAGCAAGCTGGGCGAGACGACCGCGGCGACGCCCGATTCCTCGGTCGCCTCGCAGGTCGCGCGCCTGCACGCCGAGGGCAAACTGACCGAGGATGAAGTCAAAGGCGCCATCGACCGCCAGGAACTGGCCTTCGTCATCCATGCCCTGGCGGTGCGCGGCGGCCTGCAGCCGCCGGCCGTGCACAAGATGCTCGATTCCAAGTCCGGCAAGGCAGTGACGGCGCTGGCCTGGAAAGCTGGATTCACCATGGACGTGGCGCGGCTGCTGCAGCACCGGGTGGCCAAGGTGCCGCCGTCCTCGCTGGTTCATCCCAAGAACGGCGATCAGTACCCGCTGACCGAACGCGATATGGACTGGTATGTGTCGTTTCACTCCGGATAGTCGGAAAGGCGCTGTTTCAAGCCATACTTGAAGACATAAACATTTCTTTATATGTAACTTGACAGGCGGACGGGCCGAGCCTAAAACCCGCGCGCTTCAGGAAAGGAACCGAAGATGAGCGGCGCCAAGGATTATGTCGTCAAGGATCTGGCCATGGCCGATACCGGCCGGGCACGGATCTCGCTGGCCGAGACCGAGATGCCGGGGCTGATGGCGCTGCGGCGCGAATTCGGCGACTCGAAGCCGCTCAAGGGCGCGCGCATCGCCGGTTCCTTGCACATGACGGTCGAGACCGCGGTGCTGATCGAGACCCTGAAGGCGCTGGGCGCCGACATCCGCTGGGCGTCGTGCAATATCTTCTCGACCCAGGACGACGCCGCCGCCGCCATCGCCAAGAGCGGCGTGCCGGTCTTCGCCTATCGCGGCGAGACCCTTGACGATTACTGGGACTACACCCACCGCATCTTCGAATGGAAGGATGGCGGCGGGCCCAACATGATTCTCGACGACGGCGGCGACGCCACGCTGTTGATGCATCTCGGCAGTCGCGCCGAACAGGACGCCAAGCTGGTGTCCGATCCCAAGAACGAGGAGGAGATCGCGCTCTACGCCGCGATCAAGCGCCGCCTCGCCGCCAAGCCCGGTTGGTACTCGACCATGGCCAAGGGCATCCTCGGCGTGACCGAGGAGACCACCACCGGCGTCCACCGGCTCTATGTGATGGAAAAGGAAGGCAAGCTCTTGTTCCCGGCCTTCAACGTCAACGACTCGGTCACCAAGTCCAAGTTCGACAATCTCTACGGCTGCCGCGAAAGCCTGGTCGACGGCATCAAGCGCGCCACCGACGTGATGATGGCCGGCAAGGTGGCGGTGGTCGCCGGCTACGGCGATGTCGGCAAGGGTTCGGCCGCCAGCCTGCGCAGCCAGGGGGCGCGGGTGCTGGTGACCGAGATCGATCCGATCTGCGCCTTGCAGGCGGCGATGGAGGGCTACCAGGTCACCACCATGGAAGAGGCGGCGCCGCAGGGCGACGTCTTCGTCACCGCCACCGGCAATGTCGACGTCATCACCCTCGATCACATGCGCAAGATGAAGGACCGCGCCATCGTCTGCAACATCGGCCATTTCGATTCCGAGATCCAGGTCGCGGCGCTGCGCAATTTGAAGTGGGCCAACGTCAAGCCCCAGGTCGACGAGATCACTTTCCCCGACGGCAAGCGCCTGGTGCTGCTGGCCGAGGGCCGGCTGGTCAATCTCGGCTGCGCCACCGGCCATCCCAGCTTCGTCATGAGCGCCTCGTTCTCCAACCAGGTGCTGGCCCAGATCGAGCTGTTCGCCAACCGCAAGACCTACGCCAAGAAGGTCTACGTGCTGCCCAAGCACCTCGACGAAAAGGTGGCGGCGCTGCATCTCGACAAGCTCGGCGTCAAGCTGACCAAGCTGACCGATGCCCAGGCGACCTATCTGGGCGTCGCCCAGACCGGCCCCTACAAGCCGGGGCATTATCGCTACTAGGTACGGTTCGCGTTCGGTCTTGATCCGGCCGGTTCAAGACCGAACGCCAATGCCCTAGACTGGAGACATGCCGGTCGACCTGACGCCCGCCGAGGCGCTTGGCATCGCCGCCCTGATCGGCGGCCTTGCCGGCGTTTTGATCACGGCCCTCGCTTTGGGCGCGAAGCGGGGTCGTGCTCAGCGCGGCCCGAGCGCGGAGACGCTGCTGTTGGCCAGCCGAGGCGATGGCTGTTTCGCTTGGTTGGCGGCCGAGGGCGCGGCCGGTTCGGGTTCCCCCGGCCTAGCCCGCCTGTTCGGCTTGGCGCCCGATAAGGTCCAGGTGTTCGGCGCCATCGCCTTCCTGTTTCCGGCCGGCCAGGCGGTGGCCCTGACCGAGGCGGTGAATCGCCTGCGCGAGCAGGGCACACCGTTTCGCATGCCGCTCGAGACCAAGGAGCGGCCAGGCCGCTTCATCGCCGAGGGCGTGGTGTTGCCCGAGCGCGGCGGGCACGCGGTCTGGTTCCAGCGCCGCCAGGACGAAAGCGGCGAGATCGACGGGCTGGCGGCGATCGCCGATGCCGCCGCCGCCGAGCGCGCGCATTTCCAGAACCTGCTCGACACCGTGCCGTTCCCGATCTGGCAGCGCCGACCCGACGGCAAGCTGGTCTGGGTCAATCGCGCCTATGGGCTTTATGCCGGCTGCTCGGCCGAGCAGGCGGTGCGCGAGGGGCGGGAACTCGAGACCGATTCCGGCTCGGCCCAGGCGCTGGCGGCGCGGGCGGCGATCGAGGGCGATGCCATGACCGAGCGCCGCCAGGTCAAACTGAGCGGCGAGCTGCGCGACGTCGAGGCGATCGAGATGCCGATCGGCCATGGCGGCGACACCGCCGGTTTCGTCCGCGACGTCACCGACCTGGTCGACGCCGAGGGCGAGATCGACCGGCTGCGGCAATTGGGCGACGAATTGATGGCCGGCCTGCCGGTCGGGGTGGCGGTGTTCGGAGCCGACCGGCGCCTTGCCGCCTACAATCCGGCCTATGCGGCGTTGTGGCGGTTGGATCGGGCGTGGCTCGAATCCCAGCCCGATCACGGCGAGATCCTGGATCGGCTGGCGGCGGCAGGCGGGCGGTTCGATGCCGTCGGCCTGGCCGACGCCAAGCGCGGCCATCTGACGCTGCACGATTCGGCCCGGCTTCCTGCCGATGGCGTCGATGTGCTGACCGACGGCATGCGCGTGGCGTGGCACGCTTTTCGGCGCGGCGACGGATCGCTGGTGATGGTGCATCGCGAGGCGGCGGCGGCTGTGGCGGCAGGCGACGGCGGCGAGACCCACGCCTTGCGGACGCGGGCCGAGGCGCTGGAATCGGCCGAGCGCCTGCGCCAGGTCTTCCTGGCCAGCGCTTCGACCGAGTTGCGCACGCCGCTGACCGCCGCCATCGGCTTCGCCGAGCTGCTGCTCAGCGCCTATGGCGGACCGCTCAATTCGCGCCAGCAGGACTATGTGCGCGACATTCTCCACGTCACCCAGCACCTCTTGGGCATGATCGACGACGTGCTGGGTCTGGCCGGCGCCGAGTCGGGCCAGATCGAATTGACGCCCTCGCGCTTCGCCTTGCCGGCGCTGCTCGACGAGGTGGCCGAGGCAGCGCGGACGCGGGCGGCCTCGCGCAAGGTGTGGGTGGCGATCGACTGTCCGGCGACCATCGGCGAGATCGTCGGCGATCGGCCGCGGCTGGCGCGCTCGTTCGGCCGGCTGGTCGATCTGGCGGTCGACCGCACCCCCGATAGCGAGCGGGTCACGCTCGGTGCGGCGCGCGCCGCCGACGAGGTCGCGATCTGGGTGGCCGATTCCGGTCCGCCCATGACCGAAGAGGCAATGACCCGGCTGTTCGAACCCTTCGCCCGCATCGAGGGCAGCCGCGGCTACGGCGTCAGCCTGGCGCTGACCAAGGCGCTGGTCGAACGCCATGGCGGCCAGGTCGAGGCCACCGACACCACCACCGGCGGGCTGAGCGTGATCGTTCGGCTTCCTGCCAGTCAGTCATCGACCGCCGGTGTTAGGATGGGTGCATGATCCGATTCGGTGCTTTTCTGCTGTTCGGCATGGCCGCCTGCAGCCTGATCGACCCGGCCTACCGGCCGACGGCCGGCGCCGATGCCGCCAGCGGACTGGCGTTGCATCTGCCCCTGGCCGAAGAGGGCATGGTCGGCGCGCAATATGTCGTCGGTTCCATGCTGCGCGACGGCAAGGGCGCGCCCAGCGATCGGATCGCGGCGCGAGCCTGGTACGAGCGGGCGGCGCGCGGCGGCGACCACGATGCGCAGATCGCATTGGCCGAGATGCTGGAATCCGGGACCGGCGGCGCGGTCGATCGCGAGGCCGCCGCCGGCTGGCGCCGCAAAGCGGCCGAG
>VGDZ01000069.1 GCA_016869515.1 Alphaproteobacteria bacterium | reverse complement strand
GCGCGCGGCGCGGATGCGCGCCGCCATTTCGGCCGAGCCCTCGGCCGGCGGCGGCAAGGCCAGGTCGCCCGCCGCCACCGCCGGCACCTCGACGCAAAGATCGATGCGATCCAGCAGCGGCCCCGACAGCCGCGCCTGATAGTCCTGGGCGCAGCGCGGCGCCCGGCCGCAGGTCCGCGCCGGGTCCGAGAGATAGCCGCAGCGGCAGGGATTCATCGCCGCCACCAACTGGAACGCGGCGGGATAGCTGACATGGTGATTGGCGCGGGCGACGTTGGTGACGCGGGTTTCGAGCGGCTGGCGCAGCGCGTCCAGCACGGCGCGCTGGAACTCGGGCAATTCGTCCAGGAACAGCACGCCATGATGGGCCAGCGACGCCTCGCCCGGCCGCGCCCGCAGGCCGCCGCCGACCAAGGCCGCCATCGAAGCCGAATGATGCGGATCGCGGAACGGCCGGCGACGAGTCAACCGTCCGCCCGCCAACAGCCCCGCCACCGAATGGATCATCGAGACTTCCAGCGCCTCGGCCGCGTCCAAGGGCGGCAACAGCCCGGGCAGGCGCTGCGCCAGCATCGACTTGCCGGCGCCGGGCGGGCCGATCAGCAGAAGGTTGTGGCCGCCGGCCGCCGCCACTTCCAGCGCGCGCTTGGCGGTCTCCTGCCCCTTGATGTCGCGCAGATCGAGCAGCGGGCCTTCGTCCTCGGCCAGGCCGGGCGCGGGCGGGGTCAGCACGGCGTGGCCCTTGAAGTGATTGACCAGCGCCAGCAGCGTCGGCGGCGCCAGCACGCCCGGGCCGTCGGCCCAGGCCGCCTCGCCGCCGTTCTCGGCCGGGACGATGATGCCGCGGCCGCGCGCCGCCGCGCCCACCGCCGCCGGCAGCGCGCCCATCACCGGCGTGATGCGCCCGTCCAGCGCCAGCTCGCCCATCGCCGAGCGATCGACCAAACTGTCCTCGGGCAAGGCGCCCATCGCCGCCAACAGCCCGAGCGCGATCGGCAGGTCGAAATGGCTGCCTTCCTTGAGCACGTCGGCCGGCGCCAGGTTGACGGTGATGCGCTTGGCCGGCAGCGCCAGGCCCATCGCCGCCAGCGCCGAACGCACCCGCTCGCGGCTTTCCGCCACCGCCTTGTCGGGCAGGCCGACCACGGTGAAGGCCGGCAGGCCGGGCGCGATGTCGACCTGGACGTCGATATCCAGCACCTCGATGCCTTGGAACGCCACCGTCCAAACGCGCGCGACCATGTCGGCGCCAATCTAACTGTCTCGCGCGGAGATTGCACCCCGGAAAGAAATACAATTAGTGCCGGCGATGGCCGCCATGGCCTTGATGCGTGGGCGCGGGCGCGGCTCCGGAATCGCTGCCGCCATAGCCGCGCAGTTCGGCATAGCGCGCGATCTGCTGGGGCGTGAGCAGCCGGGTCATGGCGCTGTGGGCCGCCAGATGCGCCGCCCGCAGCTCGGCCCAGGCGGCGCCGGCGGCGGCCGTGGCCTTGGCGATGGCGGCATCCTCGGGCGTGCCTTGGGCGAAGATGCGGTCAAGCTCGGCCTCGGCGGCGATGACGCGCTCGCCCGCGCTTTTCGTGGCTGCGGTCATGCGCGCCTCGATGGCGCCGGTCTCGCTGCGCTGGCGGTGGTCGAGCCGCAGCTCGGCCGCCAATTCCAGCGCATGGCGCGGGCCGGGATGACGGTTGAGTTCGGCCGGCAGCGCCAGCTTCATGCCCTGGGCCGCGCGCAACTCGCCGATCTCGGCCTCGGACAGGGACTTGATCGCGCGCTTGTCCAGCCCGGCATAGGGCGCCTGCGCCCAGGCCGGGAACGCAAACAGCATCAGAATCAAGATCCGAATCATGACGGAGCCTCCCAGTGTGCGGTCCTTTTAACGTATAACCGCCCCGATCCCTGCACCTGTTCCCTTTGGTCGAGCTTGCGCGAGGCATGACGTGATCCTAGCCGACGGTTATATCGACGTGCCGCCCGGCAAGCTGGCGGCGATCGTCACGCATCTGCAGATGATGGCGCCGGCGCCGCCGCGCCCGGGACCGCCGCGCCCCGATCTGCGCGTGCGGCAGGTGGAGCGGCCGGAGGTCGACTGGTATCGCGCGCTTTATCGCCGCGTCGGCGAGCCCTGGCTGTGGGAATCGCGCCTCAAGCTGGCGCCCGCGGCGCTGGCCGAGATCGTCCGCCATCCCCGGGTCGAGATTTTTTCCCTGATGCACGACGGCGCCGACAAGGGATTGCTGGAGTTGGATTTCCGCATCCCCGGTCACTGCGAGTTGGCGTTTTTCGGCGTCGCGCTCGATCTGGTCGGAAGCGGCGCCGGGCGCCTGCTCATGAACCACGCCATCGCCCGCGCCTGGTCCCGGCCGATCGCGCGTTTCTGGGTGCATACCTGCACCAACGATCACCCCGGCGCCCTGGCCTTCTACATCCGCTCGGGCTTCCAGCCCTTCCGGCGCCAGATCGAGATTACCGACGAATCGCGCCTCGACCCCGCCTCCCCGGCCGGCATCGCGCCGCATGTGCCGATCGTTCGCGGCTAGGGCATGACGGTCTTTCCGCTCGCACCCGAATCCGCCATAAACGGCGCATGAGCCTGCTGCGCGCCGCCGCCACGGTCGGCGGCTTGACCCTGGTCAGCCGCGTGCTGGGCTTCTTGCGCGATCTGCTGTTCGCGGCGGCGCTGGGCGCGGGCCCGGTGGCGGATGCCTTCTTCGTCGCCTTCAAGCTGCCCAATTTCTTCCGCCGGCTGTTCGCCGAGGGCGCGTTCTCGGCCGCCTTCGTGCCGCTCTACAACGAATTGTCGGCGCGCCAAGGCCAGGCGGCGGCGCGCGCCTTCGCAGAGCAGGCGCTGGCGCTGCTGCTGACCGCGGTGCTGGGCCTGGTGGTGGTCATGCAGGCGGCGATGCCCTGGGTGATGCACCTGCTGGCGCCCGGCTTCGTCGGCGACGAAAGCCGCTTCGCGCTGGCGGTGCGCTTCAGCATCGTCACCTTCCCCTATCTGGTCTTCATCAGCCTGGTGGCGCTGATGGCCGGCGTGCTCAACGCGCTGGGCCGGTTCGCCGCGCCGGCGGCGACGCCGATCCTGCTCAATCTCGGCCTGATCGCGGCCGCGCTGTGGCCGGCGGGCGACGCCGCCGGGCGCGGGCTGGCGCAGTCCTGGGGGCTGTTGCTGGCCGGCATGGCGCAGTTCCTCTATCTCGCCTGGACATGCGGCAAGGCGGGCGTGACGCTGTCGCTGCCGCGGCCGCGGCTTTCGCCCAAGACCGTCGAGATGCTGAAGCTGATGCTGCCGGCGGCGATCGGCGCCGGCGCCGCGCAGATCAACCTGGTGGTCGATCTGATCCTGGGTTCGCTTTTGCCGGCGGGCTCGATCTCGTATCTGTTCTATGCTGATCGGCTCAACCAGCTGCCGCTGGGCGTGATCGGGGTCGCGGTCGGCACGGCGCTGTTGCCGCTGCTCTCGCGCCAGATCGCGGCCGGCGAGCGCGAAGCCGCGCTGGCCAGCCAGAACCGCGCCATCGAACTGGTGCTGCTGTTGACCCTGCCGGCGGCGATCGGGCTGGTGATGCTGGCCGAGCCGATCGTCGCCGTGCTGTTCGAGCGCGGCGCCTTCGGCCCGCTCGAGACCGCGCGCACCGCCGGCGCGCTGGCGCTCTATTCGCTCGGGCTGCCGGCCTATGTCCTGATCAAGGCGCTGACGCCGGGCTTCTACGCCCGCAAGGACACCGGCACGCCCTTGGCCATCGCCCTGTTCTGCATCGGCCTCAACATCCTGCTCAGCCTGGTGCTGATGGACTCGATGCTGCATTTCGGGCTCGCGCTGGCGACCGCGCTGTCGGCGGTGGTCAACGCGGCGGCGCTGGCGGTGGTGCTGATCCGCCGCGGCGATCTGCAGTTGGACCAGCGGCTGTGGCGCGGCCTGCGCGGCATGGCCGTGGCCGGCGCGGCGATGGGGCTGGTGCTGTGGGGGCTGTTGCAGCTGATCCCGGGCGACAGCGTCGGCGGGCTTGCGCTGCTGCTGATGGCGGGCGCGGTGGTCTATGTCGGCGGCACCCATTTCACCCGGGCGGCGGATTGGAGCCGACCCGCAAGTTTGCTCGGCCGCGAGCATTGAGGCTCCCTTGACCGGCCGCGGCGCAGCCGGCATAAGCCCTCGGCCGTCCGCTCCGCGAAAGATCCTCCGATGAACCGCATTTTTTCCGGCGTCCAGCCCTCGGGCAATCTGCATCTCGGCAATTATCTCGGTGCGCTGCGCAACTGGGTGCGGCTGCAGAGGGACTACGAGTGCATCTACTGCCTGGTCGACCTGCATGCCATCACCCAATGGCAGGAGCCGGCGCAACTGGCCGCCCAAACCCGCGAGGCGGCGGCCGGGCTGTTGGCTTGCGGCATCGATCCCAAGACCTCGATCCTGTTCAACCAATCGCGCGTGCCGGCGCATGCCGAGCTGGCCTGGGTGTTCAACTGCGTGGCGCGGATGGGCTGGCTCAATCGCATGACCCAGTTCAAGGAGAAGGCCGGCAAGGACCGCGAGAACGCCTCGGTCGGGCTGTTCGACTATCCGGTGCTGATGGCGGCCGACATCCTGGCCTACAAGGCGACCCACGTGCCGGTGGGCGAGGACCAGAAGCAGCACCTGGAACTGGCCCGCGACATCGCCCAGAAGTTCAACCACGATTTCGGGGTCGAGTTCTTTCCGCTGACCGAGCCCTTGATCCTGGGCGAGGCGACGCGGGTGATGAGCCTGCGCGACGGCTCGAAGAAGATGTCCAAGACCGACGCCTCGGACCATTCGCGCATCAACCTGACCGACACCGCCGACGCCATCGCCGACAAGCTGAAGCGGGCCAAGACCGATCCGCTGCCGCTGCCGGACAGCGTCGAGGAGCTGGAGAAGCGGCCCGAGGCCGACAATCTGGTGACGATCTACGCCGCGCTGGGCGACAAGACCCGCAGCGACGTGCTGCGCCATTTCTCGGGCAAGGGCTTCGCCGAGTTCAAGCGCGAGCTGACCGAGCTGGCGGTGTCGGTGCTGTCGCCGCTCAACGCCGAGATGCGGCGGCTGATGGCCGATCCCGGCGCGATCGACACCGTGCTGCGCCGGGGCGCCGAGCGCGCCGACGCCATCGCCCGGCCGATCCTGGCCGAGGTCCACCGCATCGTCGGGTTCCTCAGGGCATGATCGACGCGGATCGGTATCAGCCGAAAGCCTTGCCCGGCGCCACCACGTTGACGCGCGACAAGGGATAGCGCGAGACCTCGCCCAGCAGCGTCACCAGCTTGCGCGCGCCGGCGTCGATCATGCGCCGGCCCAGCTCGGCCGTGGCCTTGGACGCGTCGCCGGCGGCGCCGTCGGGATGCAGGTCCTGCGCCTGCCAGGCGATGCCGATCGGCCCCAGCGTGCGCAGCACCTCGTTCTCGGCCGCGACCGTGGGCATGATCGGCACGAAATTCTTGGCGCGGTCCATGTGCACGGTGTCGGGCCGCAGATGCAGCATGATCGAGGTCTCGCCCTCGCCGCCGTGGATGCCGTTGGCCATCTCCCATTCCGACAGCGTGCCGGGCGGCTTGGTCAGGGCGTAGGTCGAGGACGCCACCGCCATCATCCCCAGCCGCACCCGCAGGTCGCGCGCCACGATCTCCATCACCTGCGGCTGGCCGCCATGGCTGTTGAGATAGACCAGCTTGCGCAGGCCGGCGCGATGCACGCACTCGCCCAGCTCGGTCCAGATCCGGATCAGGGTCTCGGCCGAGAAGGTCAGCGTGCCGGGAAAGGCCAGATGCTCGTTCGACTTGCCGACCGGCATCGCCGGCAGGATGGTCACCGGCAGGTCGGCCGGCATCAGCTCGACCGCGCGAGCGACCACGCCCTGGTTGATGGTCCAGTCGACCGAGACCGGCAGATGCGGACCGTGCTGCTCGATCGCCGAGACCTGCAGCAGCGCCACCGTCTTGGCGGGATCGAGCTTGGTGAATTCCTCGCTGGTCATGTCTTGCCAGTAGCGGCGCGGCAGGGCAGTCATGGAGTCCTCGTCGGCTGGGGAGCGAAACGCTAGCCCAGCCGGCGGCGGTCCCGCAACGGAGAACCACCATGCGCCATTTGACGCCCGAAACCGTCGGCCGGCCGCTGGCCCGCTACAGCCACGCGGTCGAGGTCGAGGCCGGATCGCGGCTGCTGTTCCTTTCGGGCCAGCTGGCGGTGGCCAAGGACGGCAGCGTGCCCGAGGGCGTCGCCGCCCAGGCCGAGCTGATCTTCCGCAACTGCCTCGAAATCCTGGCCGCGGCCGGCATGACGGCGCGCGATCTGGTGCGGGTCTCGACCTTCCTCACCCGGGCCGAGGACCTCAAGCCCTACATGGCGGTGCGTGATCGCTACGTCGCCGATCCGCCGCCGGCCTCGACCCTGCTCTTGATCCAGGGCTTTTCGCGGCCCGAGTTCAAGATCGAGGTCGAAATGGTGGCGGCCAAGGGCTAGACCGCGATCGGTCCAGGGCGGGATGTGAGGGCGCGATCCGCGACCTGTCTTGAACCATGGGGTTCAAGACAGGTCGACTATGCCCTAGTTGCGCGCGCGCCCCGGGCGGCGTATTGGACGCGGACCATGCGCGGCTTTCTGATGGTGCTGATCGGCTTGGCCCTGGCGGCGACCCTTCTGGTGGTGCTGGTGGGGATGATCGGCATGGCGCGCGGCGGCGAGTTCAACCGCCGCTACGGCAACAAGCTGATGCGGCTGCGGGTGCTGGCGCAGTTCCTGGCGCTGCTGCTGATCGCGGCCCTGTTCCTGGTCAGCCATTCCGGCGACTGAGATGGTCAAGCTCGACCGCATCTACACCCGCGGCGGCGACCGGGGCGAGACCTCGCTGGCCGGCGGCCGCCGCGTCGCCAAGCACGATGCGCGGGTCGATTGCTACGGCACGGTCGACGAGGCCAATGCCGCCATCGGCCTCGCCCGCCTGCACGTCCAAGGCGAAACCGGCGCCCTGCTGGCGCGCATCCAGAACGATCTGTTCGATCTCGGCGCCGATCTGGCGCGGCCCGAGGAGCCCGATCCCAAGACCCCGCCGCTCCGCATCGTCCAGGCGCAGATCGACCGGCTCGAAGCCGAGATCGACCGCCTCAACGCGCGGCTCGGGCCGCTGACCTCGTTCGTGCTGCGCGGCGGCAAGCCGGCGGCGGCGCATCTGCACTTTGCCTGTACCGTGGTGCGCCGCGCCGAGCGCATCGCCGCCGCACTGGCGGCGCGCGAGCCGGTCAATCCGCTGGCGCTGGCCTATCTCAACCGGCTGTCGGACCATCTGTTCGTGCTGGCCCGCCATCTCAACGACGACGGCGCGGCCGACGTGCTGTGGGTGCCGGGCGGAACCCGCTGAGACTCTACTTCCCCTCGAAGCGCGGTTTGCGCTTGTCGACGAAGGCGCGCATGCCTTCCTTGCGGTCGGCGGTGTCGAACAGGATCGAGGCGGCATAAAGCTCGTATTCGTGGCCCGAGACGATGTCGGTCTGCAGGCCCTGGTCGATGGCGCGCTTGGCGAAGCGCACCGCCAAGGGCGGCTTGTCGGCGATGGTCCGCGCCAGTTCGCGCGCGCGGGCCATCAGTTCGGCCGCCGGCACCACCTCGTCGACCAGGCCGATGCGCAGCGCCTCCGCGGCGCCGATGCGCGCGCTCGATAGGATCAGCCGCTTGGCCTGGCCGGCGCCGACCAGCCGCGGCAGGCGCTGGGTGCCGCCGCCGGTGGGGATGATGCCCAGGTTGACTTCGGGCAGGCCGAGCTGGGCGCCGTCGGCGGCGATGCGGATGTCGCAGGCCAGCGCCAATTCGCAGCCGCCGCCCAGCGCCAGGCCGTTGATGGCGGCGATGGTCGGCCGGTCGTAGCCGGCGATGCGCGAGAACAATTCCTGGGTCCAGCGCTGGATGCGGTGGAACTCGGCCGGGCTTGGGGTCTGGGCGGCGCGCTCGCGGATGTCGGCCCCGGCGCAGAAGGCGCGCTCGCCGGCGCCGGTGACGATCGCGCAGCGCACGCCCGGGTCCTCGGCCAGGGTCTTGAACAGGACCCGGTCGAGCTCCTGCTTGAGTTGGGTGTCGATGGCGTTGAGGCGCTCGGGACGATTCAAGGTGACGACGGCGACCGGGCCATCGATCTCAAGGTGCAATGTTTCGAGTGTCATGGCGCGAAAGTCTAACACGGAATCAAAGGCTTGATGGGTTTCGACCGAGCGGCGCGCTCGGGTTAGCGCCTGTCGCAAAAATCTTGATCCAAATTAAATCGATTTTCGCGACTGCGATCCAATATTCACCTTAGTACAGCGCGCGGCTTAACCCATCGAGGCGAGAATGGCGCTGTTGCAAAGAACCGCCACCGTGTCGCCGACCGTCTCGGCCAAGGTGGAAGTGTCGACCCGATTGGATGCGCGCTATCCGGTCCATTTCGCCCCCGATTCCTGCCTGATCGTTCGCCGCCCCGGCATGACCTGCGGGCTTTGCCGCGATGCCTGCCCGGTCCGCGCGCTCGGTGGCGGCGCCTGGAATGTCGCCCTCCAGGGCGATGCTTGCGTGGGTTGCGGATTGTGCGCGGCGGCCTGCCCCACCGGCGCGCTGGAGGTCGAAGGCTTCGGTTTGCCCGCCACCTCCGCCGACCTCCCTCTGGCGATCGAATGCCGGCGGGTGCCGGCGGTCGCCAAGACCGAAGGCGCGGCGTCGGTACCGTGCCTGGGCGGGCTGGACGAGGTGACGCTGGTGGCCGGGGCGCGGCGGGCCGAGGGCGGCCTGGCCCTGATCGACCGCGGCTGGTGCGCCGGCTGCGAAATCGGCCGGTGCCCCGAGCCTTGGCGCGCGGCGCAAGACGAGGCGCAGGCGACGCTGCGGGCGATCGCGCCGTCGCTGGCGGCGCGGATTCGAATCGAGCGGCGCCCACTGCCGACGAATTGGGCCTTGCCGATGCAAGCGGCGACACGGCCCGAGCCGGCGATGGAACGGCGCGCCCTGCTGCGCGGCCTGCTGGCGGTACCGAGCGAGGACGCCAGGCGCGCCGAATCGCGCCGCGTGGTTTCGGGTCGCGGCGCGGTCGAGCCGCGCAAGACGCGCCGGCTGCAAGCCGCAATCGCCGCGCTGGCCGCGGCCGAAGGCGTCGCTTTCCCGGCGCAATTGCGGCCCAAGGTCGCGATCGGCGAGGGCTGCGATCTGGACGGCATTTGCGCGGCGATATGCCCGACCGAGGCGCTGTGGCTCGATCGGGCCGACGGCAAGCGCGCCATCCGCTTTCGCGCCGATTGGTGCATGGCCTGCGGCGAATGCCAGCGCGCCTGCCGAAGCCGGGCGTTGCGCTTGGGTGTGGCGGGCGAGGACCAAGACCGCGCCCGGGTCGTCACCTTGGTCGAGCGGGCGACGGCAAGCTGCGTCGGATGCGAGTCCGAATTCGTCGCCCTGGGCGACGAGGAGCTGTGCCCGACCTGCCGCAAATCCGTCGTTCTGATGCAAGCGATCGCCGGCCTCAAGCCGCCGGTCGCGCCCATCGAAGCGCCCGCGGCGCCGATCGCCGCCGCCGGCGAAAAAGGAGAACCGCCATGTCCGGACTGCCGCTGACATCCGACCGCCGCGACTTCCTAAAAAGCGCCGCCGCTACCGGCACGGTCGGCGCCACGGTCGGCGCCACGGTGGGCGCGATCGGCGAGATCGCGAGTTCCGACGCCGCACCCGCCCTGGCACAGCCGGCGGTGCGCCCCGAGACCAAGGTCACCAAGAATATCTGCCACCAATGTCCGGCGCGCTGCGGCATCGATGTCTACACCACCGACGGCAAGGTGCACGCCATCTACGGCTCGCTCGACGACCCCATCGCCAACGGCAAGCTCTGCCCCAAGGGCCATCTCGGTGCCTACGTGCTCTACGACCCCGACCGCTTCGTCGGACCGATGAAAAGGACCAATCCGCGCAAGGGCCGCGACGTCGATCCGGGCTGGCAGCGCATCTCGTGGGACGAGGCGCTGGGCATCGCCGCGGCGCGCCTCAACGCCCTGCGGGCCAAGGGCGAACAGCACCGTCTCGCCATCGTCGCCGGCCGCGGCTGGGGTTCGACCGACGCCGGGCTGACCGACAATTTCGGCAAGCTGTTCGGCACGCCCAACGCCTCGCTTGGCCATTCCTCGATGTGCGCGGACGCCTCCAAGCGCGCCAAGCACCTGATGGACGGCAACTACTCCTATAACTCCTACGACTACCGCAACACCAACTACCTGCTGAACTTCGGCGCGGCCTTCCTCGAGGCCTATCGCCCCTACAACAACAACCTTCAGGTCTGGGGCCATATCCGCACCAAGGCACCCAAGACCAAGGTGACCGTGGTCGATGTCCGCGTCACTCCGACCGGCGCCGCCGCCGACCGGCTGCTGCTGATCAAGCCGGGGACCGACGGCGCCATGGCGCTGGCGGTCGCCCACGAAATCCTGATCAACGGCTGGTGGGAGCGCAAATTCGTCGGCGACTTCACCGACGGGGTCAATCGCTTCAAGAGCGGCGAGACGCTGGATGCCGCGAGCTTCGCCGAGCGCTGGACCAAGGGCCTGATCGAGTGGTGGAACGCCGAGCTCAAGGATCGCACCCCGGAATGGGCGGCCACCATCACCACCATCCCGGCCAAGGACATCCGCGCCGTGGCGCGCGAATTGGGCACCACCCGCCCGGCGATGGTGATCTTCGAGCGCGGTCCCACCACGCACACCAACGCCATCTACAACGGCATGGCGATCCACGCCTTGAACGCCTTCGTCGGCGCGATGTACGCCGTCGGCGGCATGGCCAGCCAGATGGGCGTGCCCTACGGCGCGCTGCCTTGGAAAGCGGACGACTACGTCGACGACGCCGCCAAGGCAGCCGCCGACCGCAAGATGGAGCGCATCGACCGGGTCAAATCGGCCGATGGCCCGCTGTGGTCCAACAACATCCAGGGCATCCCGGATTCGCACCTTTCCGGCAGGCCCTACAAGCTGGACACGGCGATCTTCTACAGCACCAATCCGATCTTCTCGACGCCGGACTGCACGCGCTGGGAGAAGGCGCTGCAGGACATCTTCGTGATCGAGACCTCGCCCTTCCCCAGCGAGACCGCGGTCTTCGCCGACCTGATCCTGCCCGATCACACCTATCTCGAGCGCTGGCAGGACGCGCCCACCTACCCCTTCGAGGGTTATCCGATCACCAGCCTGCGCGTGCCGGCGGTCAAGCCGATCCACGACACCAAGCATTTCGGCGACACCCTGATCGAGCTTGGCAAGCGCATCGAGGGCCGCATGGGCGAGTACTACCGCCAAGTCGGCAACATCGAGAACGTGCTCCGCGCCATCGCCAAGGGGTTCGAGAAGAACCCCGGCGACAACGGCGTCAACAGCCTGGAGAGCTGGGCGGCCAAGGGAGTCTGGTACAAGAAGCCCTATTTCTGGCGCCAGATCGGCGGCGAGTTTTTCGAGTGGGACGGCAGCGACTACCGCAAGCCGATGTCGGCCGAGGAGGTCAAGCGCCGCCTGCTGCGGACCGATTCCGGCAAGTTCGAATTCCGCTCGTCCTACCTCGAACGCTACGCCGATTTCGTCAACGCCAAGCTGGGCGTGGCCAAGGAGCGGGTCGGCTTCCCGCAATGGCTGGCGCCGCGTTATGCCGGCAAGGGCGATCTGTTCCTTGTGACGCCGAAGACGCCGCTGCACGCCGAGGGCCGCAGCGCCAACATCCCGCAGGCGATATCGATCTACCAGCCGGTCTCGGGCGGGCGGAACGAGATGTTCCTGGAGATCCATCCCCGCACCGCGGCCGCGCGGCGGATCAAGAACGGCGAGCAAGTGCGCGTGGCGACCGATATCGGCGGCATCACGGTCCGCGCCCATCTGACGCCGGCGGCGCGGCCCGACACCGTGGTGCTGCCCTTCGGCTTCGGCCATTGGGCGCACGGACGCTGGGCCAAGGGCCGGGGCCAGAACCCGACCGAAATCATACCCAACATCTCCGACCCGATCTCGAACCTGACCTCGAACTACTCGGTGCTGGTCACGGTCGAGCGCGTCGCCAACCAGGCTTGAGGAGGCCGCGTCATGACACGCTGGGGAATGGTCATCGACCTTGAGAAGTGCACCGGCTGCCAGGCTTGCACCACCGCATGCCAGATGGAGAACGCCCGCCTGCCCGGCGAGATGTGGCAGGACGTGCTGTTCTACAGCGAGGGCGAATATCCCAGCGGCAAGCTGAGCTGGCTGCCGCGGCCCTGCATGCACTGCGAGAATCCGTCTTGCGTCGCGGTCTGTCCGACCCGCGCCACCTACAAGACCGAGGACGGCGTCGTGCTGATCGACTGGGAGCGCTGCATCGGCTGCAAGTACTGCATGATCGCCTGCCCCTATGGCGTGCGCTTCTACGCCGAGGAAAAGCAGAAGACCCAGCCCGACATCCGCAAGGTCTTCCCGGCCAAGGGCGACAAGGTGTGGGACCCGCCCTACAAGATGCCCGAGCACATGCAGAACCCGAAATGGGGCGTCGGCATCCAGCCCAAGAACGTGGTGTCGAAATGCACCTTCTGCTACCACCGCGTCAGCCAGGCGCCCAAGGGCACGGTCGATCTGAATCCCGACGATCCGAAGCTGCGGCCCTATACCCCGGCCTGCGTCGTCACCTGCGCGCCGAGCGCCCGCTATTTCGGCGACCTCGACAATCCCAGCAGCGAGGTGCGCCAACTGATCGCCACCAAGCGCGGCACGCGCCTGCTCGATCAGACCGGCAACCGGCCGCAGGTCTACTACCTGGCCGGCGAGGCACCGGCCATCCCCGAAACCCGCAGCGTCCGCAGCGGACGCAAGGCCTAAAGGAGGTCCGCCATGACCGCCACCGCCATGGACCGTTCGCCGGCGCCGTTGCTGGCCTACGACGCCAAACCCGACCCGATCTCGGCCCTGCTGATGCTGCTGGGCGCGGCCGGCGCCGGCCTCGGCTTGGCCTTCGTGTTCTATGCCCTGTTGGTCGACGGCCACGCCGCCTTCAACACCTCGAGCGACATGGCCTGGGGCTCGCCGATCGCGTTCTACCTGTTCTTCCTGCTGACCTCGTCGGGGCTGTCGATCGTCGCCTCGCTCGACACCGTGTTCGGCTTGCGGGTGTTCCATCCGGTCGCCAAGCGTTGCGTGTGGATGTCGATCGTCGCGCTGGTGGCCGGGTTCTCGGTGCTGGCGCTCGAGATCGGCCGCCCCTTCCGCATGCTCTGGGCGCTGCCCGTCGGCATGCAGTTTCACTCGCCGATGTGGTGGATGGGGGTGTTCTACTCGCTCGACCTGGCGCTGCTCTGCGCCAAGTTCTGGCTGATGCACACGCGGCGCTGGCACGCGCCCGGCACCCACGGACTCAGCGTGTTGTCCTTCGTCATCAGCATTCTGGCGCCAGGCACGCTGGGCCTGGTGTTCGGCATGATGGCGATGCGTCCCGCCTGGTACAGCCCGATCATGCCGATGTACTTCATCCTCACCGGCTTCGTCGGCGCGCTGGCTTTCGTGCTGTTCTTCACCGCCGTCCTGCCCAACCAGCGGCGCAAGCCGAACGAAGCCTTGTTCGACGTCCTGTTGCCCCGGCTGTTCTTCGTCTCGCTGCTGGCGGTGATCGGCATGCGCTTCGGCCAGATCGTGACCACGCTGTGGAGCAACTACGAGGGCATGGAGGCGCATTGGCTGTCGCTGGATTCGGCCCTTTTCAAGATCGAGATCCTGGTCGGCTTGGCGCTGCCGGCGCTGTTGACGGCGACCAATGGCATGCGCGCCAATCGCGCGCTGGTCATGCTGGCGGGGTTTGCCTATTTGATCGGCAATTTCTTCGGCCGGCTGGAGCTGCTGATCAATGGCCAGAAGGTCCCGCTCTTCAAGGGCTATTGGGCGGGCTATGTCGATTACTGGCCTTCGCTCACCGAATGGATGCTGGTGCCGGCAGGAATCGGCATCTACCTGTTCCTCTACGGCGCCGGCGAATGGCTGCTGCGGTTGGCCGAGGCCGAACCCAGGCAGGGGAGGACGTCATGACCCGCAACTTCGCCGTCGCCGTCGCGCTGCTGGCGGCGTTGATCGCCGTCCCTGCCGCCGAGCAGCCGGCGCGCGCGCAAGGCGTGTCGGCCGCGACCGATCCGGGTGACGAAACCGGCAATTGGGGGTTGGTGCCGTTCGCAGCGGTGCCGATACTGGCGCTGCGGCCCTCGGACCGGGCCGCGATCCGCACCCTGGAAGACCGTCATATCCAGGAGCGCCGCGCCTTCGAGGACAAGTACGAGACCGAGCTGCGCGCCCTGGTCCGCAAGCAAGCCGAGGAACGCGAATCGCTGCGCGCCCGGATCGCGGCGTCGCGCTGAAAGCGGCGCCGGGACGGCGTGCGCCGTCAGGGCTTGTAGTAGTCCTGCACCGTCGCCCAGGCGACGTTTTGCAGGTGCCGGGCGGTGTCGGCCCCCAGGCCGGCGTCGTAGGCCAAGCCGACCGGCGACTTGCCAAACAGCGCGGCATAGACCGTGGCCGCGGCCAGATAGGTCCCGGCCAGGCTGGGATGGCGCTTGTCGGCGACGTAGAGATCGAGCCCCGGCCTTTCGGCGATCGAGCGCGCGAAGGCCAGGCCGGCCGGGATGACCAAGGCGTCGTGGGCGTTGCCGGCCTGGGTATAGGCCTCGGCCAGCTGCGCCGTCATCTCGGGTGCGTCGGCATAGGCCCAGGACATGAAGAACACCGGCCGGGCGCCGTGCCTGCGCACGGTGTCGGAATGCTTTTTGGCGTATTCGGCGAAGGTGGCCTTGAGCGTCGGATGCAGCGGGCATTGGCTGCAATCCATCATGATCGCCAGGTCGAACAGCTTCTGGCCGGGCGGATTGAAGACGATGCGGTTTTCGCGATCGAAGGAATAGCTGCCGATACCCTTGGGCCGGAAATAGGATTCGACGTCGTGCCAGTCGAAGCCCGAGCCGCTGATGGTGACCGAGCTGGTGCGGAAGCGATGCCCGGGCACGCCCTCGGCCACCAGCCGGCCGACATGGCCGTGCAGGCTGTTGTTGTAATAGAAGAAGCTGTTGCCGATGTAGATCGCCGAGGCCGGGTTGGCGACGCCGGAATCGCGCAGCTTGGGCTTGGTCTGGGCGAAGGCCGGAGAAGCGGCCAGCAGGCCGATCAGGACAAGGACAAGCGCGCGCATCGGATTCCCCCCGTCACGCCTTTTGGCGGTTCTTGGCCAGCCAGCCGTCGACGGTTTCGACGATGGCGTCGATCGCCGGCAGGCGCTTGCCGCGCTGCTTGGCGATGGCCTGCACCAGGCGGTCGACGCGCTCGATGTTGGGCGCGCCGTTGGCCAGCGCGCGCGCCGCCGAGGACGGCCGCACCAGGCCACCGGCGGCCTCGGCGTATTTCTCGAACGGCACCAGGTCGTCCGGCTTGGCGCCCAGCTCGACGCACAGCGCCTTGACCCAGTCGTAGATCGCGCGCGAGGCGGCCGGATCGCTGTGCACCGCCTCCTTGATCGGACGCATGGCGTCCTTCTGCACGCAGCGGTAATTGCCGGTCAGCAGCATGGCCCATTTGGCCAGCGGCACGAAGATCGAATCGTGCAGCTTGAGCTTGACCGGCAGTTCGATCCGCGCCCCGCCGCCGGCATCGAACCGCGCCGCCTCGATGTCGTCCTGCATGCGGCGCAGGATCCGGGTGTGGCCCTCGTCGTCGAACCGCGCCACCTTGAAATTGGTCGGCAGCGTCACCTGCAGCACGTTGACCGGCTGGTCGGGCGGGCGGAAGGCCTGGGGATCGGGGCTGCACAGCGTCATCAGCTTGGGATCGAAGCTTTGCCAGACCGTGGCGTCGGCGAAGCAGCCCGCCAGCGCCTTGGTGTCCAGCCCCGGGATGCGGGCGAGATAGGGCAAGGGCGGCATGTTCATGATCGACATGCAGGGCCGGCCCGACTTGGCGACCGCCTCCAACAGTTCGCGCACGCCGCGGTATTGCGGCTCCTGCATCGCCAGCGCGATCAGATCGAACGCGGCCGGCTTGACTTCGGCCGGTCCTGCCGCGCGCAGCTTGCCCGGCAGCTTGCGCGAGTCGATCTCGACCGGCGCCTCGCGGCCCTTGACCGGCAGCCGCACCAGGGCGCCGTCGCGGTTGATCGCTTCGACCTCGGCCGGCAGGCAGACCAGGGTGGTGTTGTGCCCGGCCAGCGCCAGCTTGGTCGCCAGCAGCGAGCCGTAGGAGGCGCCGAGAATCAGGGTTTCGATGGGATTGGCCATGGGCGGGAATCCGGAGGGTTGCGGCGCTCGCGCCGGCGCCTAAGGGAAAAGACGGCGGAGACTACAATGCAAGCCGCGCCCTCGCCAAGGCCGGCTACATCCGCCGGGCGATGCGCGGATCGAGCGTGTCGCGCAGCCCGTCGCCGACCAGGTTGATCGCCAGCACCGTCACCGCCAGCATCAGCCCGGGGAAGAAGATGATCCAGGGCGCGATCTGGAAGAAGGTCCGACCGAGCGAGATGACATTGCCCCAGCTCGGGATCTCGGGCGGGGTGCCGGCGCCGAGGAAGCTGAGCCCGGCCTCGGTCAGGATGGCCGAGGCGCAGACATAGGTCGCCTGCACCACCAGCGGCGCCACCGTGTTGGGCAGGATATGGCGGGTCATGATGACGCGGCCGCGGGTGCCGCTGGCGATCGCCGCCTCGATGAAGGGCTGGGCGCGCACGCTCAGCACCACGCTGCGCACCAGCCGCACCACCCGCGGGATCTCGGGGATCGAGATGGCGACGATGACGATCAGCAGGCTGGCCTTCATCAGCGTGATCAGGGCGATCGCCAAGAGGATAGCGGGGATCGCCATCAGCCCGTCCATCACCCGCATCACGCTGTCGTCGACCCGCTTGTAGTAGCCGCACAGCACGCCGATCACCAGGCCGATCGCGGTCGAGATCGCGGCCACGCTGACGCCGACGATCAGCGACACCCGCGTGCCGTAGACCACGCGGCTGTAGACGTCGCGGCCGAACTGGTCGGTGCCGAACCAGAACGCCGCCGAGGGCCGCTTCAGCCGATCGAGCGGATCGAAGCCCAGCGGATCGGCCGCGATCCAGGGGGCGATGAACGCCAAGCCGACCAGCGCCGCGAGGATCAGCCCGCCGCCGACCACGGTCGGATTGCGGCGCATCCAGACGCCCCAGGAAGGGGCTTGCGGGGCAAGGGCGGCGGCGACCATGGCTCAGTAGCGGATGCGCGGATCGAGGAAGGTGTAGCTGATGTCGATCATCAGGTTGATCAGCACCTTGACGCCGGCGAACAGGATGATCAGGCCCTGGATGATCGGATAGTCGCGCTTGAGCACGGCGTCGACCGTCAGCCGGCCGAGGCCGGGGATGTTGAACACGGTCTCGGTGATCACCACCCCCGAGATCAGCAGCGTCAGCCCGATGCCGATCACGGTGACGATCGGCACGGCGGCGTTCTTGAGCGCGTGCCGCAGCAAGACGCCGGCGGTCGCCACGCCCTTGGCGCGGGCGGTGCGGATGTAGTCCTCGTTGAGCACGTCCAACATGCTGGCGCGGGTGATGCGCGCGATCAGCGCCATGTAGACCATGCCCAACGCGATCGAGGGCAGCGCGATCGAGCGCAGCGTCTGCTCGAAGCCCTGCGCCAGCGGCCGGTAGCCCTGCACCGGCAGCCAGCGCAGCTCGATCGAAAAGACGTAGATCAGGAGATAGCCGATCATGAACACCGGCATGGCGAAGCCCAGCACCGAGATGCCCATCACCGTGCGGTCGATCCAGCTGCGCTGCTTCCACGCCGCCAGCACCCCCATCGGCACCGCCAGCAGGATGGCGACCGTCAAGGTCGAGATCGCCAGCACCACCGAGGGCTCCAGTCGCTGCTTGACCAGCGTCAGCACCGGCAGGTTGGAGAAGATCGAGGTGCCGAGATCGCCCCGCGCCAGGTTCCAGGCGTAGATCACGAACTGCTCCCACAGCGGCCGGTCGAGGCCGAGCTTGCGCCGCACGCCCTCGATCTCGGCCGGCGAGGCGTCGTCGCCGGCGATCACCGCCGCCGGATCGCCCGGCGTCAGGTTCAAGAGCAGGAACACGAACATCGCCACCACCACCATCACCGGGATGGTGGCCAACAGCCGCCGGACGATATAGGCGGTCATGGGCGCGCTCCTGGGACCGCCGCCGGGCGGGCGGCTACTTCTTCTCGATGTTCCACATCGGCGGCACCGAGGGCACCGGGATCACGCCGGCGATGCGATCGGCGCGATAGGCCACCGGGTTGCGCCACTGGGCGAAGGAGATGTAGGGCACCTGCTCGTAGGCCCGGCGCGAGATGTCGACCGCCAGCTTCTTGCGCGCCTCGAGGCTGGGGGCGAAGGCCCATTCCTTGCGCAGCTGCTCGAACTTGGCGTCGCACGGCCAGCCGAACCAGGCCTTCTCGCAGCCCATGCCGATCGAGGTGTGGGTCACCGGGCTGGAGGAGGTCAGCACGGTGGTGCCGGTGATGAAGATGTTCCAGCCGCCCTGGGCCGGGGTCTCCTTCTTCGCCCGCCGCGCCACCACCGAGCCCCAGTCCATCGCCTGGACGTCGAGCTTGAGGAAGCCGGCCTTGCGCAATTGCTGGATCATCACCAGGTTGGCCGGGTTGATGTACTGGTGGTCGGTGGCGTGCAGGATGGTGATCGGCTCGCCGGCGTAGCCGGCCTCGCGGAACAGCGCCTCGGCCTTCTTGTAGTCCTTGGCCGATTTGTAAGGCTCGGAACCGGCGTCGGTCTCCATCGTCACGCCGCAGCCGAAATAGGAATAGCACAGCGTCTGCAGGCGCTTGTCGGCGGCGATGGTGTTGAGATAGTCGGCGTTGTTGACGATGTGCAGCATCGCCTGCCGCGCCTTGACGTGGTTGAAGGGCGGATGCAGGTGGTTGAGCTGCAGGATGCCCATGGTCCCCATCGCCGGATGGGATTCGATCTTGATCCCGGGCGTGGCTTCCAGGATCGGCAGGAAGTCGACCGCCGGGCTTTCGAGGTAGTCGATCTCGCCCGCCACCAGCGCCGCCTGCGCGGTCTGCGGATCGGACAGCCAGACGAACTCGACCCGGTCGACCTTGACCACCTTGCCGCCGGCATGGCCCGAGGCCGGCTCCTTGCGCGGCACGTAATTGGGGTTCTTGACGTAGACCGTCTTCGAGCCCGGCACCCATTCGTCGCGCTTGAACATGAACGGACCCGAGCCGACCACCTCCTGGATCTGCTGGAAGGCGTCGACCATGGCCTCCTTCTCGCGCATGACGAAGGGGACCGAGGTTCCGGTCTTGGCCAGAATGTCGATCAAGAGGCCGTAGGGCTCGTTCAGCGTCCAGACGAAGGTCTTGGCGTCCTTGGCCTCGAGCGACTTGGTGTAGCCCATCAGCGGCTTGCCGGCGCCGTCGCGCTTGCCCCAGCGGTTCATCGAGGCGACCACGTCGCGGCTGGCGACCGGGGTGCCGTCGTGGAACTTGAGGCCGTCGCGCAGCACGAAGGTATAGACCATGCGGTCGGCGCTGACGGTCCAGGATTCGACCATCTGCGGCTTGGGGTTCTGGTCGTGGTCGCTGGCGAACAGCGTGTCGTAGACCATCATGCCGTGGATGCCGGCGATGGTCTGGGTGGTCCAGAACGGATCCAGCGTGCGCACGTCGGCGTGCATGGCGACGCGCAGCGTCTTGCCCGACTGCGCCAGCGCCGGCGCGGCCAGCGCCGTGACGATGGCGAAAGCGGCTCCCGCCGCCGACAAAATCGATTTGCGCCCCACCATGATCCCCTCCTGTCGTGCTTTTCCAAATCTTAGTCGGAAGCCGGCGCAGCGCAAAGCCGAATCGACCGGACTCTCATGCCTTGAGGCAGGCCACCATGTGATCGGGCGCGATCCCGCGCTCGGCCGGCAGCGCCGCCGAACAGGCCGGCTCGGCCAGGGCGCAGCGCGGCGCGAAAGCGCAGGCCGCGGGCGCCTCGGC
>VGDZ01000068.1 GCA_016869515.1 Alphaproteobacteria bacterium | reverse complement strand
CCTCGAGTCGCGCCGACAGCTCCGCCAGCCTGGGCGCGCACGCCGCCCAATCGTCCAGCGCCGCCTGCAGCGTCGGCGCGACGCCGTCGGCCGCGACCGCGCGCGACAGGTATTTCGACACCACGATCAGCCGGCCGTCGCGGCCCTGGCGCAGGCTGGCAAGCTTCATGGCGTCGTCGTCCCCTTGCGCGCCGGCGGCGGCGGCACGATCAACACCTTGTCGATCCGCTTGCCGTCCATGTCGACCACCTCGAAACGGAAATTGGCCCAGGCGAAGGCATCGGCCGCCGCCGGCACGCGGCCCAGCCGCGCCATGACGAAGCCGGCCAAGGTGCGGAAGCCGAGCTGTTCGCCGGGCAACGCCTTGACCGCCAGCAGCTCCTTGAGCTCGTCGACCGGCAGCATGCCGTCGACCAGCCAGCTGCCGTCGCCGCGCCGGGTCAGCATCGGCTGCTCGGACTTGCCGTCCGAGGCCGGCACGGCGCCGACCACGGTTTCGAGAATGTCGCCCAGCGTGGCGACGCCCTGGATCACGCCGTATTCGTCGACCGCCAGCGCCATCTGCGAGCGATGGGTGCGGAATAGCTCGATCAGCGCCAGCGCGCTGGTGGTCTCGGGCACGAAAAAGGGCGGCCGCAGCGCGGCGCGCAGATCGACCGGCCTTCCGGCGAAGCTCTGGGCCGCGATCTCCTTGACGGCAACGATGCCGATGACGTTCTCGGGGTCGCCGTCGATGACCGGGAAGCGGGTATGCGGGCTATCGGCGATACGCTTGAGGTTGACCGCCACGTCCTCGGCCAGATCGAGGAACACGACCTCGGTGCGCGGCGTCATGATCTGGCCGACCTCGCGGTCGCCGAGCCGGAACACGTTCTTCACCAGCTCGCGTTCCTTGTGCTCGAAGGCGCCGGCGGCGGCGCCCTCCTTGAGCATGAGGTCGATCTCTTCCTCGGTCACCGGCACCGCGTCCCGCCGCCGAATCCCCATCAGCCGCAGCAGCGCATCCGAGGTCCAGTCCAGCACCCGAGCCACCGGACCGAGCGCCCGCACCGCCCATTCGAACGGCCGCGCCAGCGCGATCGCCAGGGTCTCGGCATGGGCCAGGGCGATGCGCTTGGGCACCAGCTCGCCCGCCACCAGCGAGACGAAGGTGATCGCCACCACCACGCCGCCGATCGCCAGCGCATCGGCATAGGCCGCGACTGGCGCCATCGGCCGCAGCCAGACCGCCACCCGCTCGGCGATGGTGGCGCCGGAAAAGGCGCCGGCCAGCATGCCGATCAGGGTGATGCCGACCTGGATGGTCGAAAGATAGCGCCCCGGCTCGGCGATCAGCCGCAAGGCCGCGCGCGCGCCGGCATGGCTCTCGGCCTGGGCCTGCAGCCGCGCCTTCTTGGCCGAGACCAACGCCATCTCGGCCATCGCCAGGGCGCCGTTGACCACCACCAGGGCCAACACCACGGCAATTTCGAACCAGAGTTCCGACATGCGGCGAAGCTAGCGCCTCGCGGCCTCGGTTAGAAGCCCGTCCCGCCTACTCCGCCGCCGCCGGAGTAGCGCGCCAGGAGCGCACGTAGTCGGGCCATTCCACCCCCGCCGCGCCGGACAGGACCTCGAGCGCATCGCGGGTGTCGATCATCACCGCCACCTCGTCGGTCTCCTTGCGCGCCGCCTTGGCGCCGGCAGCGAAGGCCTTGGGATGCGGACCGTGCGGAAAGCCGCAGGGATGCAGAGTCACCATGCCGGGATGGATGTTGTCGCGGCTGAAGAAATTGCCGGCGTGATAGAAGATCGCCTCGTCGTAATCGTCGTTGTTGTGGAAGAACGGCACCTTGAGCGCGCCGGGATCGGATTCGATCGGCCGCGGCGCGAAGGTGCAGATCACGAAGCGCGAAGCCAGGAAGGTGGTGTGGGCCGAGGGCGGCAGGTGGTAGCGCGCGCTCATCAGCGGCCGGATGTCGCGCCAGTTCAGCTTGACCGGGCAGAGATCGCCCTTCCAGCCGACCGCGTCGAGCGGATTGAAGGGATAGGTCACGGTCGAAATCGCATCGCGCCGCTTGATGCGGATCTGCCACGGCGTCTCGCCTTGCTGCGTCTTGAAGGTGGCGTCCAGCTTGGGAGTCTCCAGCACGCCCGGATCGAAGATGGCGTGGCCGCCGACCAGGCCCTTGTTGGGCAAACGGTAGGAATCGTTGAGCGCCTCGATCAGCAGCATACGGGTTTCGCTGGCGGGCTCGATCCGCCAGGCGGTGGCGCGCGGCAGCATGATGTAGTCGCCCTCGCCGTAGCGCATATGGCCGTAATCGCAGAACAGCGCGCCCTCGCCGCGATGGACGAACAGCAGCTCGTCGCCGTCGCCGTTGCGCACCAGGTGGTCCATCGCCCGCTCCGACCGCCACAGCCGGATCCGCACCGAGGCGTTGCCGAGCAGCGCCACCGCATCCAGCGGCGAGCCGCCGCCGGCGTTCAGCTTGGTGGTGTCGAAGGCGCGCGGCCGCAGCGGCCCGTCCCAGTCGCTCCAACCGGTGGGCGGGTGGGAATGGTAGAAATGCGCCGCCGGGCCGAAAAAGCCTTCCTTGCCGCATTCGCGTTCGTAAGTGCCTTCCGGCAGGTCGACATGCGCCTGGCGCGAAGCCCGGCCCTCGACCCGCGGCAGGCTGATCCAGTCCTTCATGCCGCCTTCTCCCCTGGCTTGAGGACTCCGCGCCGGATCTGATCGAGCTCGATCGACTCGAACAGGGCGCGGAAATTGCCCTCGCCGAAACCCTCGTTGCCCTTGCGCTGGATCAACTCGAAGAAGATCGGGCCGATCACGGTGTCGGTGAAGATCTGCAGCAGGATGCCGCCGCCCTGGGTCGGCGCGCCGTCGATCAGGATGCGCCGCGCGCGCAGCCGCGCCAGGTCCTCGCCATGGCCCGGCAGGCGGGCATCGGTCGCGTCGTAATAGGTGTCGGGCGTGTCGAGGAACCCGACCGCCTTGGCCTTGAGCGCGTCGACCGCCGCGCAGATGTCGCCGGTCGCCAGCGCGACGTGCTGGATGCCCTCGCCACGATAGGCCGTGAGGTATTCCTGGATCTGCGACTTGTCGTCCGAGGATTCGTTGATCGGAATCCGGATCAGGCCGCAGGGGCTGGTCATGGCCTTGGACTTGAGCCCGGTCAGCTTGCCCTCGATGTCGAAATAGCGCACCTCGCGGAAATTGAACAAGCGTTCGTAGAACGCCGACCATTCGACCATGCGGCCGCGATGGACGTTGTGGGTGAGATGGTCGATCGCGGTCAGGCCGGCGCCGCGCGGCCTCTGGTCGACCCCCGGCAGCGGCACGAAGTCGACGTCGTAGATCGTGCCGCGCGCGCCATGACGGTCGACCAGATAGAGCAGCGAATCGCCGATGCCCTTGATCGCCGGAATGTTGAGTTCCATCGGCCCGATTTTGCCCTCGACCGGCCAGGCACCCTGCGCGACCGCATGCTTGAGCGTCTTGGCGGCATCGGCCACCCGGAAGGCGATGGCGCAAATCGAGGGTCCGTGGACGCGGGCGAAAGCCTGGGCGAAGGAATCGGGCTCGGCGTTGAGAATGAAGTTGATGTCGCCCTGGCGGTAGAGCGTGACCGACTTGGCGCGGTGCCGCGCCACCGCCGCGAACCCCATGCGCTCGAACAGGGCGCCCAGCGCCGCCGGATCGGGCGCGGCGTATTCGACGAATTCGAACCCGCTGGTGCCCATCGGGTTGTCCCACAGATCGGCCATGGTCCAAGGCTCCATCCGGTCGCGAAAGGCAGGTCTCGTGCTTATCCCAGGGGGGATTTAGTTTCAAGTGAAATTAAATCGCGCTGGCGGCGGCCTCGCCGCCGCCGGCTCCGGCGTGCTATTTTCCCGTCATCCGCCTGGGGGAGAAGCGCCATGAAGCTCTACATGCATCCGGTATCCATGACCAGCCGGCCGGTGCGCCTGTTCGCGGCCGAAAGCGGCATCAAGATGGACGAGGAATTGGTCGATTTGATGACCGGCGCCCATTACCAGCCGGCCTTCACGGCGATCAACCCCAACCGCATGGTGCCGGTGCTGGAAGACGGCGATCTGCGCCTGACCGAAAGCTCGGCGATCCTCAAATACCTCGCCGACAAGGTCGGCTCGCCGGCCTATCCCAAGGACCTCAAGGCGCGAGCCAAGGTCAACGAGATGATGGATTGGTTCAACGCCAACTTCTATCGCGACCTCGGCTATGGCCTGGCCTATCCCCAGGTCTTCCCGCACCACAAGCGCAAGACCGACGCCGCGCAGGCGGCGACGCTGGAATGGGCCCAGGAGCGGGTCAAGGGCTGGCTGCAGCTTCTGGACCAGCACTGGATCGGCCCCAAGCGCGACTATCTCTGCGGCGACCGGATCACCATCGCCGATTATTTCGGCATCGGCCTGATCACGGTCGGCGAGGTGATCGGCTGCAATTTCGCGGCCTATCCCAATGTCGACCGCTGGATCAAGACCATGAAGAAGCTGCCGAACTGGAACTCGGTCAACGAGGCCTTCAACGGCCTGTTGAACGCGGTCAAGGGGCAGAAATTCGTCGCCGTGTGAGGAGGCGCACATGATCAAGGGCCTGCATCACAACGCCTATCGCTGCCGCGATTCCGAGGAGACCCGGCGGTTCTACGAGGATTTCCTGGGCTTGCCGCTGGCGCACGTGATCGAAATCAAGGAGACCAAGACCGGCCGCAAGACCGAGACCCTGCACAGCTTCTACCGGCTCGACGACGGCTCGTTCCTGGCCTTTTTCGAGGCGCCGGACAAGCCGTTCGAGTTCAAGGCCCAGGACGACTACGACCTGCACATCGCGCTCGAGGTCGGCCAGGACGATCTGCGGCGGATGTACGACAAGGGCCGCGCCGCCGGCATCGAGACCCGCGGCATCTCGGATCATCATTTCATCGATTCGATCTATTTCCGCGATCCCAACGGCTACGTCATCGAACTGACCGCCAAGCGCGCCAATCACGACCAGGCGATCGATCCGGCACGCAACGGCGCCCGCGCCAAGCTCGAGGCCTGGAGCGAGCGCCGGGCGGGGCGCGCCGCCGCCGACTGAAAGACGTTCCGGCGCCGGTTTGACGCCGCCCCGGCGCGGCGATAGTTTCATTTGCAACCGATCATGCCCGTCGCCCGCCGCTTTCGTCCCGCCAGCCAACTGGTGCTGGAACGCTTCGTCCCCTACCGGCTGTCAGTGCTGACCAACCGCATTTCCGGCGCGCTGGCGGCGCATTACCGGCGGCGCTTCGGGCTCAGCATCCCGGAATGGCGGGTGATGGCGACGCTGGCGCGCTTTCCCGGATTGTCGGCGGCGGCGGTGGCCGAGCGCACCGCCATGGACAAGGTCACCGTCAGCCGCGCCATCGCCGGGCTCAAGCGCGCCGGTCGCTTGGGTCGCGCCACCGACGGCCGCGACCGCCGCCGCGCCGTGCTGACGCTGTCGCCGGCGGGCTGCTCGGTCTATTCCCGCATCGCCCCGTTCGCGCTCGAACGCGAATGCCGGCTGCTGGCCTCGCTGACCCCGGCCGAACGCCGCGCGCTCGACCGCCTCCTGACCAAGCTCGACCGCGCCGCCGCCAGCCTCGCCGAGTTCTAATATCGCCCGGTCCAGTTGGCCCAGATCAGTCGCGCCGCCAGCAGGCCGTCGGGGCGACGGTCGCGCCGGGCCTCGGTCAGTCGCGCGGCCAGCAGCGCCGGCAGAGACCGCCGCGAGATTTCGGATCGCCGCGCCCGCGCCTCGGCGGTCAGCTCCCGGCTGCGCGCGGCCGCTTCGACGGCCAAAGGCGGCGCGAGCCTTCCGCCGGCCAACTCGGCCAGGCCGACGGCGATGCCGACGGCCTGTCCGACCTCGATATCGGCCGAACGCTCGGTCCCCAAACGATCCAGCGCCGCCAGCACCACGGTCGCCGCCGCCTCGCGCGCATGGGACTCGCAAGCCGCCAAGTTCGCCAAGGGCGTCGGATCGAGTTCGCGCTCGCGGGCATCGAGCGCGCACCGCAACAGATCGAACCGCCAGGGCTTGCGTCGCTGCGCCTGGCCTAGCGCCTCCAGCACCGGATGCTGCGGTGGCATGCCGGCCGCCACCCCGTCCAACCCATCGCGCCACCATTGCAAGCGAATGGCGCCCAAGCCGGGTTCCTTGACCAAGTATGGCACGCGCGCGATTTCGGCGGCGAAGGCATAGAGCGCGATCAGCTCGTCGCGCGCCGGCTGCGGCGCGAACAGCGCGGTCAGGAAGCGGCCGCGGTCCTGGCGGCGAAGCTGTTCGTAAAGCGGCGGGGCCGCAGCCACCTATTTGACCAGCGTCACCGGCACGTCGACTTGCTCGACGATGTCGCTGACCGCCGAACCCAGCACCAGCCCGGCGACGCCGCCCAGGCCGCGCGTGCCCATCACCACCTGCCGGCAGCTCAGCGACTTGACGAAACCGGCCACGGTCTCGCCGACATCGCCGACGCCGATATGGAACTGGGCCTTGAGCCCGGCCTTGGCGACAAGATCGAGCGCGGGCTGCAGTACTTTCATGCCCTCCTCGCGGTGCATCGCCTTGATCGCATCCGAGCCGACGAAGGCCGAGGCGGTGCCGCGAATCTTCGGCTGGACGTTGAGCAAATGAAGCTCGGCGCCGGCCGCCGCGCCCAAGGCGATGGCATGGCGCACGGCATTGAGCGAGGCCGACGAGCCGTCGATCGGGATCAGGATGCTCATGGCTTGTCTCCCTGCGGCGGCGCGGCCAGATCCTCGGGCTTGGCGCGGGCCTTGCGCGCCGCCAGGATGGCGCGCGCCACCAGGACCACGCCGACCGCCAAGCCCCACGGCGCCCCCCAATGCAGCCACGCCGCATCGGAGTCGACCCAGGACTTGACCACCGGATCGGCGATGCCGATCTCGCCCGCCAGGTAGCCCAGCACCGCACCGCCCAGCGTGATCAGGAACGGATAGCGCTGCAGCAGCACCAGCACCAACTGGCTGCCGTAGATGATCAGCGGCATCGAGATCGCCAAGCCGATCAGGATCAGCACCAGATCGCCGCGCGCCGCCGCGGCGATGGCGATGACGTTGTCGAGGCTCATCACCGCATCGGCGATCGCCACCGTCCGCACCGCTGCCCACAGCGTGGCGCCGGACTTGACGCCGTGACCGCCCTCGTTCTCCTCGGGCACCAGCAGCTTGACCGCGATCCACAGCAACAGCGCCGCGCCGACGATCTGCAGATAGGGGATCTTCATCAGCTCGACGACGAAGAAGGTGAAGACGATGCGCAGCAGGATCGCCGCCAGCGAGCCGTAGAAGATGCCGAGCTTGCGTTGGTTGGCCGGAAGTTCGCGGCAGGCCAACGCGATCACCACCGCGTTGTCGCCCGACAGCAGGATGTTGATGTAGACGATGGCGCCCAACGCCGCCCAAAACTCGTAGCTCATGAAATCCATGTCGCTACCGCCTTCCCTGCCGCCGACGGGGGCGCACATTAGCCCCGATCCGGCCGCCGTCAATCGCCGAATCGGCCGCCGACGGCCCTTTCTTGTCCCGCCGGGGTAGGCTGTGATATCGGTTGTCGCGATTGGGAAGCGTTCGCGATTCGGCGAACTCAAAAGGGGGCTGCCATGAATATCCCGTGGGAAAAACTCGAATACGCCATCGGCATCGGCGTCGGCATCCTGGTGGTGGTGCTGCTGATCGTCGGCACCGGCGGCTCGGCCGCGACCTGGTGGCGCTATCTGCACGTGCTGTCGGGGGTGATGTGGATCGGTTTCCTCTGGTACTTCAACTTCGTCCAGATCCCGTCCATGCCCAAGATCCCGGACGAACAGAAGCCGGCAGTGACCAAGGTGATCGCACCGGCGGTGCTGTTCTGGTTCCGCTGGTCGGCGCTGGCCACGGTCGTCACCGGACTGGTGCTGGGTCAGGTCAAGTACGGACTCGACAAGCTGTTGATGTTCCAGGGCGGCAGCGCCTCGCTGACCGCGCTCGGCATCGGCATGTGGCTGGCGCTGGTGATGGCGTTCAACGTCTGGTTCATCATCTGGCCGAACCAGCAGCGCGCGCTCGGCCTGGTCGAGGCCGACGCCGACACCAAGAAGAAGTCGGGGCGGATGGCGATGCTGACCTCGCGCTTCAACACCATGCTGTCGGTGCCGATGCTGTTCGGCATGATCGCGGGCGCCAATCTCGGCTGAGCGATCGGACGACCGCGTCTTCGGCGGGGGCCTGCGGGCCCCCGCTTTTTTTCATAGCGGGAGGAGCGCCGCCGCCACCTTGCGACCTTCCGCCAGCAATACGTTGTAGGTGCGGCAGGCGGCGCCGGTGTCCATGATCTCGACGCCGATGCCGGCGGCGCGCAGTTCCGCGCGCAGCGCCGGCGGCAGAAACTGGATCGCCTTGCCGCAGCCGATCAGCAACACCTCGACCCCGCGCCCCTTGACCGCATCCAGCGCGCCCGGCTCCAATCCGGCGGCGGCCCATTGCTCGACCGCGTCGGGAAACACCAACAGCGCGCTTTGGTAGTTTTGGCCGGCGACGCGAAAGCGTCCTGGGCCATAGCTGTCGATTACCTTGCGGTCGGCGGGAACGAGCGGCGTGATGTCCATCGCCCCACCCCTGTCCCGCAGCTAAGGCGTGGCCGGCGGGCTGGCGGCCTCGGCCGCCGCGCGCTTGGCGCGCTTCTTGTCGAGATCGAGATAGACCAGCACCGCGGCGGCGATGAAGATCGAGGAATAGGTGCCGACGAAAATTCCCCAGATCATGGTGAAGGCGAAGCCGCGGATCGCCTCGCCGCCGAAGATCAACAGCGGGATCAGCGCGATCAGCGTCGTCGCCGCGGTCATGGTGGTGCGCGACAGCGTCTCGTTGACCGAAAGATCGAGCAGCTCGAGCAGCGGCATCTTCTTGTACTTGCGCAGGTTCTCGCGCACGCGGTCGTAGACCACCACGGTGTCGTTCATCGAATAGCCGATGATCAACAGCACCGCCGCCACCTCGGTCAGGTTGAAGTCGAAGCGGGCGAAGGTCAGCACGCCGAAGGTCAGCAGCACGTCATGGACCAGGGCCGCGACCGAGCCGAGCCCGAACTCCCATTCGAAGCGGAACCAGACGTAGACCATCTGTGCCAGGATGGCGAGCACCACGGCGATGACGCCGCCCTTGATCAACTCTTCGGACACTTGCGGACCGACGAATTCGACCCGCCGATACTCGAAGGCGCTGCCCAGGGTCTGGCGCACGCGCTCGACCGCCTTCTGTTGGGCGTCGCCGGCGCCTTCCTGGCGCTCGATCCGGATCAGCACGTCGCGCGGCGAGCCGAATTCCTGCAGCGTGACGTCGCCGATGCCGAGGCCGTGCAGCTTGGTGCGCATCTCGGCCAGATCGGCCCGCTCGGCCTGGGCGCGGGTTTCGATCAGGATGCCGCCGGTGAAGTCGATGCCGAAATTGATGCCCAAGGCGAAGAACAACCCGATCGAGCCCAGCCCCATCGCCACCGAGGCGATCAGGCACAGATGCCGCAACCGCATGAAGCCGAAGCGGGTCACCGTCGGGACCAGGCGCAAGCGCCACATCGCCGCCTCCTACAGCGCCAATGCCGCGAGGCGACGGCGCTTGAGCCAATAGACCGTCAGCAGCCGGACGACGACGACGGCGGTGAACATCGACGTAATGATGCCGATCGAGATCACCACCGCGAAGCCGCGCACCGGACCGGCGCCGAACTGGAACAACAGCGCATTGGCCAAGAGCGTGGTCAGATTGGAATCGAGAATCGTTGTCCAGGCGCGGTGATAGCCGGCCTCGATCGCGGCGATCGGCGTCTTGCCGCCGCGCAATTCCTCGCGGATGCGCTCGAAGATTAGCACGTTGGCGTCGACAGCCATGCCGATGGTCAGCACCAGCCCGGCGATGCCCGGCAAGGTCAAGGTCGCGCCCAGCGCCGACATCACGCCCAGGATCATCGCCACGTTGATCGCCAGCGCCAGGTTGGCGAGACCGCCGAACAACGGCCCATAGCTCAGGAACATGAACCCCAACACGCCGCCCGCGCCGATCATGCCGGCGATCAGGCCGGAGCGGATCGAATCCGCGCCCAGGCCGGGACCGACCGAGCGCTCCTCGATGATCTTGAGCGGCGCCGGCAAGGCGCCGGCGCGCAACAGCAGCGCCAGGTCGTGGGCGGCCTGGACGCTGAACGACCCCGAAATGATGCCGCGACCGCCGAGGATGGCGTCGCGGATCACCGGCGCCGAGATCACCTTGCCGTCGAGCACGATGGCGAACGGCCGGCCGACGTTCTCGCGGGTGACGTCGCCGAAGCGGCGCGCGCCCGAGGAATCGAAGGCGAAGCTGACCACCGGCTGGCCGTCCTGGAAGGTGGGTTGGGCGTCGGTCAGGTTCTCGCCCGAGACCATCACCCGCTTCTGCACCAGATAGCGCGACTGGAAGCGCGCCTCGCGCGCATCGGCCTCCATCAGCACCAGGCCGGGCGGCTCGCGCCCCGGCCGCACGCTGTCGATCGGCGTGGTGGTGTCGACCAGATGGAAGGTCATCTTGGCGGTCTTGCCCAACAGCCGCTTGATGCGGTCGGGGTCGTCGACGCCGGGAAGCTGGATCAGGATGCGCTCCTCGCCCTGGCGGGCGATGATCGGCTCGGACACGCCGGTCTGGTCGATGCGGCGGCGCACGATCTCGATCGACTGATCGACCGCGGCGCGCTTGCGTTCGCGGATCGCGGGCTCGGTCAGGGTGACGGCGATGCGGCCGTCGGGCCGCGTCGTCACCTGGATGTCGGGCGTCGACATGCCGGTGGCGGGCGAGGTGATCTGCACCGCAAGACCGCGAACCGCGGTCGCGGCGCGGTCGCGGTCGGCGGCATTGAGCACCGCCACCACCACCTCGCGCCCGACCACGCCCAATTCGGAATAGCCGATGCGTTCCCTGGTGCGCAGTTCCTGGCGCGCGGCGTCGACCACGTTCTCCAGCCGCTCCTTGATCATCTGCTCGGTGTCGACCTCGAGCAGCAGGTGCGATCCGCCCTGCAAGTCGAGCCCGAGATGCAGCTGATCGCGCGGCACGAAGCTAGGCCAGCCGGCGACGCTGGCCTTGGGAAACAGGTTGGGCACCGCGAACGCCAGGCCGGCGGCGCAAATCGCCCACACCAAAGCCTGCTTCCACGGCGGAAAATGCAGCATGTCGCGATCCCTGCCCCGCGCGCGGCGCCCGCCCTAGGCCGGCTTCTTGTCCTCGGCCTTCTCTGCCTCGGGCTTGGTTTCGGCCTCGTCCTTGAACGGCTCGGCCTTGACCACGACGTCGGTGATGGTGGCCTTGACCACCCGCACCTTGACGTTGTCCGCGATCTCGACCAGGGCCTCGTCGTCGGCCACCTTGACCACCTTGCCGCGGATGCCGCCGCCGAGAATGACCTGGTCGCCGCGCTTGACCGCCGCGATCATGTCGCGATGCTGCTTCATCTTCTTCTGCTGCGGACGGATCAGCAGGAAATAGAAGATGACGAAGATCAGCACCAACGGCAGCAACGACACGAAGTCGAAACCGCCCGCGCTGCCGCCGGCGGCGGCCTGGGCGAAAGCCGGCGTGGAAAACATCGAACGCTCCCGGTCAGGTGAAACGCGCGCGGACTATACCGGCCCGCACCCGAATTGCAACCGAGGCCGGCGGTTGACGGCGGCGGCGCGGGCGCATAGACCAGGGCGGCCCGAGGCGCAGGAGTCCGCCGCGCCGATCTTGGATTTTCGATGAGCGACTGGAAACGTTTCGAAGCCGCCCTCACCCGCGTCGCCGAGGCGATGGAGCGGGTCTCGCCGCCGCCGGCGCCGGTGGCCAATCTCGACCTGGCCGACGCCTTCGTCTGGCACCCCGAGGGCGACCGGCTGGACGCGGTGTCCAAGGTCAGCCGGGTCGAGCTTGGCCTGCTCAAGGGCATCGACCGGGTGCGCGACATCCTGCTCGACAACACCCGCCGCTTCGCCAAGGGCCTGCCGGCCAACAACGCGCTGCTGTGGGGCGCGCGCGGCATGGGCAAGTCCTCGCTGATCAAGGCGGCGCACGCCCAGGTCAACCGCGAGACGCCGCGGGCGCTGGCGCTGGTCGAGATCCACCGCGAGGACATCGGCTCGCTGCCGCGGCTGTTGCGGCGGCTGCGCACCGGATCGCGGCGCGCCATCCTGTTCTGCGACGACCTGTCGTTCGACGGCCAGGACACCAGCTACAAATCGCTCAAGGCGGTGTTGGAAGGCGGCATCGAGGGCCGGCCCGAGACGGTGGTGTTCTATGCCACCTCCAACCGCCGACACCTGCTCAATCGCGACATGATCGAAAACGAGCGCTCGACCGCGATCCATCCCGGCGAGTCGGTGGAAGAAAAGGTCTCGCTGTCGGATCGTTTCGGGCTCTGGCTCGGCTTCCACGCCTGCAGCCAGGACGATTTCTTCGCCATGATCGAGGCCTATGCCGAGGCCTTCAAGCTGGGAGTTCCTGCCGACCGGCTTCACGCCGAAGCGGTCGAATGGTCGATGACCCGCGGCGCGCGTTCGGGCCGCGTCGCCTGGCAGTTCATCCAGGACCTGGCCGGGCGGCTGGGCAAAAAGCTTTAGGCTTCTCGCCAGCGCCGCCGGAAATCGGCCAGCGCCTCGGGCGCATGGGGCTTGGCCGGTTGGACGCCCCAGACCGGCCGCGGCCAGGCCGGATCGTCGGTGAAGCGGGCGATGATATGGACATGCAACTGCGCCACCTGATTGCCAAGCGAGGCGATGTTGAGCTTATGGCAGCCGGTCATGCGCCTGAGCCTCTCGCCCGCGCGCTGGATTTCGGCGTTCATGACGGGCCGGTCGGCCGGCGCCAGATCGATCAGATCGCGCAAGCCCGTGCGCATCGGCACCAGCACCAGCCAAGGATAGTTGGCGTCCTTCATCAGCAGCACTTGCGACAGGTCCCAGCGGTCGAGTTCGACCGTGTCGGCGGCCAATCGGGGATCGAGTTCGAAGCTCATGCCGTTTTTCGCAAGCGTTGGTGGAAACTCGGCAGCAGCACCCCCGAGGCCACCACCGCGATGGCGGCCAGATCGGCTAGGCTGGCGGTCTCGCCCACCACCACCCAGGCCATGGGAATGGTGAACGGACCGACCAGCACCGGAAACAGGCCGGCACGCGCCACCGGCAGGTGCTTGAGGGCGTAGTTGTAGAGCAGGAACGGCCCCGCCGCGCCGAAGCTGCCGGCATAGAGCAAGGCGGCATAGGCCGTCCACGGCGTCGCCTCGTAGCCGCCGCGATCCCCGGACAGGCTCAGCACCGGCATGGTCATCAGCGTCGCGCCGATCATCTGCCAGGCGGTCACGGCGATGGGATGGTTGGTGCCGCGGTTGACCACCCGCGCCAGCAACTGGCAGCCGGCGGCGATCAGCACGCCGCACACCAGAAGCAGGTTTCCGGTCAAGGTCGACTGCCCGGCCGCGATCTTGGATCCGAACAGCAGCGTCACGCCGAGGATCGCCAACAGCGCCGCCGCCAGCACGATCGGATTGAAGTTTTCCTTCAGCACCGCATAGCCGAGGAACGGCATCACGATCGGCATCAGGCTCCAGCACACGCCGGCGACGGTGGCGCTGGACAGCGACAGCCCATACATGAACACCAGGCTGACCAACCCGGGCTCGAGTACGCCCATCGCCAGCGGCCGCCAGCCGATCGCGCGCGGCCGCCACTCGACCCGGGTCAGCGCCACCAGGCTCCACAGCACCAAGGCCGCCAGCGCCATGCGTGCGACCATGACGTCGAACACCTCGAAATAGCGGAAGGTGAACCGGAGGCTGGTCAGCGAGGACGCCCACAGGAACACCGCGCCCAGCATGGCAAGCACCGGCATGGCGCCGAGCATAGCGCCGGCGCGGCGGTTGATCCACCGCGCGCGAGAGGATAGAAGCACGCGGCGTTTCACGGCAAGGACCGCGGCACATGGCGTCGTACCAGTACATCTACGTGATGAAGGGCCTGGGCAAGACCTACCCGGGCGGCAAGCAGGTGCTGCGCGACATCTGGCTGTCGTTCTTTCCCGGCGCCAAGATCGGCGTGCTGGGCCTGAACGGCGCCGGCAAGTCGACCCTGCTGCGGGTCATGGCCGGGCTGGAGAAGGATTTCGTCGGCGAGGCCTGGCCGGCCGAGGGCGTCAAGGTCGGCTTCCTGCCGCAGGAACCCCAGCTCGACCCGGCCAAGGACGTCAAGGCCAACGTCATGGAAGGCGTGGCCGAGACCAAGGCGCTGCTCGACCGCTACGAGGCGGTATCGACCAAGCTGGGCGAGGTCAGCGACGACGGCGAAATGGAAAAGCTGCTGGCCGAACAGGCGCAGCTGCAGGAGAAGATCGACGCCGTCGGCGCCTGGGAGCTCGACAACCATGTCGAGATCGCGATGGAGGCGCTGCGCTGCCCGCCCGGCGACGCCGCGGTCGCGGAACTTTCGGGCGGCGAGCGCAGGCGCGTCGCGCTGACTCGCCTGCTGCTGTCGAAACCCGATCTGCTGCTGCTCGACGAGCCGACCAACCATCTCGACGCCGAAAGCGTGGCTTGGCTGGAACGCTTCCTGCACGACTATCCAGGCACGGTCGTGGCGGTGACGCACGACCGCTACTTCCTCGACAACGTCGCCGGCTGGATCCTGGAACTCGATCGCGGCCACGGCATTCCTTGGGAGGGCAACTACTCGTCCTGGCTCGATCAGAAGCAGAAGCGCTTGGCGCAGGAGGAGAAGACCGAGGAAGCCCGCCAGCGCACGCTGCAACGCGAACTGGAATGGATCCGCCAGACGCCGCGCGCCCGTCAGGCCAAGTCCAAGGCGCGCATCACCGCCTACGAATCGCTGCTGTCAGAAGAGCACGCCAAGTCCCAGGAGCGCGCCCAGATCGTGATTCCGCCCGGGCCGCGGCTCGGCACCATGGTGATCGAGGCCCAGGGCCTGTCCAAGGCCTATGGCGACAACCTGCTGATCGACAAGCTGGACTTCCGGCTGCCGCCGGGCGGGATCGTCGGCATCATCGGCCCCAACGGCGCCGGCAAGACCACGCTGTTCCGCATGCTGGTCGGGCAGGAGAAGCCGGATTCCGGCACGCTCAAGATCGGCGAGACGGTCAAGCTGGGCCATGTCGACCAGAGCCGCGACGCGCTCGATCCCGCCAAGACGGTGTGGCAGGAGATCTCGGGCGGCGACGACGAACTGGTGCTGGGCAAGCGCAAGATGCCCAGCCGGGCCTATGTCGGCGCCTTCAACTTCCGCGGCTCCGACCAACAGAAGAAGGTCGGCCAGCTATCCGGCGGCGAACGCAACCGCGTCCATCTGGCGAAGATGCTGAAATCCGGCGGCAATCTGCTGCTGCTCGACGAGCCGACCAACGATCTCGACGTCGACACGCTGCGCGCGCTGGAAGAGGCGCTGGTCGAGTTCGCCGGCTGCGTGTTGGTGATCAGCCATGATCGGTGGTTCCTGGATCGCATCGCCACGCACATGTTGGCGTTCGAAGGCGATTCGAAAGTCGTCTGGTTCGAGGGCAACTATCAGGACTACGAGGCTGACCGCAAACGCCGACTCGGCACCGATGCCGACCAGCCGCATCGCATCAAATACAAGAAATTCAGCCGCGCCTGAACGCGGCGGCAAGTTCAGCCGCGCCTGAACGCGGCGGGGTTATCCCCGCCGACCGCCGCCGCCGCCACCACCTGCGCCGGCGCCGCTCATGCTCGGCGCGCTAATGGTGTCGAGATTGCGGACGCGCTGGCGCTTGAGGCCCATTTCGCCCGAACCGAGGAAACCGGTCGCTTCGGTGCGCCTCGGCTTTGGAAGTCCGGGTTCGCGGGTATAGTCCGGCATCGGTATGGCCATCTCCAGGCAGCGATCCAGCAGTTCTTCGACCGAGGCGAAGGCGTTTTCGGTGGCGCGGCGGACTTCGGCGGAATACTCTTCGAATCGGATGTCAGCCTTGATTTCGGCGATCTTTCGCTTCTGATCCTCAAAAGGCGCAAACGCAAACAGCGGTACCAGACCATACTCCATCAGGCGGCGCAGATAGGCGCTGATCACCTTGAGCGCGGCGACAATCAACCGCCGGGTCAGCTTGCGTGCCTCGACATGGCTTTCGTGGTCGTCCGCCAAGCCGATTTCCAAAAGCCGCGACTGGACCACCGAGACGAAGCTGCGGTACTCTGCTAACAGATTGAAAAGCCTGGAGTAATCGGCAAAGGTATAGGTCTGGATCGATTTTTCGAACTCGGCAAAGGCGCGCGCCCGGGCAGCGCCGAAATGCTGCAACGCCTCAAGCAGATCGCGCGCCTCGCGCATCGCCTTGCGGCGGCGCTCCTGGGCGGCATGGTCCTTGTACATTGGGTATTCCTATCATGCAGGGACAGGTCTCGCCACCCATCTAGGGCATGATCGATCTGTCTTGAACAATAGAGTTCAAGACAGATCGCGGATCATGCCCTCGTATCCTGCTCCGGACCGCGATTCACGGTTCATGGGGAATCGCGGCCGTGATTTCCTATGAACCGATCGCGGTCTGGTCCCCGCCGGTGCGGCGCCGCGCGATTTGACCGCCGCGAAGCTGCTCCGCTATAGATTCGGGCATGAACGCCAATGCCTGGACCAAGTTCTTCACCTGGCTCAAGGGCGAGCCGGTGGGGAAGGACGAATTCGGCAACATGTACTACCGCGAGCGCCAAGGTACGCGCCGCTGGGTGCTGTACGCGGGCGAGGTCGAAGCCTCGAACGTCCCGGCGGAATGGCATGCCTGGCTGCATCATACCGTCGACCAGCCTCCGCTCGGCCCGCGCCCGGCCAAGCCGTGGGAAAAGACCCACTTGCCGAACCTGACCGGCAGCGCCGAGGCCTATCATCCGGCCGGCTCGGTGCTTGGCAACCGCGGTCGTGCCGCCACGACCGGCGACTACGAACCCTGGCGGCCGAACTGAACCGCGCGCCATGGGCAGCCAACTGGTCGAAACCCTGATCGGCGCCGTGGTGTTGGCGGTGGCGGCGCTGTTCTTCGGCTTCGCCTACACCTCGACCAAGGTGGGCCGGGTCTCGGGCTACGAACTGACGGCGCGGTTCGACAAGGTCGACGGGCTGCGCATCGGTTCCGACGTGCGCATGGCCGGCATCAAGATCGGTACCGTCACCGGCCAGCGGGTCGATGCCGAAAGCTATCAGGCCGAAATCAAGCTGTCGGTCGATCCGGCCATCAAGCTGCCCGACGATTCGACCGCCAAGATCGCCTCCGACGGCCTGCTCGGCTCCAAGTTCCTGGCGCTGGAGGCCGGCGCCAGCGACCGCACCCTCTCGGCCGGCGGGCGCATCAAGTTCACCCAGGGTTCGATCAACCTCGAGGAGCTGCTGGGCAAGTTCGTGTTCTCCAGCACCGACCAGGGCGCCAAGCCCGCCAAATAGCCACTCGGCGGCGCCTTGCTGTCGCCACAATCGCAGGCTCTAGTCGCGGCATGATCAAAGCCCTCAAGGTTGGTGCGGTCGCGCTGGTCGCACTTCTGCTCGACGCCGCAACGGCCGCGGCCGAAACCGTCGCGGTGCTGCAGGGTCTCGACAAGGTCACCGCCCGCGTCACCACCATCGAGGCGCCGCTCGACCGCATTGTCCGTTTTCACGCGCTTGCCGTGGTGGCGCGCGAATGCAAGAAGAAGCCGCCCGAAGAGACGCCCGAAGTCGCGGTGTTCGTCGAGATCGCGGAGGCCAAGCCGGGCGATCTGCCGAAGACCGTGTTCGCGGGCTGGATGTTCGCGTCCTCGCCGGCGGTGTCGGCGATGGAGCACCCGACCTATGACGTGTGGGCGATCGACTGCAAGACCCGCTGAGGATCGCCGTCGCCCGCGAAGGCCCGGAACTCGGCGGGCTTGGCGATCGCCGCCGCCAGCAATTTGAGGTAACGCTCGCGCGGGATCTCGATCCCGCCCAGGCGCCGCAAGTGATCGGTCATGAACTGGGCATCGTGCAGCACGAAGCCGCCGGCCTTGAGCCGCGCCACCAGGTGCACGAACGCCACCTTGGAGGCGTCGGTCGCGCGGCTGAACATGCTTTCGCCGAAAAAAGCCGCGCCGATGGCGACGCCGTAGAGGCCGCCGACCAACCGGTCTCCGATCCGGCATTCGACCGAATGGGCGTGACCGAGGCGATGGAGCTCGCGATAGGTCTCCCGGATCGAACGGTTGATCCAGCTCTGCTCGTGGCCCGGGCGCGGTTCGGCGCAAGCCGCGATCACCGCCTCGAAATCGCGGTCCACCGCGACCGCGAACCGGCCCTGCCGCACGGTCCGCGCCAGGCTGCGCGCGACATGGACCCGCTCGAAGGGCAGGATGCAGCGCCGTTTCGGCTCGACCCAGAACAGCTCCTCGTCGTCGCGGCTTTCGGCCATGGGAAACACGCCCATGGCATAGGCGCGCAGCACGACCTGGGGCGCGAGCGGCATCAGCCTCCGTCGCGGCGGCGGGCGACGAAGGATTCCAGCCAGCGGATGTCGTAGGCGCCGTCGATGAAGCCGGGATCGGCGATCACCGCCTGGTGCAGCGGGATAGTGGTCAGCACGCCGCCGATCACGGTCTCTTCCAGCGCGCGCTTGAGCCGCATCAGGCATTCGTTGCGGGTGCGGCCGTGGACGATCAGCTTGGCGATCAGGCTGTCGTAATTGGGCGGCACGCGATAGCCCGAATAGAGGCCCGAATCCATCCGCACGCCCAGCCCGCCGGGGGCATGGAATTCCGCGATCCGTCCCGGCGCCGGCGCGAAGGTCTCGGGGTTCTCGGCATTGACCCGGCATTCGATGGCATGGCCCTGAAAGGCGATGTCCTCCTGGCGATAGCCCAGCGTCTCGCCGGCGGCGACGCGCAGCTGTTCGCGCACCAGGTCGATGCCGGTCACCGCCTCGGTCACCGGGTGCTCGACCTGCAGGCGGGTATTCATTTCGATGAAGTAGAACTGCCCGTCCTGATAGAGCATTTCGACCGTGCCGACGCCGCGATAGCCGAACTGGCGGATGGCCTCGACCACGCGGCCGCAGATCTTGGCGCGGTCGCCGGCGTTGAGGCCGGGCGAAGGGCTTTCCTCGAGGATCTTCTGGTGGCGGCGCTGGAGGGAACAATCGCGTTCGCCGAGATGGACCACCGCGCCGTGGCTGTCGGCCAGGATCTGAATCTCGATATGGCGCGGCCGGTCGAGGTACTTCTCGAGATAGACCGTGTCGTCGCCGAAGGCGCCGCCGGCCTCGGCCCGCGCCTGGGCCAGGGCGGAATCGAGCTCGGACACGGCGCGGGCGACGCGCATGCCGCGTCCGCCGCCGCCGGCCGCCGCCTTGATCAGCACCGGATAGCCGATGCGTTCGGCCTCGCGCCGGGCGGTGAAGGAATCGGACACCGGACCGTCCGAGCCCGGAGTCACCGGCACGCCCAGCTTCTTCATCGTCGCCTTGGCCACCACCTTGTCGCCCATGGCGCGGATATGCTCGGGCTTGGGACCGATGAAGGCGATGCCGTGCTCCTCGACGATCGAAGCGAAACGCGCGTTCTCGGACAGGAAACCGTAGCCGGGGTGAATGGCATCGGCGCCGGTGATCTCGGCCGCCGAGATGATGGCCGGAATATTGAGATAGCTGTGCTGGGCCGCGGGCGGGCCGATGCAGACGCTTTCGTCGGCCAATCGCACATGCATCGCATCGGCGTCGACGGTCGAGTGGATCGCCACCGTCTTGATGCCCATTTCGCGGCAGGCGCGGTGAATCCGCAGCGCGATCTCGCCGCGGTTGGCGATCAGGACCTTCTCGAACACGGCCGCTAGCCGAGCACGACCAGCGGCTGGCCGTACTCGACCGGCGCGCCGTCGCCGACCAGCACCTTCTTGACCGTGCCGTCATGCGGGGCCGGGATCGGATTCATGGTCTTCATCGCCTCGACGATCAGCAGGGTCTGGCCCTTGCTGACCCGATCGCCGGCCTTGACGAAATGCGCCGCGCCGGGCTCGGGCGCCAGATAGACCGTGCCGACCATGGGCGAGACCACGGCGTTCTCGAGGTCGTCGTCGGCCGGCGCGGGAGCCGCGGCGGGCGCCGCCGCGGCCTGCGGAGCCGCGGCCGC